>ASPJ01000005.1 GCA_000405805.1 Fidelibacterota bacterium SCGC AAA003-L08
TTACTTCTACATCTATACCATTTATTGCTGATGGATATTTGAATTTAGGTATATTCTATTACTTATTAATTATTTTCGTAGTGTCAGGGACATCTAATGCTGTTAATCTAACAGATGGGTTGGATGGATTGGCAACAGGACTTTCTGCAATATGCATGTTAGTTTTTGGAGGAATTGCTTATATATCTTCTCGAGGATCATGGAGTGATTACTTGAATATCATCCATATCCATGATGCTGGAGAACTATTTATTTTTTGTATGGCTGGGGTAGGAGCTTGTATTGGTTTTTTATGGTACAATGCTCATCCAGCCTCTGTTTTCATGGGTGATACGGGCTCTTTATCATTAGGTGCTGCAATAGGAACATTATCTATATTATTAAAAAAAGAAATTCTATTGATAATTATTGGAGGTGTCTTTGTAATAGAGACTATCTCTGTTATTATTCAAGTTCTATATTTTAAATATACAAGAAGTAAAACTGGGAAAGGAGAAAAATTCTTTAAAATGGCTCCTCTTCACCATCACTACGAATTAAGTGGTTGGCCTGAGAATGTAGTCGTTGTTAGATTTTGGATTATAGGTATTCTTCTTGCCTTAATATCATTAACAACATTCAAAATACAATGATAAATCTAAATGATATAAATACAATTAATTGGAAAAATCAAAAAGTTTCTATTCTAGGTGCTGGAATTACTGGTGTCGGTGCTGCAAAACTAGCTCAACATCTGAAAATAAATGTTCTTTTAAGTGATATTAAAAATACAACTATAGATATTAATAAAACAGATAACTTTAATTATGAATTATCTGGGCATAGTGATGAAGTATTAAAATCTGATCTCGTGATAAAAAGTCCTGGAATTCCAAATGAAATAGATATACTTCAACGTTGTATTAAGAAAAAAATTCCTATAGTTAGTGAGATTGAATTTGCTAGTTGGTTTTCTCATTGCAATATCATTGCAATAACAGGTTCTAATGGAAAAACAACCACAGTTAATTTAGCATATAATATATTTAAAAATGCTGGAATAGATGTGCTCCTTGGAGGAAATATAGGGAAAGCTTATTCAGATAATGTATTAGATGAATTAAAAAATAATAGGAAAGTTCTTCATGTATTAGAAATAAGTAGCTATCAAGCAGAACATTTAGTCCATTTCAACCCTATTATAAGCTGTATATTAAATATATCTGAAGATCATATGGACCGCTATAATGATATTAATGAATATATTGATGCTAAATTAAATATATCAAAAAATTTATCTGCAAAAACAAAATTAGTATATAATACTGATGATTATTATCTTAATAAAAGACTAACTGCTAATAAATCTAATATTCCATTTTCAATGGTAAAAAATAATAATTTAAAAATTCAATATAAGGATGGGAGAATCTGTTTTTCTAATGGGAATTATTTGTCTTTATCAAGAATCTCTTTATTTGGATTACATAATATTTATAATATTTTAGCGGCTTCGACCATTGCTCAATTATATGGAATTGAGTCTTTGGAAATTATAGATGCTCTAGAGAAATTTCGGTCACTTCCCCACCGAATTGAATTAGTAACTAAACTAAATGGAGTTACATGCATAAATGATTCAAAATCTACTAATATAGCATCTGCAATAGCTGCTATAAATTGTTTTGAAAATATAAACTTAATAATTGGAGGTGAATCTAAGGGGCCTATAAATGTTAATAAATTGATTGAAAAAATAATTCGACATATTAATGTAAAAAATATTATTATTTATGGTGACGTTATTCTGGAATTAAAAATTGCTCTTACTCATGAAACTAATATTTATTATTGTAATAAATTTAAAGATGCTGTTAATACTTCAATTAAAATATCAACTATAAATGATTGTATTTTGCTATCACCTGCTTTCTCTAGTTTTGATCAATTCAAAAATTATAAAGAACGAGGAAATGCATTTATTGATATAATAAGGGATTCTGAAAATGCTGAATAAAAATCTACCAATAGATAAATTATTTTTATTTGCAATTATTCAGCTTATTGCATATGGAAGCCTGATGATGTATAGCGCAAGCAGTCATATTGCTGAACAAAATTTTGGTAATCATTTATACTATTTACTTAAACATGTTAAATGGATAGTAATAGGAATTTTACTATATCAATTAGTAAGCAGATTGAGATATAGACAAATAAAAACAATTATTCCTGTTATTGTATTATTTACATGGATTATAATTCTTTCAGCATTTTATTTAAATCCAGGAAATAGACCTAGTAGATGGCTTATTATAAATGGAACAAATTGGATGACCACATCTGACTTAGCTAGAATTATGTTGATAATTTATACCGCGTATTTTATAGACAAATATCCTGATCATTTAAAAAATATGAAATTTATGATTATCAAATTTACTCCCATTCCATTAATTACATTATTATTAATATTAAAACAGCCTGATTTAAGCTCTACTATAATAATAGGATTGATAATTTTATGTATGCTAATCATATCCAAAGTATCTTATAGATATTTAGGAATACTGCTTCTATTAGCAGCTATTCTTTTATCATATAAAATTTCAACAAATAATTATATGTATGAAAGACTAGTTACATGGACTCAGGACTTTAATTCTGATTCTCCTAAAATTACAGATAATCAACAGAGAAAAGCATTGATGGCTCTAGGTAGTGGTGGTGCTTTTGGTAAAGGATTAGGCAATAGCGAATTAAAAAGCGGGTATTTGCCTGCTGCTCATACAGATTATATCCTACCTATAATTGGAGAGGAATATGGTTTTTTTGGTATCGCTTACGTATTTCTAATATTTATGTTAATATTCCATATGGGGATACAAACTATAAAAATAGCTCCTGATAGGTTTAGTCTATTTCTATCTTTAGGAGTAATAGTAAATATTATATTCTATTTTCTAATCAATGTTGCCTATGTCATTGGATATGCCCCAAATACAGGTTTGTCTTTACCATTTATAAGCTACGGGGGGTCTAATACAATCTTTACATTGATAGGGATTGGATTGTTAATCAATATTTCTAGAGATTCTTTAAAACTAAAAAATACAAAAATCGCATGATTATCAAAGGAATAAACATATTAATTGCTGGAGGAGGAACTGGTGGACACCTATTCCCTGCATTCGCTATTGGAAAACGCTTAGAGAAAGAAGGTGCTAATGTATTTTATATTGGGTCAATGCATGGTATTGAAAAAAATTATAAAGAAGAATTAAAAGATAAACTATATCTGCTTAATATTAAAGGTATTAATAGAAACATATCACTTAAATCACTATTAAACAACCTTATGTTCCCTTTTAGGTTTGTTATTTCATATATAAAATCAATTATAATAATAAGAAAGATAAAACCTAAGATTATTATTGGTACAGGAGGTTATAGCTCTGGACTTCCATTATTAGTAGGGATATTGTTTAATATAAAATCTATTATTCATGAGCAGAATTCTTATCCAGGAATCACAACTCGATTCTTATCAAAAAAAGTAAACCAAGTCTTTATCTCGTATAATAATATTAAAGATAATATCGTAGGTTCAAATTATTTATTTACAGGGAACCCTGTTAGGGATAACTTAATTAAGATTAGTAAGAATGATGCTTGTAATCAAATGAAAATTAACCCAGCTAAAAAAAACTATATTTATATTAGGTGGTAGTCAAGGGAGTATGCCTTTTAATTTGTTTTTTATAGATCACTATAAAGAACTAATAGATAAAGATATACAGATAATCTGGCAAACCGGAATTAATCAATTTTATGAAATTAATAATTTAATAAATCACTCTAATATAATAATAAAACCATTCATAAAAGATATACAGACTCCATATTCATGTTCAGACTTAGTAATTTCACGAGCTGGAGCAATGGCTATTGAAGAATTGAAGAAATTTAGCAAGGCTATGATATTAATACCATACCCAAATTCTGCAAATAATCATCAAAAATTTAATGCATTAGAATTATCTGGTAATAATGCAGCTAAATTAATTGATCAAAAAAATATTCATACAGATTTACTTAATACTATATTTGAATTATTAAATAATGATTCTGAAAGAAAAGAAATGGCTGAGAATGCAAATAAGCTCTACAACCCTGAATCTCTTAATTTAATAATAAAATCTATAAAGGAATGGGTTCATGTTTAGAAAAACAAAGCATATTCACTTTATAGGCATTGGTGGAATCGGAATGAGTGGTATGGCTGAATTATTATTTAGATTAGGATATTATATATCTGGATCAGATAATCAAATATCTGATAGAACTATACATTTATCTCAAATAGGAATTGATATATCAATAAAACATAATAAAAAAAATATTAAGAATTGTGATGTGGTAGTTTTCTCATCAGCCATTAATAATAATAATCAAGAAATAATAGAAGCTAAAAAAAAGAATATTCCGATAATTAGGCGAGCTGAGTTACTTGGGGAATTACTTAAAGTTAAAAAAACAAGTATCGCAGTAAGTGGAACACATGGAAAAACGACAACATCTTCTATGCTTGGAATAATGCTTGCTGAAGCACAATTAGACCCTACACTTGTTATTGGAGGAATTGTTAATAAATTCAATACGAATGCTATATCGGGAAAAGGAGATATTATACTGGTTGAAGCAGATGAATTTGATAGAACTTTCCTATCTCTCCAACCAACCTTATCAATTATTAATAATTTAGATTTAGAGCATCTTGATTGCTATGAAAATTTAAAAGACCTTCAATCTGCATTTATCCAATTTGCAAATTCAGTTCCATTTTATGGGCTAGTATCATTATGTATTGATTCAAAAAATATAAGAGATATAATTAAACACATTAAAAGACCAATCACTACGTTTGGTACCAATAAGAATGCATCTGTTAAAGCAACTGATATTAAATACGATAAATTAAATACTAGATTTAAATTATATTATAATAACAAATACCTTTCTACCATTCAAATAAATACTCCAGGTAAACATAATGTATTAAATGCTTTAGCTGCTATATCAATTGCTTTGGAATTAAATATTGAAATTAAACTAATAAAAAAAGTTTTGAAAAATTATTTAGGGGTTAGGAGACGATTTGAATTAAAATATGAAACATCCTCTGGAATTAAAATTATAGATGATTATGCTCATCATCCCGCTGAGGTAAGTGCTACAATCAATGCTGTAAAAACTGGTTGGAACAATAGAGTAATCTCTATATTTCAACCACATTTATTTACTAGGACACGCGATTTTTATAAAGATTTTGCTAAATCTTTAAGTAAATCAGATATTGTCATTATTAATGATATTTACCCTGCAAGAGAAAAACCTATTAAAAATATAGATAGCCGCATTATTGTTAATGAACTTATAAATAATAATCATAAAAACATTTATTATATCCCTGACCCTTTAAGTTTACCCGTATTTATAAAAAAAATAGTTTTGCCTAAGGATATTATTTTAATTATGGGTGCTGGAAATATATGGCGTATTTGTGAAAATATTTACAAAGAGATTAAATGATTAAAATAGATATCCAAAATATTAAATCAATAACTACGGGGCTATTGCTTGAAAATGAACCTATGATTAATCATACTACATTTGGAGTTGGTGGATTAGCAGACTGCTATTTTATGCCTTCTGATATAATAGAATTAAAAGAGGTATTGAAATATACCTATGCAAATAATATAAGAACATTCTTTATAGGGAGTGGTTCTAATGTGCTCGTAAGTGATAATGGATATGATGGCATCATTATATCATTGAAAAAAACATTTAAAAATTTAGAAATTTTAGATAATGGAACTATTACTTCTGATTCAGGAGTTATGTTAGGAAGCATGGTTAAAAAAGCAACTAAAAAAGGAATAGAAGGGATGGAAAGTTTAATTGGTGTTCCAGGTACTGTTGGGGGCGCTTTATATATGAATGCTGGTGCATATAAACACGAAATATCAAACTATTTTCATTCTGCTTTACTATTGGATAAAACTGGAATAGAAAAAATTTATAAAAAAAAAGATGTAAAATTTGATTATAGAAATTCATCTTTCCCTGAAGATGAAATATTAATTAAAGCAATATTCCAGTATAAAAAGGGAGATATTGAAACAATATCAAAAAATAAAAAGGAAGCTTCAAATAAAAGAAAAATGTCTCAACCTCTAAAATATAGATCTGCAGGGAGCATATTTAAAAATCCTAATAAAAAATTTCCAGCAGGATATTTAATTGATCAGTCAGGTCTAAAAGGATTCCGAATTGGAGATGCTGAGATATCTACAAAACACGCAAATTTTATAATTAATAGAGGAAAAGCTAAATCAAAGGATATAATTAAACTTATAAATATCGCAAAAAATGAAGTTTTTAAAAAATTTAAAATTGAATTGAAACTAGAAATAAAACTGCTAGGATTTGAATATGATTGATATGAAAAAGATAGAAAATAGTTTTAAAATCTTTAAATCAATTTTAGTGAAAATTGGATTCTTTATTATTATATTATTTCTAGTAGTATCAATTTATGATTATAGTAAAGATAATAATTTATTTATCGTTCAAGATATAATTATTGAAGGTGCTAATTATTTAAATGCTGATGATATTAAAAATTTAGTTTCTAAATATGATGGAAAATCAATATTCCAATATGATATAAGAAGTATTAAGAAGACCATCGAAAAAAAATCATTTGTTAAAACTGCTAAAATAAAAATAAAAGATTTCAGGAAATTACATGTGGAAATTGTAGAAAGAGATCCTATCGCCTTAATCATATATGATAATAAGCAAAATTTTATTGATATTGAAAATACTCATATCCCTATAAATACAAAATCCTTAAATAATTTTCCAGTACCTATAATCAATATCCAGAAAAGTGATTTTGCTCATAACCAAAAAAATACAGCCACTTCTTTAATCAATTATATATTAACTAATTATAGAGAAATGTATGATAATATTAGTGAAATATCTATTTCTCCATCACTAATCACAATAATAACAGACCAAAAAACAAAAATATTTATTGATCCTAATGTAGCTTTAAGTAGTATTGATAAATTGAGAGAATTTGAAAACTCAATTAAAAAATTTAAAAATATTGATGACCATCAATATATTAATCTACTATATGAAAAACAAGTAGTTGTTAAAGAAAGAAACTATTTTTAATTATGAATAAACAAAAACAAATAATAAGTGGAATTGATATTGGAACTACTAAAATAGCCGTTATTATAGCTGAGTATGATGGTGAAAATATAACCCTTCTAGGTCATGGAATAACACCTTCGAATGGGTTAGAAAAAGGAGAGGTTATTGATGTCCCTAGAACTAGAGATTCTATAAAAAAAGCTATTTCCCAAGCTGAGAAAAAAGCAGCTCATAATATAGAATCAGTTTTTATTGGGATAACAGGAGAGCATATTAATGGTCTTAACTACTCTGGTGTTGTAATAATTGATGAAAGTAGTGGGTCAGAAATTGAAGAAGGCGATATTATTAAAGTTAGAGATAGAACGCGTTCAATAAGTCTCCCCTCAGAAAGAAAAATATTACATGTTTTAGATCAAGATTATAGAGTGGATGAAAGAATGAATATTAAGAACCCAAAGGGTCTCTATGGTAAAAGATTAGAGCTAAATGCCCACTTAGTAACTATTCTAAAGGATTCTGAAAAAAATCTTAGAAACTGTTTGAACGATAATATAGATATAGATAGTTTTGTATTAGAACCCTTAGCTTCTGCATATGCAGTGCTAAATAAACAGGAAAGAGAGCTCGGAACTGTATTGATCGATATTGGAGGAGGAACAACTGATATAATAATTTATAAGAATAATGGTGTTCAGGATTCTGGTGCAATATCAATGGGGGGAAATATTATAACAAGAGATATTGCATTAGGTGTACAGCAAAAAACTGGTGAATGTTTAGAAAATAAAGAGCTAGAGACATTAAAACATGATTATGGATCTGCAAAAAAAGAATGTATTGATCAATCTCAGACAATTATTCTTAATATAGATAATAGAGAAATAACTATAAATGAATATGATCTTGCTGATATCATTCAATCAAGAATGACTGAGATTTTCCAAGAAGTAAAAAGAAAAATTAGCAAAAGTAACATAAGTAATAGTCCTTTTGGTATTGTGATTACTGGAGGAGGTTCTCAACTAAAAAATACAGAAATGCTTGCCCGCGAAATCTTTGAACAGAATGTAGTGATTGGTTATCCTCGAAACATTTCTGGAACTGAAGATATAATACATAACCCTAGGTTCTCTACAGCAATTGGACTGATAAAATATGGTATAATATCGTCAAAAACTGAAGATGATACTGATGGAAAAATCAGTATAAAATCCATATTGAAAAATTTATTCACACAATTAAAAAAATTATATAAAAAATGGTATTAATAACACTTTAAAACCTTAATATAGTTCTCATTATAGTTCCTCGTTCATTAGATTGAACTAACCATATTCTTCCCAAATGAATTTCTTGAATAATTCTTTTGGTTAAACTAAGACCTAAGCCCCAACCTCTCCGTTTGGAACTAAATCCCGGTCTAAAGATATTGTTTCTATGTTTTCGAGGAATTCCACTTCCATTATCATGAATGTCAATAGAAATATAATTATCATAGTAAGAATCAATAATTATTAAAATCTCTCCATTATCATTATTTTTAATTGCATCTATAGAATTTTTAATTATATTTTGAAAAGCCCAATCAAGTAATGTATAATCACCTAATACAATTTTTTTTCCTAGATTATTTTCAATTTTTATTTTTATTGATTTTGGTGCTCTTGTTTTTATATAACTAGATACTCCCTCTAATAGTTTCTCAATATTTATCTCTTTCATTTGAGGAATCGAGCCTATCTTAGAAAATCTATCAGATATCATAGATAATCTATCTATATCTTGACCAATATATTTGATTATTTTTTCTTTATCATCTCCCTCTTCAAGTAATTTCATCCATCCCATTAAAGAAGAAATTGGAGTGCCTAGTTGATGGGCTGTTTCTCTAGCCATCCCTGCATAAATTAAATTCTTTTCATCTTTGCGAATCAATTGAAAACCAGAGAAAGCTATTAATATGAAAAATATAAAAAATATAATTTCTAAATATGGAAGCCATACTAACTTATCTATAATTTTAGGGTCACCATAGTGAAGATCATATATTTTCCTACTACTAGCAGGTATTTTTTTACCTATTTTTAAACTATCAGAATCATATATATGATAATAAATACTTAATGGAGTATTGCGCTTATCCATTCTTATCTGCATATCAGTTATATCTTGGGAATGTAAATATTTATTATAGTTAGGAGTATTTTGATTATAAGGAATATCAATATTAATAACTAACCTCTCTCCCTCATAATTCTCAAGTATTATTGGTACTTTTAATGAAGGCAACATGACATCATGCATAAAATCAAGTCCCTTTGAATCTAAATCTAATTTATCCGAGGTGCTAATTATATCCGTATATTTCTGAACTAAAAAAGTAGCTTGATTTGCAACTTCTTTTCGAAATGTTTTAATTGTCTGAATATTCAAATAGTATATAACAATGCTGATAACTATAAACAATGCTAAAAGAAGATAATTAGTATTATATAAATTATTTTTTATTTTCATTTCTAAAACCTATAATAATCAATAAACATAGAATAAGAAATGATATAAATGACACTATGCTTCCTGTTTTAACCTCGCTAGGCTTATATTCCATCGTATAGGTATTTTCTCCAGCGTCAACTATAATTCCTCTAATTAAACTGTTTACTTCGTAAATCTCAATATTTTTATCCTTATTTTTATCATTTGTCACTACCCATCCAGTTGGATAATAGATTTCACTTATATTTAAGAATTGTTTTGATTTAGTGTTTGTTTTAAAAACTATTTTATTTGGAGTCCATTTAATTATTTCTTTAGTAGCATCCTCTGTATGATTAGAATCAATTTTTGCAGCTAATGGTTTTGATAATATTGAAGATTTTTTAGGTTCAAATTTAATGTTAGTTAATTTTTTGATTCGTTCCTTATGATTAGGTAAATATTCTTGTTCTTTTGTAAAATACAACCTCTCATTATATTTTTCATATCGATAAATATACGTTGGATGATAGTTACTAGAAATTGGTTTTTTATGTGATGTATATATGTTATGTATATACATATCCATTGGTTTTTCATTCATTAGTTTCCAGTCATCAACTAAATCAAATTTTTCTGATGATATTAGATATTTGATATTTAAAGTTTGCATTAAGGGGGCATTCTTAGGATATTGCATCAGTAATCCCATCCTCATTATTTCTTCATAACTATTTAACTGTGCAGGATGATATCCATAAACACTCTCAATATTAAATGCTGTCCATCTATTTGAGAGTGCATGTTTCATTACATCTTCATTACTCATTATTATGAATGAAATCCTATATTTACTTGAATCTTGATCTAAAAAATTAATAACAGAATCTTTTTTTAGATATGCTTCTAAATATTTTCTTTCAATTAATGGACTTTCTCTAAACTTATCTTTATCAGGACTTATAATTTTATGATTAACTATTGAGGTATCAATTAATGATAACAAAATAATTGATATCGGTGTTATCCAAATAATTTTTGTAAGAGGAATAAATACAATAACACAGTATAATGATACAAGAATAATTAGAGCACCCAAAATATCCGAGTTGATAAGAGATGACCTTGTATCAATTATTTTTAGTGCTTTTTGATTATTGTGCAACATAGCTTGATAGTCTTCTAAAATATCTTGAAGTTTATCACGTTTTCCTGTATTAGGATTAAAATTAAATTCTTGTCCATTTTGGATACCCCCATTAATATCTTGAATAATAGATTCTAATTGTGGTATTTGTTTTTTTATATCTTCTTTCTGACTATATAAAGTTTGGTATTTTTCTGAAGAATTCATGAAATAATTTTTTGATATAAAAATAGTTCCAATTAAAATTACTATTATAATTAGAATTTTAAACAATGTCTCTTTATGAAAATTAATATTTGTATTTTGTACTTTATTGAAAAAATGGTTAAATCCAATACCTGCTAATACACAAATTGAAAATTGAAAAAGAATTAAAATGTACATTGGAACTCTGAACTTATTGAAAAATGGTAGATAATTATAAAATATCTTATAAAAAATCTCAAAATGATGACCAAAAGCAATTAGTAAAGCAAGTCCTGATACTGTAATAAAAAAGTATTTTATTCTCTTGCTTGATTTAAAACATCCATAAATTGCAAAAACTAATACAATAAGTCCCATGTATTGTGGATATGCAGTAGCTCTAATTCCTCCCCAATATATAGGATCACCAAATCCAAAAAATGATGGAACAAGGAGAACTATAGATTCCATAGGTGGAAATGAATAAGCCATGGCATCCACTAAACCTATTCCTCCATCAACTGCTCCTCCTCTGATAGAATTAGCTGTATATGATATTGCAGGTAAATAAATTGAAGCGGCTAATCCAATTCCAAGTAGCAATGAACCTAGTAATGGTAGTATCGGACTTGATTTGCTAATAATATTATTATCTTTATTATAAATTGATTTTATAATATAAAAGAATACATATAGTCCAACCATCATCCATGTGTAATATGCAATCTGAATATGAGCCCTTTGCAATTGAAACCCCAGAAACAAACCTAGAACTGCCATTGATAACAGATTCTTTTTATCAAATAGATTCAGCAATGCCCACATTATCCATGGTATATATGTAGCCGTCATCATTAAACTCCCATGCCCATGAACTAAATTGGCTATAAGATAGGGCATTGTCATATAAGATACTGCTCCAAATATTGAAGACATAAAATTACATTTTAAATTTCGAAGGAGCATAATCATACCAAGTCCTGCAAAAACAAAATGAAAAATAAATTCGTAGAATCTCAATAAATCTAAATTTCTAAATATCTCAAATGCTTTATAGGGATAATAATGGTCTTGAATATTCTGGAAAGAATGAACTGAAGGTAATCCACTTAACATCCACGGGAGCCATAGTGGGGTTTCTCCATATTTTTCTTCTGCTAAAAAAAACCCTTGTTCAACTGCTTTTGCTGAATATGAATCACCTCCTAAAAAATCATACCCTGAAAATAGAACTTTATTAAACAATAATAGGCAAATTAACAGTAATCCCCCAGATGCTATTATATATTCTTTATATTTCATTATTTTATTCATAGATTTATTTGATATAATTATCTCAGATATTTATTTAATTAAGGTATTAATAATAAGTGATAATAAAAAAGCTAATTAATCTACTTAGTAATAAAGATAAATTGTGTTCCAACCCCAATAAACACGCCCCTAAAGCTGGAATAAAATTAATTAATGATAAAATTCAAGTTAATGGATACCAAAAATATTGGATTGATGGTAAAACTGTAGAGCCCATAGCTTCTAGTTATGATCTTGAAAAAAAAACTAACTTACTATCAGAATATTATTCAAGTGAATTTATGCAAGATAAAACATTCCTAGATTTGGGAGCAGCATCTGGATATTTTACATTTATGGCTATCTTCAATAAATGTAAACATGCTACTGCTATAGATATTGATAATAACCATTTAGCAATCATAACGAATCTATCAAATAGATATAATATCAAAAACATTACAACTATATTTGATAATATTGATAATTATGATGGTAAGGCAGATATTGTTAATGCTCTATCAATTATCCACTGGATATATTCATGTACGTCTATATTTGGGAGTATGAAAAATATGATTTTATGTTTAAAAAATATGACTAATCAAACATTATTTATAGAATGGATTGATCCTGCAGATGAGGCTGTTAAATATTTTAAACATTTAGAATATAATAAAAGTACTGTTGAGGATTCTTATAACTATGAAAATTTTATATCTGAATTAAAACAGAATTTTAACTCTGTTGAAGAAATAGGTAATACAAGAAATACTAGAAAACTATTCAAAGCAAATATATAATTGAGACATCTATTATTAAATTTTAAGTTTTGGTTGTTAGGTAATATTATAAAATATTTACCAATTTTAAGTGGTGCAATAAGAAGTACAACTAGTATCATAAGTATAGATAATAACAGCCAAACTGTTACAAAAGAAACTATTAGATATATAAACTATAATATCGTAGAAAATGAACTCTTTTGGTTGAATAAATTGAATGATTCCAATCATACCCCAAAAGTGATTTCTCATAATAAAAATAAACTAATTCTCTCATATGCTGGAGAACCTCTTGATGCTAATAATTTGCCAGAAAATTGGGAAATTCAAATAAAAGAAATATTAGATAAATTAAATAAGATAAACTGTTCCCATAATGATATCAAGCCAACAGATTTATTAGTTTTGAATGGAATAATTATGCTTATTGATTTTCAATGGGCTACAAAAATCAATGAAAAAATTTCATCTAATTGGCCTGATTGTATTGGTGGAAAATATAAAAATGGCAAAAAGTTTGATGATCAATATTCAATATATAAATCAATCAATTCTCTTATGAAGAGGCGATAATAATAGTTTAATTCCAGAAATTAAACCTCTGATTAATAAAAGAAAGAAACCTGAAAATATTTTCCATGAGTTAAGATGTTTCCTGAATAATTTCCATGAAGAAAAAAATTTTAATGAAGTTTTATTCATGCTAAGTTCACTGCTAAAGGAATTAGATACCTCGTGCCATAATACAGCTTTAGGAACATAAACACATCGAATTCCTGATTTTGATGCCCTTAGTGACAAATCTACATCTTCACAATACATGTTGAAGGTATTATCAAAACCATTAAGTTTTTTAATATTTGTATTATGTGTGAATATACAACATCCCGTTATATAATCAGTATTTCTTAATAATAAATCAGATTGATTGTCTTTTTCTCTAATGCCAATATGCCTTATTATACCTAATGGTAGATTTATTTCTCCTCCAGAATACCATATTAAATTTGTATTCATGTAATAAATCTTTGATCCTAAAATACATTCTCTAGATCCAATTTCTTCCTGTGCATCTAATAAATGATCTAGAATATTTTTATCTACAATTGTATCATTATTTAAAAGCATAAAAAAACTGTCTTCTAAATAACCAATCAATTCAAAAGCTTTATTATACCCTTTTGAATAACCATAATTACGGTCTAATGCTATAATTCTAACTTGTGGAAATTTCTCATGAATATTATCTATTGAATTATCTGTTGAAGCATTATCTATTACTATAATTTCAAAATTACTGTATTCAATTTTGCATACTGACTCTAAACATCTAATTAAAGTTTCTCCCCCATTCCAATTCAAAATAAATATTTTAACATTTAAATTCATATATTTTTAATTAATTCATGAATACCATCAATAAAATATTCCCAACTAAATTTCTTTTTATATTCTTTAATATTATCTGAAAAATTATCAAAATTTCTAGTTTTGAAATTTTCATATAGAATTTCACTTAATTTAAAGGGATTATTAGGCTCTAACAAGATACCTGTAAAACCATCTGAAATATATTCTGAGAGTCCTCCTACATCTGTAGTCACTACAGGAATATCAAAGTGATATGCAATTTGAAGAACTCCACTCTGAGAGGCTGTTTTATATGGAAGGACAACAACATCAGAGCAAGAAAAATAGCGAGAGACATCTTGATCAGGCACATATTTTTCAATAAATGTAATGAATTTACTTAAATTATATTTTTTGATTAATGATGAATACTTATTAGTGCTCTCATAGCACTCTCCAACAATTAATAAATGGAATTCTTTATATTTTGTCTTTAGTATATTGATTGCCTCAATAAGTACATCTAATCCTTTATAATCTCTTATAATTCCAAAAAATAGTATGATATTTTTTGCATTAATATCTAAATTTTGTTTTGCTAAAGACTTATTATCTTTTTTACCATATATATCATATATCGGATGGAATCTTTTTACTATTTTTGCATTTGATTTTAAAGATTGTAATTCATCTTTGACTGTTTCTGATTGAACTAAAAATCCATCAATATTTTTTAAATAAAATTTTGTTAATAATTTTGCACCAATAAAATTCTCATGAGGGATAATATTATCACAAATTGATATAAGGGGGCTTTTAAATTTATTTTTCTTTAAATATCTAGCTATATATCCTAGAGAGATACCAAAGAAAGGATTCCAAAATCTAAAAATAACTAACTCCGGCTTATAATCTATAATAAATCTAGCTGCCTTCTTCCAAGTTTTCATAGATGTAGTATTTATTAACATTTGACTTGGAAAATCGTTTGTTGATTTGCTATTATCAAATTGATCTTTACCTGGAAATAAAATGGATGGATATTGTTTTGAGTAATTTATAACTTCAACATCATTGTTATCGATTAAATGTTGATATAATATCGAAGAATGAGTAGATATTCCTCCTCTATAAGGAGGAAATACACTAATTAGAATTATTTTCATTAATATTTTTTAACGAATAAATAGAAGAGACTCTATTTTCACTTTTTGAATTTGATTTTATAACTAACTCCCCTAATAAACCTAAGGATATAAATTGAATTCCAATAATAATCAGTAAAATACCTAAAAAAAGTATAGGCCTATTGCCTATTGCCTGATTATTAATCCACCCAATCGTAAGATATGTATTAATTAATATTCCTCCAATTAAGTTTATTAAACCAAATACTCCAAAAAAATGCAGTGGTCTCTGAAAATATTTCCCTAAAAAAAGAACAGTTAATAAATCAAAAAAACCATGGAGAAATCTAGATCTTCCATATTTTGTTTTACCAAATTTTCTAGCTCTATGATTTACGGGGTGCTCTGATGTCAAAAAACCTTTCTGCTTTGCTATTACAGGTATGTATCTATGCATACCTCCATAAATTTCTATGGATTTAATTACTGCCTTTCTATATACCTTTAATCCGCAATTAAAATCATGAATTTTAATACCTGAAAACAATCTGGTTATAAGATTGAAAAATTTTGAAGGGAGTCGTTTGGAAACAGGGTCTTTTCTATCTTTTTTCCAACCAGAAATAATATCATAATTAGAATTCTTTAAAATATTTATAAGTTTTGGTATTTCTAATGGATCATCCTGCAAATCAGCATCCAACGTAACAACATAATCGCCTTTTGAATATTTAAACCCTTCTGATAGTGCTGCTGATTTCCCATAATTTTTATATAAATCAATTAAATGAACATTATTTGATTCAATTATATTTTCAATAACATCTTTAGAAGTATCAGAACTACCATCATTAATAAAAATGATTTCAAAGTTATATTCTTTCAAGCTATCGTTTAGTTCAGAATACAAAAATGGAATAGACTCCTCTTCATTATAAAAAGGGATTATTATACTAATTGATATTTTATTTTTCATTTAATAATTCTATTTTTTTTGCTATTTTGATATTACCAGGATTATTATTAATAATTCTATTATATATATTTAATGCTTTTTCATACTTTTCTAATTTAAAATATACATCACCTAAATGCTCTAAAATGATTGAATTCTCTCTATCTAATGACTCACTCCTTAATAAATATTTTAGAGCCATCTCATATTTTCCAAATTTATAATATATCCAGCCAATAGTATCAATATATTCTGGACTATCTGGTACTATCTCTACAGCTTCTTGTGATAGTTTTAGGGCAAAATTTAATTTTTCTAAACTAACTTCTTTTCTATCTGCAATGATATATGCATAATCATTCATAAGGATTGCATCATTAATGTTATCTTTTAATAATATTGTAAATAGACTATCTGATTTATCATAATCAGATTCTAAATTATATAATTTAGCTAATTCATGCATAATATTCTTTAATTGAGGATTAATTTTTAAAGCTTGAAGGAAATAATTAATAGCTTCACTGTTTTGGGATGTATTTCTATAGCATAATCCTAAATAATAAAAGAAATAATACTCCTCAGGAAATATCTCTATAGCCTTGTTCAATATATCTATTGTATTAATATATTCTCCTTTTTCTAGATATGAAATTGCTAATGATTCATAGCCAATAGTTTCAAAAGGAAATTTTTCAATAATCTCAATACTTAATAATATTTCATTCTCATAATCTCCAATATTTGAATACGATATTAATAACATTCTGTATAAATCTAATGAATTGTTCTCATGAGTCTTAATTGTATTTAATAAGTGAATAGCTTCAGTAAAATTTTTATTTAGAAGTTTGATTTCACCTAACATCATAATAGCAAATTCATTATTAGATTCATGATCAAGTAATTCATACAAGTATTCTTCAGTTAAATGTTTCTCATTAGAGATATATGATAATTGGATTAATAATTCTAAAATCTCAGTATTATTTTTACTATTACTCCAAATATATTTTAAAGTTTTATATAAAATATCTGGATTCTCAATAGTCAATCCTATATTTAATAAAGTATCAAACAATTCTTGATCTTCTTCAATTATATATATCTCAGAATATAATAATAACAATTCCTCCCAATTTTGATGCAGAATCAAAACTTGAGCTTTTTCATATTTCAATTCTAAATTAGTTGGATTATTTATTATGAGAGAATTAATAAGCTCTATTAGTTCCTCATTATTAGATTCTTTATATATATCAATTATCTTTAAAGAAGTCCTAATATTTAATTCTTCAATAGTTAGATATTTCTCTAAAAAGAAATTAATATTTTTGAAATTTTTATTTAAAATACTTATTTCTAATAGTGACAGTAAAATAGATGGATTATCAGGAGTAAAAGTTAGGGCTTCGCGAAAGTAATTTTCTGCAGAGGTTGTGTCTTCAGATAATAGACTTATTTCTCCCTGCATGTAAAGTTGCATTGCTTTGTCAATATCTTCAGATTTTAATATACTGAGAATAATGAAGGTAAAAAAAATAAATTTAATTACAGTGTTATTCATAAGGATAGGAGATTTATCCCCTATAAAAATATTGATTAAATTATTTTGAAGTAATTTTTTTGATTACAGAATTTACATTTTCTCCATCTGGGATAGCTACAATCATTTCTTTGAACCTCAAGAAACCTGTTTTAGATTTCTCTGTTTTTACTAATTTAATCATGCTTTGTGATTTAGCTGAACTTTTTCCTGTTTTATTACCGAATGTTTGTTGCTTTGCCATTATAATAAACCTTTAATTTTTCTAGGTCTGTAATTTATAAATATTATTGAATTATAAACTATTCTTTATGTTTAACTTGTTTAAAACTACCTTCAGGACTATTTTCATATTCAAGTGGGATATCAACATTATTAGAGTCAAGTTTAGGATCTTCACTATTATCTGCCATATCACTACCATTAATCCTACCTGTAGCAGATAATGATCTATTAGAATCACTGTTTGACATATTATTAGAATTGAAAAATATTGATACTGAGAATACAACTATTGCTAATCCAGCAGCTATTCTTATAATGGACATATAATTATACTGAAAAAATGAATTCTCCATTGACTTATTAGGATTAGAGTGAAGACTATCTATTTTTTTATTTAGTCTATTCCTATCAATAAAACCTGGGGAAATCTCATCTATTTTTGTATATAATCTATTAGAAAACCCCTCTGGTGCATGCAAATTTTCAATATTAGATAGTTCCTTTGCTATATTTTGATGATTAATAAATTTTTCTTTGCATTCGGGGTTATCTTCCATTATTTTTTCAAAATCTTCTGCTTCAGATGAACTTAAGTCTCCATCTAAATAGCTTAAAATATATCGATCAAAATCATTAACTTTCATTCAAATAAATTCCTTTCTCTTTCAATAATTGACGAAGTTTTTCTCTACCTCGATTTATTCGAGATTTAACAGTTCCAATTGGAACTTCAAGGATTGTACTTATATCTTCATAAGAAAGTTCCTGAATATCTCTAAAGATAATAACAATCATGAAATCTTCTGGTAGTTGGCATATCCCTTTTTGGATAATTCGACTTTTTTCTTCATTGGACATCTCATCATCTATTGGATCTGTTGGGTCAGGAATTTGCATTCCACCCCAATCTTCACCTTTAGTCTTCTCAATATCACTGAAACTCCTAGTCTTTCGCCTTTTAATTTTTCTTAATTCAGTAAAAGCTAGATTTTTCCCTATCGTATACATCCAAGTTGAGAATTTATAAGGTCCTTTATATGAATCTTTATGAGTAAATACCTTTAGGAATGTTTCTTGTGCCAAATCTTCTGCTGAAGCTACATCTCTAATTATTCCATACAGGAAATTATAAAGTCTATCTTTATAATTATTAACTAATTGTACATAGGCTCCTTCATTCCCATCTTGAAAAAGTTTAATTAACTGTTCATCAGACAATTGATCCATCTAATTAATTCCCGAACATATTTTTGTTATAATTATATTTAATATCGTAGAATCCTTTATTGATGATGATTTAAAGATTATATCATAATTCCTAAGTACTAAAATAGCATTTTCAACTTCTGCCACTGAATATTTTTTATTATAATAATTAAGGTTATTTGTTATTATTTTATTCAATCCAGTATATTTAAATGTATTAGAATTATTATCCTTATATAACAATTGAAAAAATAAATTTGACAAACCAGTAATCACTTGTACTAATGATATCCCATTATCCAACAAGCTATTACCTATGACTAATGAAGTTGATATATCTTTTTTTCCAATTGCATCTTGCAATTGCCATAAAGAATATATTTTTTCAGATTTTTTATGATATCCAGGGCTATCTAATCCAAATAAATATAAATTCTCTATTTCATTAACTACATGAGATATAGAATCTCCATATTTATCAACTAAATCATTAATAATCTCAGAATTGATATCATATTTTTTCGTTTTAATATAATAAGTAGCCCATTCTCTAATTTTATTATCAAAAGGGACCCTAACATCTATGCATGTACTTACCTTCCCTAATTCTTTTTGGAGTGAATTCTTAAAATCATAAGTCTCTGATATTAAAATCACGCAATAATTGTTATTAGGAGATTTGATATAATCAAACAATTCTTTTTTTCCATTTTTAGACAACTTCTTAATTCTACGAACAATAATAAGTCTTTTTTCAGCAAACAATGAATATGAAGATAATTCGGATAATAATAAAGATTCTCTATCATCATCTAGATTTATATATATAATTGATTGATCTTTACTTAAAAATTTTGCAGATATATGATTAATAAAGAATCGTTGAAGAAAAGCTTCATTACCAAATAATGAATAGATTGGATCTATCTCATTAGAATTAATTCTGTTAATGATATGTTTAAAATTAATTGTTGCCATAATAATCCCAAATCAACATAATCAAGCCTACTGACCAAGCATAAAATGAGAATTTCCAGAAATGTAATTTATTAATAAGTTTAATTAACCAGCTAATGGAAAAATAACCTATAATGGCTGCTGTCCCAAATCCAGTAATTAAATCCATCACATTAATTGATTCTAATGAATTAATGTGTACCATTTCTAAAAAAGTTGCACCTAGAATAGCTGGGATCGCCATGAAAAAAGATAGTTTAGATGCTTCATTTCTATTAATTCCTAACAATAATGCAGCTGTAATAGTCATTCCTGAACGTGAAATTCCAGGCAATATAGCAATTGCCTGGGAAAATCCTATAACCATAATGTCTAGATAGTTCAATTTTATCTCTTTCTCTTTAGTGAACTTTGATAAAAAGACTACTAATCCTGTTATTAGTAAAAAATATGAAACCCATTCTATATTATTAAGAGCTTTAATCCGATTATTAAATATTATCCCTACAAAAGCAACTGGTAATGTCGCTATAATAATAAAAAGCAAATAAGTAATCGATTTTTTCTCTTTTAATAATATCCCTTTTAGTAGACCCTTAATATCATCTAAGTAATAATATATAATTGCAACTAGCGTACCTAAATGAACGAATATATTAAATAAAAAACCATATTGAGTTTCTATATTCAATAAATCTTTTAGAATGACGAGGTGACCAGAACTGCTAATAGGTAAGAATTCAGTAATACCTTGTACCGCACCTAATAAAACTGAACTAAAAAAACCCATTAATAATGACCTAACAATGATATCATTTTTCCTGACTCACCTTTATCTCGTCTATAACTGCTTAATTTATTATTCATAAAGGTACATTCATGATCAACATGAATATTCTCCAAGGGTATATCTAATTTAAGTAAATCAACCCTAATTTGTTCCTGGAGAGATAGATATATTTTATTATTATATTGATATATACAATCATCATCAAAATAATCAATCAATTCTTCACCTACTTCGTAACAGCATTTTTGAATAGATGCACCTAACAAAACAAATATATTAGATGGTTGTGATTGTCTGTCAATCATAAGGTTAATAGCATTGTTAATAATCTTGTTTTTAGTTCCACGCCATCCTGAATGTACTAAAGCTTTTATATTATTCAATTGATCAAATATAAAAATGGGAACACAATCAGCTGTCTGTAACGATAAAATTAAATTATTATTATCAGTAATAATGCCATCTGTATTTTGATAAGAACCATTTTTATTTATCCATCTCACTGTATTAGAATGAACTTGTTCTGGTACAACTAAATTACCTGAACTGATCGAAAGTTTCTCAGTTATTAATTTTCTATATTCAGTTAGTGATGAAAATTTAAAAGAGGAATCAAATAATATTTGTGAGGCAATAACACTATTATTAAAGAAATTTGAATAATTAATAGATTCAATGTTATTCACTATGAGTTTATTTTATTAATCATTGCAAAAGATAATATTACAATACAGATCATATAACGACTTGTTTTCATATCATAATATACACAATAGATTTACCTCTAAAAATCGGAAATAACTGGTATTTTATTGATAAGAGTAAGCTTTTAAAAAGGATACCTTAGTATCCCTTAATAAGAGCATAATGTAATTTTAATTGTTGTTTTTAATCTGATCAGATTTATACTTGCAATCTTTTTTAAGAGTTTCCAATTCCATTCTTAATTCTGATTTCAATTGTTTGATTAATTCTGAATTACTATTACGCAATGTAGAATTATTGCCTGACTTCTTGAGTCCTTCAATTCTATTTCTGTATCTATTTTTTATTTCCAACTTATTAGATTTACAAAATTTTTTGAGCAACTGAATCTGTTCTTTCTTTTCAGAATCTTTTTTGCCCTTTATTTTCCCGGGTCTTTTCTTTTTGCTATTAATTTGATTTAGTTTTTTTAATTTTTTAGTTTTTTTTCTTTCAATTTCACCTGATTCTTTTTTGGTTTTAGATTCTTCTTTTATTTGTTTTTCTTCTAATTTACTTTTTTCTTTATCAGAAATAGTTTTTACTTCAGTAGATAGTAAAAAAGAACTGAAACTCATAATTAATATTATCGAAATTATTTTATTTAACATATTTTCTCCTTTATTGATTGTACCCATATACTATTAGATTATTTTAATTCAAGAAAGTTCCCAATATAATTTTATAAAAAAGTTTAAAGGTTGTCAAATTATAACTTTCATATATCATTGTAAAACTAACAGATTTGTTTATCATAAAAAAGAATTAATTGCATCTGGAGAGTATAAGGATTTTTATATTAAGTATGTTAGGAAAGGTCAGTTATCTAGAATAATATTAATCATCTCAACAATATCAAGTATATTAGTTATTTCATCATCATTTACATCTGAACACTCATCACAACTATCTGAAAGAATACAATTTACAGTTGATACAATATCAAGAATATCTAGAATGTTGTCATTGTTAAGATCACCATTGGTTTCGGAACATTCAATACATTCAGAGGTGTCTTGTTCTCCTACATAATCTTCAATACATTCTGGGTATGGTGGACAGAGTTGATTCTCATAAATATTGAAATTATCAGGATTACTCCAATTCATATTAATATTACAAATACTTGAGGGTATTTCACCTGTTAGTTGATTATGAACAAAATTTAACCAAATTAAATTTGTTAGGTTTCCAATTTCAGATGGAATTCCTCCTGAAAGTTGGTTGTACTCTAAATGTATAAAAGTTAAATTGGTCAAATTTCCAATACAAGATGGTATTTCACCTGAAAGTTGATTCCCTCCCAATTCTAATTCAGTCAAATTCGTTAGATTACAAATCTCAGATGGAATTTCACTTGAAAGTTGGTTTCCACCTAAATCTAAAACAGTCGTCTCCTCAATATTATAACACTGTCCCCACAACTCAACATATCCATCATCACAAAGTAGTTCTTCACAATTTGAGGTGTCTTGGTATCCTATCTGATCTTCATCATAATAACCACTCTCATTTGTATCCTCAAATGGTTCACCTACATCCCAGATACCATTGTTGTTTACATCTGTGAATGGTTCTTGGTTGATTAGACAATCTGGGTAGGGTGGACAAAGATTATTATTATCAACATCAAAATATCGTAATGGTATTTCATGAATCAAATCTGTCCCACCTGACCAATCAATTGTTAAATCACAAATATTTCCAGGTATTTCACCAGATAAATTATTATCATTTAAATGTAAAATAGTTAAATTGACTAGATTACTAATTTCTGATGGAATTTGTCCAGTTAGTTGATTCATCTGTAATTCTAGATACCATAAATTTGTAAGGTTCCCTATCTCAGGGGGAATATCTCCTGTAAGTTGATTGGAATAGAGATTTAAATAAGTTAGATTTATCAGATTTCCAATCTCAGGTGGAATCTCTCCTGTGAGTTGGTTATCCATCAAACCCAAAATAGTTAAATTCGTCAGGTTTCCAATCTCTACTGGTATCTCTCCTGTGAGTTCATTAGAAAGGAGATTTAAATAAGTTAGATTTATTAGGTCTCCTATTTCAGGTGGAATTTCTCCCGTTAATCCACTATTAGATAATTCTAATTGAGTAGTTTCCTCAATATTATAACACCAACCCCATAATTCAACTTCAACACCTTCTTCACAATCCTGTCCCCATATAAGAGATAAAAATAATATTTTAAATAGATTTTTCATTTAGGTTTGTTAGGAGGGGTTAGTTATTCATTTTAATGGTAAACTTACCCATATAATGGATATACCCATTATATTCATATTGTTTAAAAAATTTATCTCTTTTTCCTTCTTGAAATCGGTAACGTCTTTGTATTTCAAGTACTTTTTTAGAATCATATGAATACCAATTTAATTCTGGTCTTTCCTCCATCCCATCCTTGTATTTTATTTCTTCAAAAATATTTCCATTTGAGTAATATAAAACCCATTTCCCATACTTATTTCCATTCATATAATTCCCTTTCACAAATTCATTCCCATTCGGATGATATAAAATATATTCACCATTTTCTTTCCCCTTCTTATAGTTTATATTTCTGAATAATTGTTGATTGGAATGATATGAAATATGTTTACCATCTAATTTTCCATCATAGAAAGTTGATTCATCCATGACTTGACCATTTTCATAGTAAATAATAAATTTACTATCAAATTTCCCATCTTTAAAAGTCCCTGTTTGTCTGATTTCTCCATTGTCATAATAAAATTCCCATAATCCATTACGACCATGCATAGGAATTCCTGTGTCTCCTGGATTAGATCCATCTCCGTTTTTGTAATTTCCTTCTCCTTTTATCTGACCATTTTCATAGTAACTAACATATTTACCATTTTGTTTTCCATCTTTGTAGTTTCTTTCATATTCTATCTGTCCATTATCGTAATATTCTTTTTTTCTAACTAATTCTTGATTATCACCAACCCTTTTGTAATACTCAATAACTTTTAATTTACCATCATCATGTCTTTCTTTGACTTCTTCAATAAGATTATCACCACAAGAAAATACAAAAAGAAATAAGAATAATATTTTAAATAGACTTTTCATTTAGGTTTGTTAGAAGGGGTTAGTTATTAATTTTTGTTCCAGAAAAATCACCATCTGTTCCATTCTTACTTATCCAGTTACCTATCATATAATTATTACTAACTAAATATCCCTCCATAATCATATATCCACTATTAAAGGATATTCTAACTGATTTATTATCTATCATTTCCCAAGTTTCAATATCTGGATTACCATCTTGATTATAATAGAAGGTTCCATCTGATTCAAATGTTACTCTGTAAGATTCTCCTTCATCAAGATTAAAATCCCAGGTAGTATTATTGATTTTATTCATTCTTCCACACGAAGAAAACACCAAAAGAGACAGAATTAATATTTTAAATAGATTTTTCATCGATTTGTAGTTGTTTCTGTCTACTCTACAGTTACGGACTTGAAAGATGTAGTAGATAGATATTCCATACCTTATTTAACCTTTGTTTATCATTGTAAAACTAATAGGTTCATCTATCATAAAAAAGAATTAATTGAATCTGGAGAGTATAAGGATTTTGATATTAAGTATGTTAGGAAAGGTTAGTTATTTTACTAATGTAATAACCTGAGAACTACTATAATCACCTGACTTCATCTTTACAATATATGATCCACTTGAATAGTTACTTCCATTCCAGTATACTATATGATTCCCTATATTATAATTATCATCTACAAGTGTTCTAATTAAACGACCTTTTAAATCATATATATTTATACTTACTAAGTTATAAGAGGGTACAGAAAATGGTATTGATATAGTCGGGTTGAATGGGTTTGGGTAAGATTTATTTAAACTATATTCAGTTGGATATGAAATTTCTAAGTTTGAAAGTTCTGAACATTCTGAGGTGTCTTGGTATCCTATTTCTTCATCAGATAAACAGTCTGGGAAAGGTAAACAGAATTTATTATTAAATAATAAAAATTCTCTTGGACCAACATCTGTATATTCACAAATAGATTCTGGTATTAGTCCAATTAGAGAATTATTACTTACATCAAATTCTCTAATACTATTATTACCAAACATATCAAATGATAATTCCCCAGTTAATAAATTATCATTCAAGAACATTGCTTCACATCCTTCTCCTCCTAATCCAGATGGAATTGAACCAGTTAAAAGATTATCACTAAGGAATAACCAATCTAAAGAAAGTTGTGTTAATTCAGTTATTATATTCCCCGTCAATTGATTAGATGACAAATCTAAATTTTCAAGACTTTCCAATTCAATAATAGAGGTAGGTATTGACCCTGTAAATTCATTTCCCCCTAACCATAAGTCATCTATTTCAGTTAGGGTTCCAATTTCTTCTGGTAAATCACCTCCCAATATATAATCCATTGGAGAAAAAATAGGATTACAATATAAGTCCTGTAATCTTCCACTGGAATTCCATTGTTGAAGATAACATAATTCTAATGGTGGTAAACCATTAGGAGGTGGGTTAGAGGTTAATTGTGAATTATTTATCATAAGTTGTAATACATTTAAATCACCCTCATGAAAACAGTTTCCCTCACTTTCAACTGTTTCAGGTATATTTGAGAACCAAACATATCCTTCATCACAATCCTGTCCCCATATAAGAGATAAAAATAATATTTTAAATAGATTTTTCATAAGTAAGAGGGGTTAATTGGTTATTAATTCTTGAAAATATAATATTTCATAATGAGATAAATCCAATATCGACATGGGACCTCCTTCACTACCATGATGATATAGAAAATTTTCTTGATAATTAATTTTTAAAGTATTCTGTGAATCGTGTAATTCCAATCCAACAGGTTCATAACAACCTTCATCAGAACCAATAAAACCAAGTGTATTATATGAAGTATTGTATTCACCAGTTTCATCTATTGTATCTACAATATGACAAAGTCCATCTAATCCAGTAGAACATTCAACTTCATTATCATTTTCAAATAAAAATGATTTTATTATTTGGTTATTTGTAGTCTGATACATAAATAGAAAATCCATTATATATGTAATTTAAATTAACATAACAACCCGTTCCATCATCAAAATAATTATCATAATTAATAATGGTATAATCATAAACATTAGTTGAATTTAAAGTATAGTCTTTATTATAACAAATAAAGTGTTTATTTGAAGAATCAGTTTCTTGTAATAAAATGAATGATAAATTTAATACTTGATCATCTACATCATCTTCTGTAATATAATCTTCATCACAAGAAAACACAAAAATAGATAAGAATAATATTTTAAATAGATTTTTCATAAGTAAGAGGGGTTAGTATTTAAATGGATCTTTTTGATAGATCTTTGAACATGAATACTCTCGATATTCTTTAGTATTATTTTTGTTAATTTGTGTTGAAGTTAATTTATTATCTGAATAATTAAAATGGATAAAATTTATATACTCAATATGATCGTAGAATTTTTTATTCAGTTCTCTTTCATTATGATCTTCTATAATAAAAAAAATTCCAAAATTTGTCCACATTAAATCTTCAAAAAAATAATCACGAATTGTTACTTTATTTTGAACGGAAGTTAAAACCCATTGAAGTGTTCTTTGAGATTCGTCAACTATAAATCTATGTGTATAATCATAAGAATAATTATCACAACTACATTCATACAACTGTTTAGAAAACAGAAAAGAAACTAAAAGAGACAAAATTAATATGGATAAATATTTCTTCATAAACATATGTAAGTAGTTGTTTTTATTGAACTTAGCTACTCAACTGTTACGAATTGAACTTTGTGAGTTATATTCCAATTCTGACATTTATACATCGTTATAGATCCCCTGATTTTGTACATAAAAAAGTATTAGATAGGAAACATCGAAAGTTACACAATATAATAGTTAAACTCAAATCTCAAGGATTGGGATATAGAAGAATATCAAAACGATTAAATGAAATGGGAGTAAAGAGTTTTACAGGAAAGACATTTTATCCGAGTTTAGTTTCAGAACTATATAAGAAAATAGAAAAGAAGTTATCTTATTTAGATGAACCTACAATATCTGAGTATTATGGTTTTGATATATATTTTATGTGTATGGTTAAGGACAATTAGATTGGTCTTGAGTTCCCCATTCACCATCATCGATACAATCATAATGATATTCTTCACAAAGATGATTACCAGTTAAATCGAGACCATTATCCAATAATGATAAATTACAAATACTTTCAGGAATAGATGTGAGTTGATTAGAAGTCAACTTTAATGTTTCTAAATTATTTAAATTCCCAATACTCTCTGGAAGTGATGTAAGTTGATTATTTTGTGATCTTAACGACATCAAATCATTTAAATCCCCAATACTCTCTGGAAGTGACATAAGTTGATTATCATGTAAATATAAATAATCTAAAATATTCAAATTCCCAATACTCTCTGGAAGTGATGTAAGTTGATTATCACTAACATTTAATATATCTAAATTCGTCAAATTTCCAATATTATCAGGAAGTGATGTAAATTGATTTCCCCGTAACTCTAAATAATATAAATTTGTTAAGTTTCCCATCTCTTCTGGAATATTTCCAATCAATAGATTATTCCTTAAACTTAATTGAGTTAAATTTGTCAGTCGTCCTATATCAGAGGGTATTTCTCCTGTAAGATTCTCATATTCTAAATATATTTCTGTAGTTGTTTCAATATTATAACATTGATTCCATAAATAAACTTCTTCACCACAACTACCACATTCATCATAACCAGGTCCATCACATA
Source organism: Fidelibacterota bacterium SCGC AAA003-L08 (assembly GCA_000405805.1). GTDB lineage: Bacteria > Fidelibacterota > Marinisomatia > SCGC-AAA003-L08 > D37C17 > SCGC-AAA003-L08. Next base: position 28,840 of record ASPJ01000005.1, read on the forward strand.
CACCACACTCATCTAATACTAAACCACTATTGGGAACATCATCACATCCTGAACAAGTTGAATTATCACCATCACATACACCACATTCATCATTAATCAATCCACTACCATGAATTCCATCACAACCTTCAGGTTCTTCATCACAGGAAGAAAATATTAAAAGAGATAAAATTAGTATTTTGGATAGAAATTTCATTCTAAAAGTAACTTACAAAGTTCACTCTACAGTTACGGACTTGAAAGATGTAGTAGATAGATATTCCATACCTTATTTAACCTTTGTTTATCATTGTAAAACTAATAGGTTCATTTATCATAAAAAAGAATTAATTGAATCTGGAGAGTATAAGGATTTTGATATTAAGTATGTTAGGAGGGGTTAGTTATTTAATTAATGTAATAGTTTGGAAACTATTAAAATATATTTTCAATTTTTAGATTCAAACTTAAACCATAATCCAATTCTTTAGAAAATGGATAAATTATCCATCTGAAGGATAATCCTATTTTCTCCCCGAATATAAGTGATCCTTCTATATTTATTGGAAAGGTAAAGTTCCATTTATTTCCAATATTATTGACTCCTGATCCTAGAGTTCCTGAAATAAGAATAAAATTACCTCCTATTCCAGTTGATCCCGGATCATAACCACCTAATTTATAATATTTACCATAAAAATAACTAAAACCTATCCCATTATCTCTAGAACATGGGGAGAAACAAAAAGGGTTGAATTCTAGGAAAGAATCAACTCTATAACTTTGATAAAAATTATTAATTTTATATTTATTTAATTGTCCTGAAAGAAATATAAAATTTGGAGATTGGACTAATATTCCATCTCTATTAGGTCGAGGTACCGTAGTAACTCCCAAACCAATTTCAAGATTATTAGAGAAACTAAATGATAATAAATGAAATAATATGATTATTTTAAATAAATTTTTCATCGATTTATTATTACTTGTCATAAGTCTAATTTTACTGAAAAATATAAGGGTTGTCAAATTATAAGTAAGAGGGAGGGGTGATTATCTATAATCAATTAATTCCTTTGGAGTTGAAGAATTCATAGTTAAACTTCCATAATTTCCAATAATAGTAAAATAATTTATATCTTCATTGTATATAATTCTTTCAATATTCTCAAATTCAGTGTTTATATAATATTGATCCAATGTTGAATTATAAGAATCACTTAAATCAAAACTAAAATTTTCTCCATTATAACTAAATGATAATACCCCATCATTATTCTCGAAAATTATATTATGAGGACCTGATTCAACATTTTGTATTTCAATACTTAAATCTGTTACTGTTGTATTTGGGTAATTTATAAAATAGAAATAATAACCGGTACCTACTACCTGTTCCCAATCTTCAGAATATTGAGACATATTTAGAGTTTTAATTAAAACCCAATCAACATCTATTTCACTAGATCCAGAAACTGGATTATCACCTTCACTACAAGAAAACATAAAAAGGGATAAGAATAATATTTTAAATAGGTTTTTCATCATTTTATTGTTGTTTCTTTCTACTCTACCGTAACCGAATGATTGTTGGTGGGTTTTTTAAACCAGTCTTGATCATTGAATTTATTGTTACTTGTCATAAGTCTAATTTTACTGAAAAATATAAGGGTTGTCAAATTATAAGTAAGAGGGGTTAGTTATTCTACTGGACTACCATATTTCCATTGACCTATATATAACACTTCTCCATTAGAGTTTGTATAGGTTCCATAACCATTAAACATACCATACTTAAATTCACCTACATATTTATCCCCTTCATAAGATCCTGTTCCAAATATTAAGGTTCCTTGACCATGTCCAAGACCATTTTTATATTCACCTACATATTTTTCTCCATTAGAAAATGTATAGGTTCCTTGACCATGTTGTAAATCATTATTATATTCACCTACATATTTTGATCCACTAGACCATGTATAGGTTCCAAAACCCTCCATGTCCCCGTCTTTATATTCACCTACATATTTTTCTCCACTAGAAAATGTATAGGTTCCTTGACCATGTTCAAGACCATTTTTATGTTCACCTACATATTGATCACCTTCATTAGGTCCAAATCCCCATGTATAGGTTCCATAACCATGTTCAAGACCATTTTTATGTTCACCTACATATTTATCTCCATTAGAATATGTATATGTTCCATAACCATTGACACAATCTCCTTGAATACATCCTTCTTCAGATAAAAGAAAAGAACTTCCTAAAATTAATAATGTTAATATTTTAAATAGATTTTTCATCGATTTTTGTTAAACTCAATCACTCTACAGTTATGGACTTGAAAGATACAACAGATAGATATTCCATACCTTATTTAACCTTTGTTTATCATTGTAAAACTAACAGGTTCATCTATCATAAAAAAGAATTAATTGAATCTTGTGAGTATAAGGATTTTGATATTAAGTATGTTAGGAGGGGTTAAGGACAAGTAGTCCAATTATATCCACCATAAGGACCATAAGGATCTAGGTAACAACAATTATATTGATTTTGTGATCCCCAACTATAAATACAATCATAGTGATGTTCTTCACATAGATCATTACCATCTACATATATATTTAAATAAAGATTACAGATACTCTCTGGAATAGTGGTGAGTTGATTGAATCTTAAATATAAATATGTTAAACTACTTAAATTCTCAATACTCTCCGGGATAGTAGTGAGTTGATTTAAATCTAAACTCAGTGATGATAAATTCATTAGGTTTCCAAACTCTGTAGGTAAAGAAGTAAGTTTATTATGAGTCAAATCTAGAGTCCTTAAATTTATTAAGTTTTCAATATTACTAGGGATAGAATTGAAATCATTATTAATCAAGTATAATTCCTCTAGTTTAGTTAAATCTCCAATACTCTCTGGAAAAGTAGTAAGTATAGAATCTAATTTTAGATATTCTAAATTAGTTAAATTTCTAATACTTTCTGGAAAAGAGATAAGATTATTTCCCATTAAATTTAGAGAAGTTAATTTAGTTAAATTTCCAATACTCTCCGGAACAGATATAAGATGACCATTAAGTGATTCTAAATGAGATAACCTACTTAAATTTCCAATACTTTCCGGAAGAATAATTATATCATAATTATAAAGGTTCCAACTAAAACTAATTAACCTCCCATCAGAACTCCATTCTTGATTAGAACCGACATTAATTAATAAATAGTCATTCAATACTTCATTCATATCTCTTATATCTCTGATAACATCCAAATCATTAGAATAAAAACAATCATGACTTGGATAATCCCAATTAGGATTACCATAAAGGAGAGACAGACTTTCACAGTTTTCACCACATGAAGTTAGAGTACCATCGTCTACATTAACTATAGGATCACATCCCTCAGAAAAATGAGGGATAGAAGTACCTTCTTCTTCTTCATCACAGGAAGAAAATATTAAAAGAGATAAAATTAGTATTTTGGATAGAAATTTCATTCTAAAAGTAACTCACAAAGTTCACTCCACAGTAACTGATTTATCTATTACAACTAAATTTGAATATGTTCCAGTTATAACATTCATATATCATTGTAAAACTAATAGATTCATCTATCATAAGAAAGAATTAATTGAATCTGGAGAGTATAAGAATTTTGATATTGGGTTTAGGATGAGGGGTTAGTTATTTTACTATACATCTCCCTATAAGAGGAGAAGTTACCTCCTCAAGACCAGTCTCCCCAATTAAATAAGTCTCAGAATAAGTTTTATTATTTTTATTTATAATAGTTATAAATATATCTGGATAACTATAAGTTTGTGTTAAAATAATAAAATCCTTCGTTTCCTTTGTAATCTCAAAGTAGTTCTTATCGTCCATTATAAATTGATTTCCATATCTCTGATAAGTTGAAATGGAAACCTTTATATTCTCAGGATCAGAAAAACCCTCCATGGAACTCGAACAAACGTATTCCTCTGATAATAAAAAGGAACTAAATAGTGTAATTAATAAAAAATATAAAGTTTTCTTCATAATGACCTCTTTTAAGTTTTTTGTATCTAACTACTCTACGGTGGTTGATTGGTTCTTATTGTAGTGATTCTTTGTTTTAATGTAATTCATAGTCATAGTATAAACATTTTAGATACAAAAAGTAAAAAGTTGTATTCCGACCTTTTACTTATTTAATCTATTATCAATAATTATTTATCATTTTTCTAAATATTTAATTTTTAAATATTCTTTACTTGGATAATTCTCATTTTTATCTTTATTGATTTTATTACCATTATATTGCCAGTATTCAGAACCTTTCAAAGAACTATCTACTTCAATAGTATAGTTATCAGGATTTATTTTAATTTTATTCTTATCAAATAAACTATGTATATCAGCTCTCAGCAGTAAACCATTAGATGATTGATTGATTCCTGTATCAGAATGACTAGCAATATGAGCTCCCTCTAAAACTTCTTTTACATTACAATTAGAAATAACACATGTAGAATTATAATTGTGTAATAGCTTTTTTTTAAATTTTGGCTGTCCAGTTCTTAATATATGTTTTGCCCAACGATATTGAATATCATCGACATCATCATCTTGAGCTTCTCCAACTTCTTTAATGGTTTCTGAAAATAATTTTCTAATTTTAATGTCTTTTTTATAAACTTCTCCATAAGTCCTGGAAGCACCATCTCTGAGTATGTCTATATAATATTTAGGTTCATTATTTAAAATTTCTTTTTCTATATATATTTCATCTTCTACTTGAGCATCTTTATCATCGAAATATGACCCAAATTGATATAACCTAAACTCACCATTATTTTCAATTTTATATGTATACTCATATTCTTGACTAGTCTGTCTATCTATATGTTTTATTTTTTTACCAGATTCATTACCATAAAATGATATGGGGTCAATTCCCTTTGGAATAGTAATGTATCTATCATGCATTCCTGCTAAACCTAAGTTTGAACGAAATAATTTTTTAGTATATGTATTTGAATTTGCGATGCATTAATTTAAAAACTTTTTCAATACCCTAGCAATAAAATTAGCCATTCGAGGAGGAACAGCATTTCCTATTTGCATATAAGTTTTTAAATAAGGTCCCATAAAAAAATAATCATCTGGAAAAGATTGAATCCTTGCTGCCTCTCTAGGTGTAATACTTCTCGTTTGTCTAGGGTGGATATGTGAATGACAATCCATTCGTAAATGAGCAGTTATTGTTCTTGATGGTTTATTTTCATCTAATTTAAAATATTTATCTTTAAATATATGATTTCTATGCTGATATGGCATTATATGCTTAATCTTTTCACTAGTACCATCTTCTCCTTGTTCAAGTGTAGAATAAATCTCATAATTTATATCATTTGCATATCTTGCTTTATGATTAAATACATATTCAATTATCTTTCTTTGATTTATTAATTTTAAATAAGAATTTTCATTACCTTCAAATTGATTAATATCAATTTTTTTACCTGTAATTTCATCGTCTACCTCCGTCATATTTTTTATACGTGGAGCATCAAGAGGTTTTATATGTTCAAGAGCATCTTTTAAGATATGTTTTTTTACATTAGATGTATCTTTTTCAATATCATCAAACAAATTCATAGGAGTAAGATCATTTAAAGTTGAGATATCATTACGTATGGCAATAAAAATTAATCTTGGTCTTTTTTGAGCAACTCCAAAATCATCAGAAACTAAAACTTTGTACTCTAAATTATAAGAAATAGATTTTTTACCATTTTTTATGGAAATATTTTGAAAATCTTCCTTGACTTGTTCTGCATATGGTAGCATCCCCTTAACATTTTCCATTACAACAAATTTTGGTCCTATTTTCTCTATAGATTGAATGAAAAATTTATATAATTCATTTCTTGAATCATCAATGATTCGTTGCTGATTTGCAGAACTAAATCCCTGACAAGGAGGGCCTCCAACTACTACATCGATATCATTAATCATGTATTCTTCTAAATGATTAACAATTTTTCTGATATCTCCATGTATAATTCTATTATCTGCTATTTCAGGATGGTTGTATCTGTAAGATTCTATACAAACATCTTCATTGTCATTAGCTAAATCAATTTGAAATCCTGCTTGGACAAAACCCAGACTTAAACCACCAGCTCCACAAAAGAAATCTACAACTTTAGGTTTATTTTCATGTTTCTCTTTTTCTTGAATAAGCTTTCTTTTAGAAGGATCAATTTTATCTAATAGCTTTCCTATTTTCGTTTTGTATTGAATATTAAAATTTATAGCAGAAATAAATTCAGAATATAAATCCTTCTTTAATAACTTGTTTAATATTTCGTGATTTTGTTCAATATTTAAGTTTATAATTCCTAACTCTTGCAACCTCAAACTTGTATCTTTATTAACATTTACATTTTTTTTATTACAAATTAAATTGTTTTTTAGTGCAAAAAGATCAATTAATCTGATAAAAACATTCACCTTTTCTATAAAAGTTTTTTTATCCTTTGGATTATTGATTCTATCTAGACCTTTAAACATTTTCAATCTCTTGTAAGAAAAATTTTATACACTTTGCTATAGACTCTGACATCAATGGAGGCACAGCATTTCCTATTTGTTTATATTGCTGGGTTCTTGAACCTTCAAAAATAAAATCATCGGGAAAAGATTGTAACCTTGCAGCTTCTCTTGCAGTAAGGGTTCTTTCTTGTTTGTAGTCAGGATGAATGAACTGATTTCCATCTTTATACAAATGTGCTATAATTGTTCTAGAAGGTTTATCCCAAAACTGTACTACATAACTATTTCCAAATACTCTTTGTTTATCATGCTTTAAATCAGGTTTTTTTTCAAGTAATTCTTTAAAAGTCCACTTGTTTTTACTCATTTCCCTATATCTGTTTCTATCATCTTGATTGTGACCTCTTGAAACATGGTCTAATAATATTTTATTTTTTTTAGATCGCATTTTATTAAGATAAGGATTCCACTTATTAACTTGGTAATTATTAATTTCTTTTTCACCCTGACTAGGTTTCAAGAATGGTAAATCTTTAATAGCATCACTAACAGTGACATATTTCTTCTTATTTAATCTTTCTTCTTTATTTGATACAGGAGTATAATACGTTTTTTCTATACTACTATAAATATCTTCAGGTTTTAAATTGATATCTTTTCTAACTCCAATCAATATAACTCGTTTTCTTATCTGAGGAACACCATAATTACATGAATTTAAAACCATCTTATCTGCTTCATTAATAAGTTTATAATTCTTACCTAGTCGTTTTAAAATCACATTAACTGTTTTATCTTTACCTAACTTAGCAGTTAATAAACCCATTACATTTTCAAATACAAAAAACTTAGGCTTAAAATGATTTAGGATGCTTTCATAACTTTCAAAAAGATAATTTCTAGGATCATTCTTCATTCCTTTTTCATCTTTAGCTCTACCAAGAGAAGAGAAACTTTGACAAGGAGGTCCACCAACAATCACATCAATTTGTTCGTTTTTAATCTCATCTTTAATAGTTTGAATTATATTTTTATCAGTAATATCTTTTTCAAGTATACTAATTTGTTCTTCAGGATAACCAAAATATTTCATTCTAGTTTTAAGAGTCTTACATGCATAATGATCAATTTCTACATGGGTTAAAGATTTGAATTTTGTTCTATAAAAACCTTCAGATAAACCACCACACCCTGCAAACAAATCTATAAATGTATATTTTTTATTCATCTCATTAACTATTAGCTATTCCCAAACTAACCTTATATTTTTTACATCTAATAATGTTATTTCAACTTTTCTATCTTGATTCTTTTTTATTTTAGTGAAATTTGACCAAACTTTTTGAGGTGTAAATTCACCTACTTTACCTCTAATAGGCTTATATTCTAACATATTCAACTCATTTGAAATCTGTTTAAATGTTAAAGCTCTATTCCTTAATTTACAGATTTTCTTATAAAGATTAATTTGTTTTTTGGTGAGTTTTACCGGATTAAGATTTTTACATTCAAGAATTATATCATACTTTAAATAAGGATACTTTTTATCACTACAATATAAACTATTCCACAGTGACGGACTTCGCTAAATTCCTTGGTTGATCTACATTACAACCTTTAAGCACTGCAATATGATAAGCAAGTAACTGTAATGGAATGGATGTTAAAATTGGAATAATAGAATTATGTATAGAAGATACATTTTTTAAATATATAAAGTGGTCAGATAATTTTTTTAATCCTTCTGTGTCTTCACTACTTATAGTTATAACTTTTCCACCCCGTGATTTAACTTCTTCAATATTAGATAGAATTTTATCATAGCCTTTAGATGTAACAACTACAACTACAGGCATTTGATTATCAATCAATGCGATTGGACCATGTTTCATTTCTGCTGCAGGGTATCCCTCTGCATGAATATATGATATTTCTTTTAATTTTAAAGCTCCTTCTAATGCTACAGGAAATTGATAGCCTCTACCTAAATATAAAAAATTAGTTGCATTGGAATACTCCTTTGCAATTTCATATATTGAATCAGACAACTTTAATAATTCTTCCATTATAATAGGGATTTTTTGTATATCAGCAATAATTCTATAAGAATTTTCAATATCTTTTTGTTGGGCCAAATAATTTCCTAAAAGTGACAAAATAACTACTTGAGAAGTAAATGCTTTTGTAGAAGCCACACCAATCTCTGGACCTGCATGCATATAAATTCCACAATCTGTTTCACGTGCTATACTGCTACCTACAACATTGACTATTCCAAGAGTTAGAGCTCCTTGCTCTTTAGCTTTTCTAATTGCAGACAATGTATCTGCTGTTTCTCCAGACTGACTAATTGATATCACTAAAGAATCAGACTTTAAATGTTTCATTCTATATCTGAATTCTGATGCATATTCAACTTTGATAGGTTTTGATAAAACAGATTCTAATATATAACTACCAATTTGAGCTGCATGCCATGATGTTCCGCAAGCAGTAATATATATATCTTTAGTATTAAGAATATCTTGAGTCTTTTCATAAATACCACCTAGCTTAACTGTATTATCTTCTAAAATTCTACCTCTAATTGAATCTTTAATAGAATTAGGTTGCTCAAATATTTCCTTTAACATGAAATATTTATAGTTACCTTTTTCTATCTGTTCTAAAGAAAATTCTATCTCATTAATATCTTTAATTATTTCATGATCATGTTCAATATGTTTTATAAAATAACCATCACTACTTATTTCGGCTACTTCACCATCATCAAGATATAATATATTTCTAGTATATTCCATGATTGCAGAGACATCAGAACCAATAAAATTTTCATTCTCCCCTAAACCTATAACAAGAGGACTCCCATTCCTTGCAGCAATAAGTTTATCAGGGTCATCCTTGCTCATTATTAAAATTCCATAGGCACCTACAATTTCTTTTAGTGCTGCTCTTACAGTATCAAAAAAGCTCATTTTTTCAGTACTATATAAGTATCCAATAAATTGAACTAGGACCTCCGTATCTGTATCACTTGTGAATGTTATTCCTTTACCAGAAAGATATTCTTTAATTGAATAATGATTTTCAATAATTCCATTATGGATTAAACTAAATTGCTTAGAGTTATCTACATGAGGATGTGCATTCGTTGTATTTGGTTCTCCGTGAGTGGCCCATCTCGTATGACCTATACCGATGCTACTCTTATGTAATACATTATTAATACTTAACTTTAAATCAGAGACTTTTCCTTTGCATTTAGTTATTATTAATTCATTGTTTTCATGCGTGCATATACCTGCTGAATCATAGCCTCTATATTCTAATCGCTGCAATCCATTAATTAAGATGTTAGATGCTTTTCTATTGCCTATATATCCAACTATTCCACACATATTCCTATTATATCTTTACTCCCATTCAATTGTTCCTGGAGGCTTTGAGGTTATATCATAAACCACTCTATTTACGCCATTAACTTCATTGACAATTCTTGTTGAACATAATTTCAATACTTCACTTGGCATGTCATACCATTCTGCGGTCATTCCATCCATGCTTGTAACTGCCCGTAAAGCTATAAAATTTTCATATGTTCTTAAATCACCCATAACACCTACTGTTTTAGATGGAATTAAAACTGCAAATGCCTGCCATATATTATCATACTCTTTACATTCTCTTAAAATATTGATGAATATACCATCAGCTTCTTGTAAAATACGAACTCTTTCCCTTGTAACCTCCCCAAGTATTCGTACGGCTAAGCCAGGACCTGGAAATGGATGACGGCCAACTACATGATGAGGGAGACCTAATTCAATACCTACTTTCCTAACTTCATCTTTAAATAAGTCTTTTATAGGTTCTATTAGTTCAAATTCTAAATCATCCGGTAAACCACCAACGTTATGATGAGATTTTATTGTAACAGCAGGACCAAGTTTACTTCCTCCTGACTCAATAACATCTGGGTAAAGTGTTCCTTGAGCAAGAAACTTAGATTTACCAATCTCTTCCATTGAATCTTCAAAGGATCTAATAAATTGTTCTCCAATAATTTTACGTTTTTTTTCTGGATCTAAGATTCCCTCCAATTTTCCAATAAATCTATCTGAAAAATCGAATCTATTGATATTAAGCCCTAATCCTTCTTTTAAAGTCCCCATTACCTCATCAGATTCATTCTTTCTAAGCAATCCATGATCAATAAAAACACACTTACTTTGACTACCTATAGCTTTATGCAACAATGTTGCAACCACAGAAGAGTCTACACCCCCACTTAATCCACAAATAACAGATTCATTAGACCTTACTTTTTCTCTAATATTATTTATAGTCTTCTGAATAAAATTGCTAGAAGTCCAATTTGGTTCAATATTAGAAATATCAAACAAAAAATTAGATAATAGTTTTTTGCCATCAATAGTATGTATTACTTCTGGATGGAATTGCACTCCATATATATTACGATGAATATTTTTAACTGCAGCAACTACATTATTAGAAGAAAGGGCTAATATATTCCAATCATTAGCTATTCCTTCAACTTTATCACCATGACTCATCCATACTTGAGAATTTTGAGAAAACCCTTTTAATATACACTTAGAATCTTTAATGTCTATTTTCTCAAATCCATACTCACCTTTTCCTGACGAAATAATATTCCCATTATATTTCTGAACTAATAATTGAAGCCCATAGCATATTCCTAAAATAGGATAGTTTATATCTAATATAGAATTATGTAATTCTGGAGAATCTTTATCATAAACACTTGATGGGCCACCAGAAAGAATAATAGATTTTACATTATTTTCAATTAATTCTTCCTTAGTAACATTATGTGGATAAATCTCAGAAAATACATTGAGTTCACGTATTCTTCTTGCAATAAGCTGTGTATATTGTGAACCGAAATCAATTACTGCCACTGTATTATTCATTATCACTAACCTTATTCAAATAGCCAAAAGATGAATATAAATTACATAAAGTCTCTTTTAACTCATTTCTATTAATAATATGATCTATAAAACCTTTCTCTAATAAAAATTCAGATGTTTGAAACCCCTCAGGCAAATCTTCGCCTATCGTTTGTTTAATAACTCTAGCTCCAGCAAATCCAATCAATGCATTTGGTTCTGCAAGAATGATATCCCCTTGCATTCCAAAACTAGCTGTAATTCCGCCTGTCGATGGGTCTGTTAAAAGCACTATATATAATCCGCCATTTTCTGAAAATTGCGCTAATTTAGTACTAATCTTTGCAAGCTGCATTAAACTATATACTCCTTCTTGCATTCTTGCACCACCAGAGGAAGTTATAATAAATAATGGTAATTTATTACTATTTGCATGATCTATTGCTCTAAATATCTTTTCTCCAACGACTGACCCCATACTTCCACCAATAAATGAAAAATCCATAACACATATTACAGTATCAACATTATTTATTTTACCATATTTTACTGTTATTGCATCAGATAGCTTAGTCTTTATTTTAGCAGCCTCTATTTGATCTGAATATTTCTTTATACCTTCAAAATTTAAATGATCAATCGAATAAATTTCCTTCCCAATTTCAATATTCTCATCAGAATCAAACAATAACTTAAAATAATTTTTGCTGGAAATTCTAAAATGATGATTGCAAACAGTACATATAAAATTATTATTTTCTAAAGTTTTATAATATAATACCTCTGAACAACTTGGACACTTCTGCCATTGCCCACGCTCTGTATCTCTTTTGTCAAATGTTTTTATTTTATCTGTTTTACGTCTAAACCATTCAGTCATTTGAGCCTTAAAGTATATAGTAATGCATCTTCATTTTTTGAATAATAATTTTTTCTTAATCCATCATATATAAAATCTAATTTTTTATAAAATTTTTGCACAATTAAATTTAATAAACTTACTTCTAATTGAATACATTTAACATCCTTGCCATTTAATTTATTCAAACAGTATAAAAATAGCTGATTCCCAATATTTTTCTATCTATATACTCTTTTAACTGTTATCTTATTTAAATGATACTCATTATCTATTAAATAACCAAATAGATAACCCATTAATTCATCATCTTTTATATATGTGTAATTAATAGAACAAAGGTGATTGATATCACAATCAAAATGTTCTTTTATCCATTGACTATTATATGATTTTTTCTCAATTCCAACTATTGCATTCAAATGAGAATGCTTTATATTTTGAATATAATTATTCAACATTAATATAATCTATATAGATTGGATGAATAGAATTTAAGGGATGAATAGAATTAAAGTCCTTTCCTTCGCATTCAGAAATGAAATACTCCTTACCAAATTCAATTAATTCAATTGAGCTAAAATTAACATCAATTATATTATTTTTATAGGCATAACCTGATTTTAATCCATATATATACATTGGAACTCCAAAATTATTACTTAAATCTATTAATTTTGGCATGCTATCTTTTTTTCCATTATTATATTTCAATCCATACACATAATCTTTATGCGAATAAATACAAATAAAAAATGTTCCTCGCAAATCATCAATCTTAGTTTCCATAATATCAAACGCATGAATAGGAAGTAATGGGATATTATTGGACAAACACAGACCCTTAGCAAAACTAACTCCTATTCTAAGACCTGTAAATGAGCCTGGGCCAATATTTATTACTATACAATCTAAATCAACAATTTCAATGTTATATTTATCTATTATTTTCTTAACATTAACTGCCAGTTCAGAAGAGTGTGATAATGGGATTTCAGAATCTATTGATTCTTGGATATTATTATCTAACAATATTGAAATACTGCAAAACTTTCCTGAAGTATCTATACAAAGCATCTTCATAATAAAATTTTTATCTTTCTTTTAAATTCAGAAATATGTTTTATATATATATCAATAGTATGGTCTGGTAAAATTTTTCTTATATATTGAGGCCATTCAATAATAATTATATTATCACCATTTAAATAATCTACAACACCTATATCTAGCCATCTATTTAAGTTTTGTTCTCTATAACAATCTATATGAATAATTTTATTTTTTGATTGATATTCATTAATTAGAGTATATGTTGGTGAATTTACATTTCCAGTATATCCGAATCCATTCAGTATTCCTTTTATAAAAGTAGTTTTCCCTGCTCCAATTTCACCTTCAATAGCAATAATATCTCCAGTTTTTATTTGAGATGCAAGATTAAAACCAATAAACTCAGTTGTTTCTGGATCATTACTAATCTTTTCCAACTAATTCTCCTACTGGAACAATAATCTCATCGATTGAAACACCCCCATGCTGGAAACTATGCTTAAATTTTTTCACAAATTTATTATAATTATTAGAATATAAGAAAAATACATCATTCTTAGCTATTAGATAACAAGTACTATTAGTACTACTTGGTAGAAAGTATTGAGAGGGATTATCTATCTTTAAAGCATGCTTGGAATTAATATTCAAATTCCTTCCATGCTTATAACGTATACCTGTTGACGTAGTTTTATCTGCTTTTGTTTTTACTGGTTTATTAACTCTTAGACTCCCATGATCACTTGTAATTACAATTTTATGACCCCAGCTTTTAATTTCTTTAAGAATTTCGAATAGCCAAGAACTTTCAAACCAATTTGAAACAATTTTTCTATAACTATCTTCATCTGGAATAATTTCCTTAATTAAATTTGATTCAGCTCTTAAATGACCTAGAATATCAACAAAATTAACAACTAAACAAAATAAATCAATATTTTTGAAATTATTTATATTGTTGGCAAGTTTTTTTCCTTCTTTATATGTTATTATTTTTGAATATTTCAATGATTTTGATTCAAGATTATTTCGACTCAGATAGTTAAGAATAAATTCTTCTTCAAATCTATTCATACTTGTTTCATCATATTCCATCTGAGCCCATTTTTCAGGATAATGCTGCTGAATCTGAATTGGGAATAATCCACTAAAAATTGCGTTCCTCGAATATGGTGTTGCTGAAGGTATTATTGAGAAATGACAATTATTAATGATATTAAAATATGGATATAAATATTTAGAAATTTCTTTCCACTGATCCAACCTTAAACAATCAATAACTATGAAAACAACTTTCTCATCATTATTAAGTTTAGGCCTTACGAATTTATTTAATACATCATTTGATAATATAGGACTATCTTCGCTATCATTAAGCCATCTTAAATAATTCTTGGTATAGAAATCAGAAAACATTTTATTTGCAGAAAGTTTCTGTTCTTTGAGCATCTCTTTTAAACTTATATCTGATATATCATCAAATTTAATTGTCCAATTTGATAATGAGTCTGCAATTCTATACCAATCATGGTGACTTTCTGCCATATTCATTTCATCAGTTAATTTTTGAAATTCATTAAGATAATCTTTTAATGTATTTTCTGTGGTGATTTTCTGGTGTTCCAATACATTTTTACACGCAATTAAAATTTGGCTAGGATTTACTGGTTTAGTAAGATAATTTGATATCTGAGAAGCAATAGCTTCTTCCATCAGCCATTCTTCTTCATTTTTAGTAATCATAATAATAGGGATTAATGGGTTGATTTTCTTTATTTTTTTCAATGTACTTAATCCATCAAGACCAGTCATCATTTCATCTAATAAGATTATATCAAAATTAATATCATTGAAAATTTTAATCCCATCTTCTCCTGAAGAAACTGATGTAACAGAATAATCTTTCTTTTCTAAATACAGAATATGTGCTTTTAATAATTCAATCTCATCATCTATCCATAATATTTTTCCTTTTATCATATAATTCCCCAAATGTTACTTTTGTTTAAATGTATATACCCCATCCCAATCTTCTCCGGGTTCTTCTTTTTTAAATTCCTCACAGATAGAAATATACGTCAAACTAGGGTTGGTCTTTCTGCCTTCAAACATGTCTTCATACCCATTTGATTTTTTGAACATTTCAATTGCTTTATTCCATTTTTGATCTAAATATAAACCTTGAGCTTTCCCAAAAATATTTATCATCGTTTTTATTTTATCTGTAACATTTTCCTTATGACAAATCAATTCATATGAAGTGATTGATTCTTTTTTACCCTTAACTCTGATTCCTCCTAATTTTCTATAAATATAATTATCATTAGTTTTAATATAAATTGTTTCGGACACCTGCACTGCTATTCCCCAGTGTTTTGCCCCTGATTCAAGTCTTGCACCCGTATTAACGGTATCACCCATACATGTATAATTCATCTGAAGTTCAGAGCCCATATTTCCTGTCTGCATATTACCTGCAATAATTCCAACTCTATGCTGCATATTTTTAACTAAATCTGGCCATTTATCACCTTCAGATTTCCATTTTAATCTTAATTCTTCAAGCTTTTTGTTCATTTCGATTACAGATTTAACAGCTTTCTTTTCATGATTTTCTAATTTTACCGGAGCGCCATAAAATGCCATAATTGCATCCCCAATATATTTATCAATGGTACCTTTATTATTTAATATAATATCAGTCATACCTGTTAAATATTCATTTAACAGTTCTACAAGCTGAGTAGGTGTTAATTTTTCAGAAAATGAAGAAAAACTGGCAATATCTGAATAAATTAATGAATGATATCCTTCCTCTCCTCCAAGTTCTGGAATTTCTTTTGATTCATACATTTGATCTACGAGTTCTGCTGATATATAATTACCAAATGTATTTTTTAGAAATTTCTTATCTTGACCTTCTTTAAATAATTTATATGATAGATTCAAAGCAAAAGGTGTAATCATTGAAGTAATTGGGAAAATTACTGGTAATAATGTAATTCTATCATTCTCTGAAATTTCAATTGGTATATTAAATATACTTTTAAATAACCAGAAATAATCTGAACAGAATATCCCAATAGAATATGACAACCACATTACTACTAATGATATTATTATACCTAGTTCAATCAATGGTGATGGCTTAGTAACTAATAAGAGTGTAATAATAACTAAAATTAATATAAAAAAGAAATGACTACGCTTATAATTACTGTCATATTCAAGAGTTCCCATTGGAGTAGATATGAAATTCTGATCTAAAATTTGTTGAATGACATTTGCATGAATTTCAACTCCCGGCATTTCATAAGTTCCTTCTTTTTTTTCTATTTCTGGATTAATATAATTTAAATATGGTGTTGGATGAAGGTCTTGATCCTCTGACAAGGAAGAACCTATAACTACAATCTTATCTTTAAATGGATTTTTAAATCCTCCAGCTTCAAACATAGCTGCCAATGGACCTGCATAAAATTGCATGTAATTACCATCTTCATCTACAAGATCATAATCTTCAGTATCTAATACACTTGATAATGAAATTGATTTGAATGTTTTAAACTTTGATGATTTGGCTCCATAATAATTAATCTGAAAGGTGTTCCCATTACCATATGTTCTTATTTTAAGAGAATCTCCAATTGATGCTAATTGTTTTTTAGAATCAAATTTATCTAAGAATTCTTGAATAGTCTTGTCCCCTTTATAATCTTTAAAAGCTAATACAGTTTCTATTGCTAGTGAATAATATATTGTAGAGTCCCCGGAAATAGGCTGAAAAATAGGATATCTTCGAATAAATCCATCTGAATCAGATCCTACATTAACTAATCCAAACTTTGGGCTAACTTTATTGTTTATAAGAAAATCTATTGGTTTTAATAAATAATCTGGTGGTATGCGATTTTTTTCAGTAGCTCTTTTTCCTGATAAAATTACTTGAGTCCCTTTGTTTTTTGCATACTCTATGGATTCTAGAAATTTTACATCACCATTTTTTAAATAATCTGTATTTAACTTATTATCTTTAAAATAATTTGATATTGTTGTTGTCTGATGATCAGGTTTATCAAACATTGCATCTATAACGATAACCTTTGCTCCTGCATCTGTTAAGTTTTTTACAGCTGTATTCCAAACTGTTCCTCTACCATATGGAATTGCATCTGGAATTAGCCTAAATGATTCATCATCAATTTCTACAATGACAACATCTTTATTAGAAAAATTTCTTACTTCCCAATAACAGTAATCATTGTCCATGCATTCTTCTTCATCTAACTTTTTACATATTTCATCAGATTCATTGTTGTCATTGGAATCATTTTTTATATAACAACCTTCTTTAAGATTATCTTCATAAATTGGTCCTCTAAGATTATATCTAAAATCAACTAATTTATGTTCTATACTATCAAATACACCTAAAAAATGTAATGAATAAATAAATACAATTGATACAATCGCGATTATAATACTTGGAATAATTTTCTCTAAACTTTTATAAATCATAAATTAATTTCATTTTAAATATTGAATCTTTGTACATACTGTCATTTGCAATCCATTTCATTTGATAATCATAATTCCATATAATCTTCAAATCACTGAATAATTTATGATTTGCAGATAATTTAAAATTATAATAAATAAAATCTTGATATCCTTCACCATTTATTGAATTAAAACCCAACTTGAATCTATCCAAAAAATGGACCCCTGAATATTTTAAAGACAAATCAAGAGATGTAATCTTCTGTTCTTGATAATAGTTTAATGAATCTATATTATCATTCCCATTATTAAAATTAGACAAGTTATAGCTCAAACTTGAACTCCAACTTTTATTTAAACCAGTCAAGATATTTATTGAATAATTTTCATTATGAGAACGCGGAGAATAATATTCGCTATTTAGTAATATTTTCTTATCTAATAACATATCTTTTTTATCTGATATAAACATTGAAAAATTTATATCATGTTCTTTTATCAATAAAATTTTATCACTTATTGAAAAATTATAATTACTCGTATAAGTATGTTCTCTATTATCTGATACAACCGTACTATCTTCTGAAAAATATGCTTCAGGAATATCATTAAACCTATCTTGGTTTGAAAAACCAATATTGATATTAGGTAAATTTGCACCTGGATATAATGATAAATTGAATGTCCCAATATTAGTCTTTATCATATTATCCTTAACTAAATCTATTCCTTCTTTTTGCTGAGTATAATCTATATATATATATAGTCGATTTTCAAATAGTCTCATTCTATCTGATAATGATTTTTTAAGAATATTTGATTGTGTATATAAGTTTCCCAAAGAATTGAACTGAGGACCAACCTTCTCATAGAGATATTTAACTGAATGATTGCCATAATTAAATTTTGAATCAAACTCATAAATTACTGATGGCATATTTAATAGAGTATTTAATCTATTATCTGAAGTTAAATCTATTGGAGATATCGGAACCTGGTTAAATCCCAGTTGAAAAATATCACTGTATTTAAATATATCTTCTGGAATTTCTATTGTTCCCATGAATTTACCATCCAAGCTATCTCCTCCAAGCGTATCTAACTGCATACTATTAGTTATACTTTCCCATAAATTTTCATTTAGCATACTTAAATTGACCTCTGAATGAATCTGAGTTTTCCCTTCATCTAGATTAAATAATATTTCTGATCCAATGATAAAATTATCCTGAGGTTTATCTCCAGCCCAATTATCATTCAAATAGTTAACTGAATCTATATTATATAGAAAATCGTCATAGCTTAAAATAAAATCTTTGTAAGGCATAATATATGTGCTGTCATTAATAGTATCAGTTAAATAGCCGTTATTAAAATCTTCTATATATTGATCATTAATTTCTAACTGTGCACTAGGAGTTAATGAATACACAGAATTAATATTATCTTTTGCCTTAAATAAATTTAAGTTCCATAATATTTTGTCCGTAAATCTAACCCCCAGTTTTAAAGCAGTTAATTCTCTTTTAAAAGCATAATTATTTCGATTAATAGTCGCTATATGATTAATTGTGTCTATCTCAGATATATAGAGAGAATTGTCATATGGATTTCCCTGAACAGCTCTTTGCAACTCACCTTTAATTAAATCAATAGATAGAAATTTATATTCAGAATGGAGGTTAAATCCTCTCACTCTACTTCCATTTAATATATAAGTATTGAAATATGGATAGAAATCACCTAAATACAATTTAACATTTTCATTTTTTAATGTTAATGAATATCTGTCTTTTGACTGTTCATGAATATTATCAAGAGATGAAATCTTAATATTACTATTAATCTTCAGCCAGTTTAAGTCGACATCATATATTAAATTATGATCATAATACTCCAGCTTATTTTGATTAATGTTTGAGTTAGAATATGAGGACCAATATCTTAAGCTTTGATTAATATTTTTATTAAACCAACTTTTATTATCATCTTTAATTGTGAATTTCCATTTGAAGGGAGAGTATCTCATACCAAATTTATTAGTTATATCAATAATTATCTCATGATCACCTGTTGATAAATTTAATGAAGAGATTGACAAAAATTTATCTGAGATTAATGCTTTATTAGTTACATTTTTGCCATCAATTAGAATATTAATATTATCTGTGTCAACGTGATTGAGAGAAAACATTGATGCAGCAATCATAACATCTTTTTTATATATAACAGACCCTGGCAATGGACTTAAAATTAATAACTCTGCCTGTTCATCTGTATTCAAATCTGCCCAATAGTCATCTTTATATTCAATAATATTGATTAAATAGGAGTCTTTAATTGGTTTTGAAATCATTCCTCCATTTTTAAATTCTACAATAAAATAATACTCTATATCTAATTTATTGTAAAAATGATCTTCTAATATACAGTGGAAATTATTATTGCCAATTAAGATCATATCCTTATTTAAATATTCTGATTGATTAATATTTTTATACATCAAAGATACTTTAGTTACTTCTTTATTATCAGTATCTACAAAAATATTAAAATTAATTAATTGATTAGACAAAGATGATTCAATAGGATTATGTTGAATTGTTTGGGGAAATGATATACTTATAAGCAATAGAAATAAAAATAGAATCACAATTAATTTACATATTTGATTATTAGAGTTTTTTCTTGAGAAGATGAATTTTTTAATTTGATG
Source organism: Fidelibacterota bacterium SCGC AAA003-L08 (assembly GCA_000405805.1). Lineage (GTDB taxonomy): Bacteria > Fidelibacterota > Marinisomatia > SCGC-AAA003-L08 > D37C17 > SCGC-AAA003-L08. The sequence goes on from ASPJ01000005.1 coordinate 49,440, forward strand.
ATTATCTCATTTATGCCATTCGTGGAATCATTATTATCACCAGGAAGATTATAACCAGAATCATCTTCAAGATTATTCTGCGGCATATCATTAATCGGTTCACCAACATCCTGCTCAAGAATTTCAAGATCAATCAATTCTTTACTTATTGTTTTTTTAATGTTGAGGGTGCCATCTGGAAGAGATATTGCAGTTGTATTTTCAGTTAAACTTATTTTTTCTCCCGTTGCATTATTAGTAATCTCAACAATACCTGACAAGCCATGAAATAAATCTCCTTTTTTTCCATTCACATCTATCCAGAATCGAGTACCCTTAACTGAAGCAACTGATGTTGGTGTGATTATTTTAAACTCACCAGACTGCTGTCTATTAATATCCAGTTTCATTATTCCAGTTGCAATATTTACCTGTTTCATAATCTTTCTTCTTTTAATATTTCCCTGCACATATACTTCAGAATTTTTATGTATCTTAATTGTGCTTGCATCATCTAAATATACAAACTTGGCAAAGCCATCTTTTCCTGTTTCAATTAAATCTTGATTAAATAAAGCTTCACTAATTTTTAAGGTTTTAATTTTCTTGCTATTACTATAAGGAGTATAGTCTACCTTTCCTTTTTTCTTCATTACAAGCCCAATAGTCTCAGAACAGAAAATAGAAGAGATAAATAATACTATAATTAGAATCTTATTCATTCTACTATTATATCCTGAATATTAATTGTTCCATTTTGGACTTGATTTATTATCTGATTTAATTCACTAATAGAAACTTCAGAACCATTTAATATGATAGTGCCTTCTAAGCTATTATATCCAGAAAGCATTCCGTTTTCAAGAAATAACTCATTGTACTTTTGTTCTCCTATTAGTAATTTGATAATTTCTAAATTATCGGCACTCTGGTTATCATAAGTATTAAAAATCTTAAACACATAAATCTGACTTAATATTTCTTGATTTCCTAAAGTAGATTGATATAATCTTTTTAACTGCCATGCATATAATTTCCCAGGCTCTAAATTCTTCACATTTGCAGTGGGATACTGAAATGAATTCATATTATCATTAATGCTATAATATTCATAACCTGAAATATTAGGTAGACTGGGTATATCATTTATAGCCTCTGCTGGTGATGAATGTTCTGTTGGATTGAATTCACATACTCTTATCTGTGTTTCACATGAAGAACAATTATCAGCACTCCAAGTAAAAACAGGGAATGTAGAATATACAGTATTATTTAATGTATCAGTCACAGATCCACCAGGAGAAATTAAATTAATGTACTCCGGTTCGTTAACATTAATTATTTTATTTATTTCATCAAGTACATTGTTACTCTCAGTTTTAAGTTTGAAATTAAAT
>ASPJ01000006.1 GCA_000405805.1 Fidelibacterota bacterium SCGC AAA003-L08
CAATGGGCACGAAAAGATGCTGATAAAGAAAAGAAAAATACAATTATTCATTCATTTAATAGAAATTTTGCAAAAAGAGCAGATGGGAATCCTAAGACTCATGCTTTTGTAGCATCTCCAGAGATAGTAACAGCGATTGCATTATCTGGGGATTTAACGTTTAACCCGCAGACAGATTCTTTAGTAAATGAAGATGGAAAAAAAGTTAGATTAGAGCCTCCTTATGGATATGAACTCCCTCCAAATGGATTTGACGTTAGAGATTTAGGTTTTCAGGCTCCAGTAGAAGATGGAAATGATATTGAAATAGTAGTTAATGCAGATTCAGATCGATTACAGCTATTGACTCCTTTTAATAAATGGGATGGAAAAGATTTTGAAAATTTAACCCTGCTTATAAAAGCGAAAGGCAAATGTACAACAGACCACATATCTATGGCAGGACCTTGGCTTCACTTTAGAGGACATCTTGATAATATTTCAAATAATTTATTATTAGGTGCAACCAATGCATTTAATGATAAAGTCAATTCAGTTAAAAATAATTCTACAGGTGAATATGGCGAAACACCTAAAGTTGCTCGATATTATAAAGAAAACAATATTTCATCCATTATTATAGGAGATGAAAATTATGGAGAAGGGTCTTCAAGAGAACATGCAGCAATGGAACCTAGACTTATGAATATTAAAGCAGTGATTGTTAAATCATTTGCTAGAATTCATGAGACCAATCTTAAAAAACAGGGAATTCTTGCGCTGACTTTTTCTGATAAATCTGATTATGATAAAATTTTAGAAGATGATACATTCAAAATTGTTGATCTTAAAAATTTCCAAGAAGGTAGTAAAATTAAATTAGAAATCATACATCAAGACAACTCAGTTGAAACTATTGAGTTAAACCATACTTATAATGACAATCAAATTGAATGGTTTAAGGCTGGAAGCGCACTTAATTTAATTGCTAATAAAGAATGAACAAACCCATTGCAATAATAACTGGGGCATCCACAGGAATTGGGCAAAGTTTATCAATTAAGTTATCAGATAAATATTTTATTTATTTAGTATCTAGAAACAAAGAAAAACTACAAAAAACAGCAGAATTAATTAAAAATAAGAACAATCAATGTAAAATGATTGTTGCAGATGTATCCAGAAGAAAATCTATAGATTTAATATATTCACAAATTAAAAACAAACAAGATATTGAATTATTGGTTAATAATGCAGGAATTGCAATATTCAACAATATCAGCAAGTTATCAATTGACGATTGGGATAAGCAGTTAAATACAAACCTTAGAGGTTGTTTTTTGATGACTAAAATGATTATTGATGACCTGAAATCTAAAAAATCTGGTAAAATAGTATTTATTAATTCAGTTGCAGGTTTGAATCCATACAAGGATTCTACTGCATATGTTACATCAAAATATGGATTAAGAGGTTTTTCATCTGCTCTTAGGGAAGAATTGAGAGAGTATAATATAAAAGTAATCTCCGTTTATCCAGGGGCTATAGATACCCCACTTTGGAATAATATGGGAATGGATGACTTAAGACAAGAAATGATGACAATTGATGATATTAGTGGGATTATTATTAATGCTATTAATTCACCAAATAATTGTACGACTGAAGAAATAACAATTAGAAGAGTTGCTGGAGATTTTTAATAAATGAAAAAAATTATCATAATACTAGTTTCCTTTTTATGGTCTGCTCTATCAGAAATAATCGCAATAATAAATTTTGAAGCAAAAGGAATAACTTATTCATCTAAATAAGATTTCTTAAAATCCCTGACAAAATCTAATTCCCTTGCTATAGACAGCATATTAATATTAAATTTCCAGGCTATAATTATATTAGTTTTTTTGAAATAAATAAATATATGTTTAATCAATTACAAGATCGCTTATCCAACGTAGTGAAAACATTACGAGGTCAGGGTAAAATAAGTGAGAAAAATGTTAAAGATGCCATAAGGGACGTCCGTCGTGCTTTATTAGAGGCTGATGTGAACTTAATGGTTGTTCGATCATTTATTGATAAAGTGCAGAAAAAAGCAGTAGGCGAAAAAGTACTGAAATCAATTAGTCCTGGTCAGCAATTTATCAAAATCATCTATGATGAAATGGTAAGTTTTCTTGGTAGTGATGATAATGAAATAAACTATAATAATTCTGGTATAACAGTTATTACCATGGTTGGTTTGCAAGGGGTAGGAAAGACTACTTCTTGTGCTAAATTAGCTAGCTTTTTGAAAAACAAGAAACAAAAAAATCCTATTATGATTGCAGCTGATATACAAAGACCAGCAGCAATCGAACAATTAGAAACTTTAGGTAAAAATATCAACATTCCAGTTTTTTCTAATAAAAAGACTAAAGATATAAAGAGGATTATCAATGAAGGTATTGCTAAAGCTAAAGAATCTAATTCGGATTCAATTATAATTGATACCGCAGGTCGACTTCATATAGATGATGCATTAATGAATGAGTTGAAAGAGGTTGTTGAGATATCTAATTCAAATGAAATTTTTTATGTTGCAGATGGAATGACAGGTCAAGATGCCGTTAATTCATCTAAATTATTTTCTGAAAAAATTAATATTTCGGGAATTATTTTAACAAAAATGGATGGAGATTCTAAAGGTGGAGCAGCTCTATCTATTAAAGAAGTAACAGGAAAACCGATAAAATTCATTGGTACAGGTGAGAAAATCAGTGCTTTTGAATTATTCTATCCTGATAGGATTGTAAAGCGTATTTTAGGAATGGGTGATGTTGTTGGTTTAGTTGAAAAAGCAGAGGAAGTATTTGATAAGGAATTATCAGAGGAATTTAACCAAAAATTATTAAAAAATAAATTCACTTTAAAAGATTTTCAAAATCAATTGAGACAATTTAAAAAAATGGGATCAGTCTCAGATATAATAGGTATGATGCCTGGAGGAAATAAATTAAAAGGTTTAAGCGTAGATGAAAAAAAATTAGTTTGGATTGATGCAATTATTAACTCAATGACTAAAGAGGAACGATTAAATCCTGAAATTATTAATGGCTCAAGAAGACAGAGAATTGCATTAGGAAGTGGTCGAAATGTTCAAGAAGTTAATCAACTTTTAAAACAGTTTGATCAAATGAAAAATATGATAAAAAAAATGAATAAAAAGGGAATAAATAAATTCCTATTAACATAAAATAAGGAGAATATTTTTGTCAGTAAAAATTAGATTACAAAGATTGGGTAGAAAAAAGAGACCTTTCTATAGAATAGTAGCTATTGATTCTAAAAAAGAAGAGATGGTCTAGAAATTGAAAGATTAGGATGGTATGATCCTATAATTGAAGATACTCTGTCAATTAAGATTGATGAAGAAAAAACAAAATATTGGATTAATAAAGGTGCTATACCTTCAGATACTGTTAAAAGCTTAATTAAGAAATCAGGCTTAAGCTATAAATGGTCATTAGAAAATTCGGGTCTAAGTAATGATAAAATTCTTGAAAAAATGAAGGAATGGGATGAAGCTCAATATAAAAAGGTTGAGCTTTTGAAGAAGAAAAAAGAAGAAAAGAAACTTCAAAAACAACGAGAATTAGATCAGTCTGCTAGAGAAGCTACTGCAGAGGAAGCTCCAGTAGAAGAAGCTCCAGTAGAGGAAACTGCTACAGAGGAAGCTCTAGTAGAAGAAGCTACTACAGAGGAAGCTCCAGTAGAAGAAGCTCCAGTAAAGGAAGCTGCTACAGAGGAAGCTCTAGTAGAAGAAGCTCCAACACAAGAAATTTCAGAGGACAAGGGATCAGAAGAAAAAGCTAAAAAATAAGAGGATTAGTATAATGAAAGAATTATTAATACAAATTATTCAAGCCATTGTAGATAAACCCGATGAGGTTGATATAAAGCTTATTGAAGGGGAGGAAGATATAAAAATATATGAGCTAAGAGTAGGTGATGGGGACTTTGGAAAGGTAATAGGTAAACGGGGAAAAAATATAATGGCAATAAGAACTTGGTTAAATGCTGCATCCGCCAAATCTAGAGATGATAAACGAACTGTTCTAGAAGTAATTGAATAAAATACCAGATGATTTAATATCTATAGGAAAAATTATTAAGCCCTATGGTGTAAAAGGCCAGATTAAATTTAAGCCTTATAATGAAAGCTCAAATGTTTTAAAAAAAGATATTAATGTTTGGCTTAAAAAAAAAGATGATAAAGATTTAGATTTTCAGTTTTTTAAAATAGATTCAATAAATTATACCTCATTACAACCTATTATTAAATTTAATCAATTTAATAATAGGGATGAGGCATTAGAACTAAGAGATTACATTTTATATATTTCTAGGTCTCTTTTTAATGATAGTGAAGATATAATCTATTTTGTAGATTTTATTGGATGTAAAATTTATGATGATAATAAATCATTTATTGGAATAGCTAAAGATATTTTACATTTTAAAGAAAACAATCATGTTATGATTGTTCAAAATGAATCAAAAGAATTTATGATTCCAATTAGGAATGATTTAATTAAGCTTTTTGATGTTAATAAAAAATGTGTTATTATTGAAATAATAGATGGCTTGGTAGATAAATAATGAAAGTTCATATTATAACACCGTTTCCAGAAATGGTAAATTCAATTGTAGAGTCTAGCATTCTAGGAAAAGCTCGTGAAAGAGGTTGTGTTGAATATCAAATTTATAATTTGTTTGATTTTTCAGATAAATCTTCTAATAAACGAATTGATGATTATCCATTTGGTGGTGGTTCAGGCATGATTTTAAAGCCAGAACCTATATTTGAAGCATTCAAGTTTATTGAAAAAGGTTTGCATGATACTAATTCAGCTAGAGTTATTTATCCAACTCCAGATGGGAAATTGTTAAACCAAGATTTATCCTATGAATTGTCTAGAATAGATGAGATTGTTATTATAAATGGACATTATAAGGGTATAGATCAACGAGTTAGAGATAGCATGGTTACCGATGAACTATCAATAGGGGATTATGTTCTGACTGGTGGAGAATTAGCGGGAATGGTAATATTGGATTCAATAGTTAGATTAATTCCAGACGCTATTAATTCAAAAGAATCAGCTGATTTAGATTCCTTTTCGCAGCCATTATTAGATGGGCCTCATTATACTAGGCCTTCGAACTATAAAGATATGAAAACTCCAGAAATATTATTGTCTGGGAATCATAAAGAAATTGAAAAATGGTTTAGAGAAAAAAGGGAAGAGAAAACAAAATTAAGAAGACCCGATTTATGGGAAAAATATAAGCAGTTAAAAGAAGGAAGCAGATAGAATGGATAAGATTTTAGAATTATCAAAAAAAAATATGAAATTAGATATACCTCAATTCAAAGCTGGAGATTCTATTTCAGTAGGAGTGAAAGTTGTTGAGGGAGGACGCTCTAGGACTCAAGTCTTCCAAGGAGTTGTTATTAAAATATCTTCTGGTTCAGGCTTAGATAAAACTTTTACTGTTAGAAAAATTTCTAATGGAGTAGGGGTGGAAAGGATTTTTCCGTTTCATTCTCCTAATGTGGTTGATATTAAAGTTCTAAAATCAGGGAAAGTTAGAAGAGCAAAACTTTATTATCTTAGAGATTTAAAAGGTAAATCTGCAAGAATTAAAGAAAAAGAAACTAAAAAATAGAATCTTAAAATAGAAGATTAGTTAAATTTATTATTAATATAAAACTCCTAATGTATATTGGGAGTTTTGTATTTTTATAATAATTTATAGTATAAATTTTAAAAACAGTTGGATTAATAAATGGATTATAAAGATAGATGTAGATACTTAGAAGAACGTATTAAACAATTAAATGAAATTGGAATTGCTCTATCAAAAGAGAATGATTTTAACAAATTATTTGAAATGATTATAGAAGAGGCCAGACAGATTAGTAATACAGATGGAGGCACCTTATATATGAAAAGTCAAGATGGTAAATTTTTAGAATTCAAAATTGTTAATAATATTTCACTTAATTTAGTATTTGGAGGAACTTCTGGAACAGATATTGTTTGGCCTCCACTTCGTTTATACGACGATTCAGGAAATCCTAATCATAAAAATGTATCATGTTATGTGGCACACACCGGAAAAACGAGCAATATAAAAGATGCATATAAAGAAGAAGGCTTTGATTTTAGTGGTGCTAAAGCTGCTGATAAAAATAATAATTATCACTCTAAATCATTTTTAACATTACCATTAAAAAATCATGAAGATGAAATAGTTGGAGTAATGCAATTGATTAATGCAATTGATAGAGAAACTGGAAATATTATCTCATTTTCAAAGGATATGGAAAAACAAGTAGAATCATTAGCATCACAAGCAGCAGTTGCATTAACTAATAAGAGGTTAGTGGCAGAGCTTAAAAATTTATTTGAAGCATTTATTAAGCTCATTGCAACAGCAATAGATAAAAAATCTGAATATACAGGAGGTCACTGTGAGAGAGTGCCTGAAATATGTATGATGCTTGCTAATGCAGTCGAAAAGGCTAATTATGGAAACTATAAAGATTTTAAAATGACGGAAGATGAAAGATATGAGTTATTTATTGCAGCATGGTTGCATGATTGTGGTAAAGTTGCAACGCCAGTACATGTAGTAGATAAATCAACAAAATTAGAAACTATTTTCGATAGAATAGAAGTAATAGATACTCGTTTTGAAGTAATTAAAAGGGATATGGAAAATAAATTTTGGAAAGATTGTTCAGAGGGAAAAGATCCTTCTAGAAAAAAACTCAAAGATGATTTAAAACAGTTATATGAAGATAAAGAGTTTATTAGATTGATAAATATTGGTGGCGAATATATGGAAAAGGAGAAACAGGAGAAAATTGTAGAAATTAGCAAAAAATATCAATGGGAAAATGATGAAGGAGTATTAATAGATTTCTTTACGGAACTTGAAATTAGGAATTTGCAAATTTCTAAAGGAACATTATTACCTGAGGAACGACAAATTATTAATGATCATATATCAATTACTATCGATATGCTTGAACAATTACCTTATCCAAAAAAATTAAGAAATGTTCCTGAGTTTGCAGGAGGACATCATGAAACATTAGATGGAAAAGGGTATCCAAAGGGACTAAAAGCAGACCAAATGTCTACCCAAGCAAAAATCATGGCTATTGCAGATATTTTTGAAGCATTAACGGCTAATGATAGACCTTATAAAGATGGAAAAAAATTATCAAAAGCAATGCGAATTATGGGTTATTTTAGAGATGATTGTCATATTGATGAAGATTTATTTGAAATATTTGTCAAAGAAAAAATATATAAAAAATATGCTGATCAATATGTTAGGGCAGAGCAAATTGATACGTTTGATGAACATGATGTTTTATAATGAGTAAAAAGCTAAATCAATTAAATAGAAATGAAATAAAGGAATATATATTCAGTCTTCAACTAGAAGTCCAGAAAGAAGTATCTAATCATAATAGTATAGATGATTTCTTAGATAATACGGATATGTTCGATGAATTTGAAGATATATTACCAAATCAAGAATTTGGGATTTTAATATTAACAATACTAAATAATTTCAAATCGGAAGTAATTTTGAATGATCTTTTAGATATTGTTGAAAAAGCTGTAGGGAAAAACTAAATTTAATAATGAGTAATAAAAATTCATATAAACAAATACCATCAGTAGATGAAATAATAAAAAATTTATCTTCAGAATTATTATTACTTCCAAGAAATTTATTAAAAAAAGTTATTAGGGATTCTATTAAACAGATTAAAGTAGAAATAGCAAATAATAAAATCAAAAAAATCACAGATAATATTTATTCATTGATAAATGATAAGCTAAGTGAGATTAGTAAACCGCACCTTAATAAAGTCATTAATGGTACTGGAATTATTTTGCATACTGGTTTAGGAAGAGCTCCAATATCAAAAGAGATATTTAATAAAGCATTTGATTCAACATATCCATATACTAATCTAGAATTTAGTTTAAAGAATGGAGAGAGAGGAGAAAGAAATAATCATGTTAACTATTTGATTAATAGTATTACAGGATGTGAATCATCAATAGTGGTAAATAATAATGCAGCAGCAGTTTTATTAGCATTAAATACATTGGGTGAAAATGAGAAGGTTATTATTAGTAGAGGACAGCAAATTGAAATAGGAGGTTCATTTAGAATTCCAGATATTATAAATAAATCAAATTGTAAAATGATTGAAGTTGGCACTACTAATAAGACACGTTTAGAAGATTATGAGGAAGTTATTAAAGACAATAAAGGATTGATTTTATACGCTCATACAAGTAATTATAAAATAATAGGATTTACAGAAGAAGTAAGTTTAATAGATTTAGCAAAATTAAGTAAAAGAAAGAGGATTCCATTAATAGTTGACTTAGGAAGTGGTGCATTAGTTGATTTTTCTAAAATGGAACTACCTTTTGAGAATTTAGTCAAATGGTATATAAAATCAGGAGCAGAAGTAGTTACTTTTAGTGGGGATAAATTAATTGGAGGTCCCCAATGTGGTATAATTTGTGGAAGCAAAAAATTATTAAATAAAATACATAAAAATCCTATATATAGAGCTCTAAGATGTGACAAGCTTACTATTTCATTGTTAGAACATTCATTAAGAACATTCATATCCGATAATGAAGTGACTCGAGATAATATGACTATATTTTTATTAAATAGAGGTAGAAAAGAATTAAAAAGATTAGGTAATAAAATATTAGATAATATTAATTCAAAAATTATTAAAAAAAACAATATAGAATTAATTGAATCTAAAGTTGAAGCTGGAAGTGGATCATTACCAACACAAAATATTGAAAGTTATGCAATTTCAATTAAATCTCAAATTAAACCTAAAATACTATCTGATTTATTTAGAGTAGCAAGTACTCCTATTATTGGTTATATAAATAAGGGAGTTTATTTTATCGATTTAAAAGCGATACCTGAAGATCAATCCAATCTAGTTGCTCAAGCAATTAAAAAAGTATTATCATGAATCAAGTAGTTGTTGGTATGGCAGGTCATATAGATCATGGAAAAACTTCAATTATCAAATCATTAACAGGCACACAAACAGAAAGATATGCTGAAGAAGTTGAGCGTGGATTAACTATTGATATAGGATTTGCTTTCTTAAGTGAGAATATTACGTTAATTGATGTTCCAGGACATGAGAGATTTATAAAAAATATGCTTACAGGTAGTTATGGAATTGATTTCGCGATTTTAGTTATAGCTGCAGATGATGGTATTATGCCTCAAACTAAAGAACATTTTGAGATACTTAAAATATTAGGTGTCCAACAAGGGCTTATTGTATTAAATAAGATTGATTTGGCTGATGAAGATTGGATTGAGCTATTAATAGAAGATATCGCTAAAATGACAAAAGAGTCATTCTTAGAAAATTCCAAGATAATAAAGACATCTACTATTAAAAATATTGGAATCCAAAAATTAAAGGATGAGATTTTTGTATGTTCAGAAAATATTCCTAGCAAACATGATAGAGGATTTTTTAGAATGGCAGTTGATAGAGCATTTACTATTAAAGGCTATGGAACAGTAACTACTGGGACAGTAACTTCTGGGAAGATATCTGTTGGGGATACCATTAACGTAATGCCAAATGATGAACAATATAAAATACGAGGAATTCATTCCCATGAACAATCTGTAACAACAGTTGAGATAGGTTCTAGAGCAGCAATAAATATTAGCAATCTAAATATAGAAAATATATATAGAGGTCATCAAATATCATCTCCAGGTTATTTAACATCTGCTAAAAATCTTCTTGTATCCTGCACATTGTTAGAGACTGCAAAAAAATCACTTAAGCAAAATCAGAGAATAAGGGTTCATATAGGGACGTCTGAATCTATTGGTCGAGTATCATTAGTTGATATGGATAGCTTAAAACCAGGTAAAACCTCCATATTATTAATCAAGTTAGAATCAGATATAATTACGATAATGGATGATAAGTTTATTTTAAGAACATTTTCTCCATTAGTTACAATTGGTGGTGGCATAGTAATCGATAAAATAGTAAATAAAAAATGGAAAGAAATTAAAAAATATATTAAAGATATTGAAAAGTTAAATAAAAATCAAATAAAACATTATATGATAGAATCCCAAGAATTCAAACCATTAACTTATCATCAAACTCAAGTAAAATTTGGTTTAGGAGATAAGCAAATAGACAAATTTATTAATTATGATAATCAAATAGATTTTATTAAATATAAATCCCAAAAATGGTTAGCTACGAAAAAGCAGATAGCAATATGCAGAAATTATTTATTAGTTTTTTTAAAGTCGAATAATGATGAGTATGATATTGGATTTTCTAAATCATTAATAGTTCAAAATACTAATGGGAATGAGAAATTCTTAGATTATCTTTTAGAGAGATTACAAGAATCAAATGAAATATATAAAAAGAATGAGAAATGGATTGTTAAAGGTGAGATGATTGTTTTAGATGATTTTGATAAATCACTAAAAGATAATCTATTAAATATTTTAAATAAAGAAGGTCTTATTACTTCAGACTTAGAAGAACTATCATTAGCAAGTGAGTCTAAGAAAGAAAAAGTAAAAAAGATATTGAATATTCTTGAAAAGGATAATCAAATAGTACGATTAAATGAAAACTTGATATTTTCTACAAAAAATCTAAATAATCTTAAAAATGATTTAAATGATTTTTTTCTATCAAATAAAATATTATCTATGCAGAAATTTAAGGAAATGACAGGCACAACTCGAAAGTATGCTGTTCCATTATTAGAGTATTTTGATAAAATTAAATTGACATTTAGAGTTGACGAAGGAAGAAAATTAATTCAATGAATGATTTAAAAAAAGAGACTCCTGTTATGAGACAGTTTAGAGATGCTAAAAAATCTCATCCAGATTCTATTATGTTATTTAGAATGGGAGATTTTTATGAAACTTTTGAAAATGATGCTATTATTACTTCAAAAATTTTAGGGATTACATTGACTAAAAGATCTAATGGAGCAGCATCATCAGTTCCTTTAGCAGGTTTTCCATATCATTCTTTAGATCAATATTTACATAAATTATTAAAAGCAGGACATAGGGTTGCTATTTGTGAACAGGTTGAAGACCCTAAAAAAGCAAAGGGTATAGTTAAGAGGGATGTAGTTGAAGTTTTATCTCCAGGCACAGCAATATCTGACCAATATCTTGATAAAAAGAAAAATAATTTTTTTGCTAGTCTGTTTATTATTGAGGAACTAGCAGGTATTGCTATAGTTGATTATTCTACAGGAGAATTTAGGTGTGGAGAATTTCAATTAAATAATATAAAGAATATTATAGATGAATTTTCTGTTTCTGAAATTATTATTCCAGAAAATCAAATAAATTTATTATCGAATAAATTGAATATAGAATCTTTCTTTATCACTAAAATACCTGAATACGCAATGAACAAACAAATTGCAATTCAAATATTAACTGACCAATTCAAAACAAATTCATTAAAAGGTTTTGGAGTTGAAAAATTTAACCCAGGAATCTGTGCTTCAGGTAATGCTATTAGATATTTACAGAAAAATTTCATGGGTAGAACAAAACATTTAGTTTCACTTCAACTTATTAATGATAAAGAGATAATGAGTCTGGATCTATTTACTATAAAGAATCTTGAATTATTTTCTTCATTATCGAATTCACAATTAAATGCAACGCTAATAAGTATAATGGATACGATGGAAACACCTCAAGGGAGTAGGCTTATTAGAAAATGGATTAGGAGACCATTGCTTGATAAGAAGAGGATTCTCACTAGATTAAATAGAATTGAGGAATTAATTAATAGTTCAGAGTTGCTGAATTATTGTTTTGATGAATTGAAACATATATCTGATATTGATAGAATAATTTCTAAACTATCTACTGATAAATCCAATCCTAAGGATTTGATCAATTTATCAAATTCTCTTTTTATAATTAGCTCAATTAGAAATGAAATAATAAATAATAAAACTAGTGAATTAAATAAATTATCAAAAGAACTATTAGATACTTCTAATTCAGAAAAACTTATTAATGATACAATTACAAAGGATCCTCCTATTAATTTAAATAAGGGAAACTTTATAAGGAGAGGATTTTCTAAATCATTGGATGAGCTTCATGAAATTACGAATCACGGTAATGATTGGCTGGTAAATTTTCAATCTAATGAAAGAGAGAGAAGTAATATTCCTAGCCTTAAAATAGGATACAATAAAGTTTTTGGTTATTATATTGAAGTTACAAAAACACATATAGATAAGATACCTGATAATTATATTAGAAAACAGACTCTTACAAATGCAGAAAGATATTTCACTGAAGAATTAAAAGAATATGAAAATCGCATATTATCTGCAAAAGATAAAATCAATGAATTAGAAATAGAAATTTTTAATAATTTGAGAAACAAGCTGTTGATGAATATAGAGCCTATATTAAATAACTCATTAATTATAGCGAAGATTGACATTGCGACTAATTTAGCAAAACTTTCTATTGATAATAATTATATAAAACCAGATATATCAAATAGTGATAAAATAATTATCAAGGAATCTCGTCATCCCGTTATTGAGAAATTATTACCTATGGGAGAAGATTTTATAGCCAATGATATTTATCTAGATTCTAATGATAAACAAATTGGTATAATTACAGGTCCTAACATGTCTGGGAAGAGCACATATTTACGTCAAATAGGTTTGATTGTGATAATGTCGCAGATGGGATCATTTGTCCCTGCAACATCTGCAAAAATAGGGATTGTGGACAAATTATTTACTAGAGTTGGCGCAAACGATAATCTTGCAGAGGGAGAATCAACTTTTCTTGTAGAAATGAATGAAACTGCAAACATATTAAATAATGCATCAGATAAAAGTTTAATTATTTTAGATGAAATTGGCAGAGGAACTTCAACTTATGATGGCTTGTCTATTGCATGGGCGATTACTGAGTTTATACATAACAATAAAGAATCATGCTCAAAAACATTATTTGCAACTCATTATCATGAATTAGTTGATCTAGCAAATTCACTTAAGAAAGCATTTAATTTGAATGTAGATGTTAGAGAATTAAATGGTGAAATTGTTTTTTTAAGAAAAATTATTGATGGAGGAACCGATAAAAGCTATGGGATTTATGTTGCAAAAATGGCAGGACTCCCAAGTGAAATAATTGTAAGAGCTAGTGAGATTTTACAGTCATTATCAGACCATAAGAAACGAACAGTAAATATACAAGAATATGATTCGAATAGATTGGAAAAATCTCTTGAGAAAGATAGAATAAATGAACTTATTAATGAATTAAAGAGTATAAATATTGATAATATATCACCTATTGAAGTATCAAAGAAAATTCATGAATTAAAAACTAAATATGAGTTATAGTAAATGAAAATTAAAATTATTATTATTTTAGGTAATTTCCTGCTCTCTCAGCTTTTAGATGATTCTATGAATATTAATTATATCCCAACATCAGTTAATTCAAGTGGAATGGGAGGTATATATATTCCTCACAACATTGATAATGAAATAAATTTTTCTCACTTGTCAAGATTTGGAGGCATATATAGGTTAGATGCAATTCAGTATAATAATATTCTATTTACTGCTCATGGAGTTAGTGATATAGTTAATACTACACAAGCATGGACTAATATTGATGGAGATGGTCCTGCGGCGAATGAAATAGATTATTCAAAAATAAGCTATTTTGATGTAAAAGATTATAATATTACTATATCAAAGATTATTAAGAATAAATACAATATATCAATAAAGGGTACATTGTCGGAGAATTATAATCGGTACGGATTTGGATTAGGTTTGAATATAGTAACTACAAAGAGGGAATATAAATGGTTTGATTATTATTTAGGTATTTATGATATGTTATCTTTTAAGATATGGCCTCGTGACGGTAGTTTTCTTTCATCTTCATCATGTTCTGATTGTGAAGGATATTTAGAGTTTTATGAACCAAAAATCATGGTATCATTAGAACGTAGATTTTTAAAATCATTAAATGTATTAACATTGTATGGGATGTATAAGGATGCTGATGGAGAATCTACAGTTGATTACAGATTTGGCTCAAAAATTACTCTAACAGATAATATAGATATATTTTTGGGAAAATCTAGATTCAAGAGGTTATCATTTGGCTTCAGCATATCAAATCAATTATTTAATATTGACTATTCATATATAATCTCTGCTGATGATTTACCCTTTGATAATTCTTATAATATTGGATTAGGAATCAATATTAATCAATTAATTGAAAAAGGTGGGAGTTTCCACCCTTAATTTATTATTTAAGGTTGGTATAAATACTTATTTAACATTAATTTCATGTTCAAAATTTTTGGTATAAAATTATGATAAAAAGCATGACGGGTTATGGTGAATTTAAAAAAGAAAATGAATATGCTCATATTAATGTGCAAATTCAGTCATTAAACAGTCGTTTTTTTGATTTTTATATAAAAGCTGGAAAAATTTTATCTATTTATGATAATGAAATTAGAAATGAAATTAAACATAATTGTGTTAGAGGAAATTTTCAATTGAAGACTTCAATTGAGTTCCACAGTAAAGAAGAAATAATCATAAATAAAGATAAAATATTGGATTATATGAATATATCTAAACAAATACAAAGTCTAACTAAAAATACTATGGATGAATTATCTGTAGATAAATTAATGAGTATGACAGATATTTATAAGACAGAGAACAATAATGATGAATTAATTAAAGAGCTATATTTTAAATGTGTCAAGGGTGCTATTATAGAATTAGATAATTCTAGAATGAATGAGGGGAAGAATATAGAATATAGTTTAAAAGAAAATATTAAGAACTTAGAAGATGAATTAGAAATAATATTAGATATCTCCAAAGTAAATATAAATGATGAAGTGGATAAATATAATGATAAAATAAATAATATGATTGAAGATTTAGATTTAGATAGAAGTAGACTATACCAAGAAATTGCGATAATGATAGAAAAAAAAGATATTAATGAAGAATTGGTTAGATTACGAAGTCATCTGGATACTTTAAAAAAGTATTTAAACAGTAATAGTGAAGTTGGAAAAAAAATTAATTTCATGCTGCAAGAAGTTGGTAGAGAAATAAATACTATTAGTTCAAAATGTAATAACATTAATATTACTCATGCAGCTTTGAATATGAAAAATGAACTTGAAAAAATTAGAGAACAGGCGCAAAATATATTATGAAAAAAGGAAAGCTAATTGTTTTATCAGCTCCATCAGGAACAGGAAAAACAACAATAACGAAAGAGTTGCTAAAAAGAAATCCAAAATGGCAATTTTCTGTCTCAGCTACAACTAGACCTCCTAGAGAGGGTGAAGTTGATGGAAAAGATTATATGTTTATGAGTAAAGAGAAATTTGAACATTATGTTAAATTTGGAGACTTTTTAGAATGGGAATTTGTTCATGGGAATAGATATGGAACACTTACTGATCCACTTTATGAATCTCTTGATGAAGGAAAAATTATGTTGCTCGACATTGATGTAGTAGGTGGTCGAAGTGTAATGGAAGAATTTCCAGATGACACTTTATCTATATTCATAGAGCCTCCAGGCTTAAATATTGCAGAACAAAAAATAGTTCTAGAAGATAGACTTAGAAGTAGAGGCAATGAGCAAACTACACAAATTAAAAATCGATTAAAACGATTTGAAACAGAAATGGAATTTAAAGAAAGTTTTAATTTACATTATGTAAATGAAGTTTTAGAGGAAACAATAAATTTAATAAATGAAGATATAAAGGAGAGGATGTAATGGAAGTAAAAGCTGTAAGAATGGAAAAACTATTTGCAAAAGATAATGATATATATACTAATGTCATCATCACTGCAAAAAGATCGAGACAAATAATTGATTCACGAGCTTTAGATTTTGAATCAATAGAAAATATTGAAGATTCCTTGGAATTAGAGGAGATAGAAAATAAAAACATGGAACATAAAGATGATGATAAACCAATGATAGTCGCAATGGAAGAATTTATGAGGGGAGATCTTGATTGGAGGCATACGGCTTCTGAATCTGATGAAGATTAATAGTATCAAATGTCAAAGGAAAAAGAACAAAGATTACCACCTCAATCTATTGAATCTGAATTAGCAGTTTTAGGATGCATATTAATTGACCCCCAATCATTTCCTAAAGTGCTTCACTTCATTAATAAAGATAGTTTTTATAAAAAAATACATTCAATAATTTTTATTACAATGTCAGAATTATTCGAAAACAATGAATCAATTGACAACATAACTTTAACTGAAAAACTCAAAGAGAAAAAGCAATTAGAATCCATTGGAGGAGCATATTTCATAACAGGACTATCATCCGAAGCACCAACAGCATCTAATGTTGAATATTATGCTAAAATTGTAAAAGAAAAAGCTATTTTAAGAAAAGTAATTGAGACTGCTATTAATATGGGTGAAACTGCTTATGACCCAGGGAAAAATTCAGTAGAGATTCTAGATAAAGCAGAAAGTCTACTATTCGAAATATCCCAACATTCAGATAAAACTAAATTTATGGATTTGGATTCTTTATTGCAAAAAACTCTCGAAAATTGGGGTGCTCAAAGAGATGATAACTATACTGGAATTCGTACTGGTTTTATTGATTTAGATGATAAATTATCAGGATTGCAACAATCTGATTTGATAATTATAGCTGCAAGACCTTCGATGGGGAAGACGGCCCTAGCATTAAATTTAGCAAGAAATGCTGCCATTGATTATGGCCATAAAGTAGGTATTTTTAGTTTAGAGATGTCTAATCAACAGTTAGCAGAACGATTACTTACTTCTGAAGCTAGGGTCGATAGTCATTTAGTTAGAACGGGTAGACTGGCAAAGAGTGATTGGAAAAAAATACCTGCAGCCGCAGGCAAATTACATGAGTCAAGCATATATATAGATGATTCTCCAGGATTAAATATTATGGAATTGAGAGCAAAGGCTAGACAACTAGTTGCTGAAACTCAAGTTGATATTTTATTTGTTGATTATATACAATTATTGAATGCAGGACAAAGATTTGAAAGTAGACAACAAGAAATTTCCTATATATCACGTTCACTAAAAGCACTAGCAAAAGAATTAAATATACCAGTGGTTGCTTTATCTCAATTGTCTAGAGCTCCGGAAGCTCGTACCGATCATAGGCCCATTATGTCAGATTTAAGAGAAAGTGGAGCTATAGAACAAGATGCTGATGTTATATTATTTATATTCAGAAAATATGTTTATTCTAAAAATGATGAAGATAAAGGTGTAGGAGAAATAATAATTGGCAAACATAGGAATGGCCCTACTGGTTTAGTTAATGTTACATTTATTGATAAATATGCTAGATTTGAAAATCAAACTACTAATCAACATAGTAAAGAATTTTATGATGGTTCGACCATTCCAAATGGTTAAGCATGGTCATCAGCAAGTTAAACAGTTATCTATCTGGAAAATCAAATAAATTCCCTTCAGATTTCAATAAAATCATTAAAGAAATAAATTTTGATTCAGTTGACAAGGATTCTCAATTAGATTTATTATGGAAGGCTTATAATATTGGAACCAATGCACATAAAGATCAATTAAGAAAATCTGGAAAACCATATTTTTCCCATTGCGTAGAAGTTGCACATACCTTGGCAAAATGGAAGATGGATTTAGATACAATTACAGCGGGCTTATTACATGATACTATTGAAGATACTGCTATAACAAAACAAGACATTGTAGAAACTTTCAATGAGGATATAGCAGCATTAGTTGAAGGAGTATCAAAATTATCAGGAATTAAATTTAATAGCCGTCAAGCAAAACAAGCTGAAAATTTTATGAAAATGTTTCTATCTGTTGCTAAGGATTTAAGAGTTATTATTATAAAATTTGCTGATCGATTACATAATATGCATACTATTAGTTATCTCCCTAAAATAAAACAAAGACGAATTGCTATTGAAACTAGAGATGTATTTGCTCCATTGGCTCATAGGCTTGGAATGAATCAATTGAAAATTGAACTAGAAGATTTAGTGTTTAAAACAATTAACCCAGATGAATATCGTGATATTGATAAAAAACTTAAGGTTACAAGAAAACAGAGAGAAAAATATATTAATAAATTTATCAAGCCTATCCAAGAGGAAGTAGAAAATTCTAAAATAGATATAAATATATTTGGGAGGGCAAAACATTATTATTCAATCTTATCAAAAATGAATCATAGAGATAAATCCTTTGATGAAATTTTTGATTTATTTGCAATTAGAATAATTGTAGCTAAAATTGAAGAATGTTATGCCGTTTTAGGTATAGTTCATCAGCTTTATACTCCTTTGCAAGATAGGTTTAAGGATTATATTGCTACTCCTAAGAGTAATGGTTATAGATCAATTCATACAACTGTATTTGGAGAAGAGGGTAAAATGGTAGAGGTCCAAATAAGGACTGAAGAGATGAACCAAACTGCTGAAATAGGTGTTGCGGCACATTGGATATATAAAGAACAAAAATCCGGGGTATCTAACTTAGACCAACGTATGTCATGGTTGCGAGATTTAGTTGAAATTTTACAGAGTGAAGAAAAAGACCCTGATGAATTTTTAAAATTATTAAAGATTGATTTATTTGAAGATGAAATATTTGTATTTTCTCCAAAAGGTGATGTTTCACAGCTTCCAACTGGTTCATCACCTATAGATTTTGCTTTTGATGTACATACTCAAGTAGGGTTACATTGTTCTGGAGCAAAAATTAATGGGAAAATAGCACCTTTAAATACGAAGTTAAAAAATGGAGATTCAATTGAAATAATAACATCTGATAATCAGCTACCTAATGATGCTTGGCTGAAACTGGTAAAGACAGCTAAAGCTAAATCCCATATTAAAAGATGTATTAAAAAGAAACAATTAGATCAGAGCATTAAATTAGGTAAAGAGATAATAGAAAAGGGACTGAGAAAGTTTGGAAAAATAAGTTTATTAAAAAATATAAAATCAAATCCAGAACTATTAGGGCATAACAATGAAGACTTAATATACTCAGATGTTGCGGACGGACAATTAACTGTTCATGATATAATTCAAAAATATTTTCCTGATACACCCGAAGAATATCAAGATAGAAAATCACCTGAATCATTAACTCAAAAATTTTTAAATAAAGCAAGAGGTATAGCTAAAGGCGTTACAGTTGATGGAGTTTCAAATACATTAATTGCTTTCGCAAAATGTTGCAGTCCAATTCCAGGCGATGAAATTATAGGATATATTACAAGAGGTAGGGGTGTAACTATACATATTTGTAGTTGTCCTAATATTCCTTCATTATCGAATGAAAATAGATTCATAGATGTTGAATGGGATGTCAGTTCAAAAACATTGTTTATTGTACGTTTAAAAATAGTATGTGAAGATAGAAAGAATATAGTAAGAGACATAACCGAAGTAATATCTAATTTTAGTATGAATATTCAGAGTATTGATATGAAAGCTAAAGATGGTTTAGGCTACTGTACGTTGATTTTAGAAACTAGAGATACAAAACAATTATTAAGAGTTAAAAAGAAAATTAAAGAGATACCAAATGTTATTAATCTGGAAAGAATATAATGGAGAAAATAACATATACAAAAAAGGATATTGTCAGGAAAGTTTCAAATTATTTAAATATTCCAAAAGATGAAGTAAAAATAATTTTAGAGTCAACTTTAAATATAATATCTGATATAATATGTGAAGAAAAATATTTATCACGAATTGAAATAAGAAATTTCGGGGTATTTGAAGTTAAGAATACTAAAGCAAAGCCTAAAGCAAGAAATCCTAGAACTAATGAAGAAATCTATGTTCCTCCAAGAAGAAAAGTTCAGTATAAACCGGGAAAAAATATTAAGAAAATATTAAGTAAAGATAGAGGGTGAATTGAATAGAATCATGTCTATTGATTATGGAGATAAGCGTGTGGGTATTGCCCTGTCAGATCCAATGCATACGATATCATATCCTTTATGTACAATCAGACAGATTAACCAAGAAGATTTGATTGATAAAATACTAGAGATTGCAAATGAAAAAAATGTTAATAAAATTATCATTGGGTTGCCTATTTCAATGTCAGGAAAATATTCAGAACAAACTAAGAAGGTATTATCTTTCAAAGATCTATTCATAAAAGAATTATCTAATCAAGATATAGATATTACCATTGATACATTGGATGAAAGATTAAGTTCAGTATCTGCGATGGATATTATGATTAAACAAGGAATTAAAACAGGGCATAACAAAGGGAAAATAGATCAATTGTCTGCAGCTATTATACTGCAAGAGTATCTTGATTCAAAATAGATGAAATATACGTGGATTCTTTTATCAGCATTATTGATGGGATTTTCTCAGCATTCTGTTGAATACGGTTGGCTGGCTTGGTTCTCATTACTCCCTTTTATTAAATTTTTAGATCATCCTAATTATTCTTTTAGACAAAGGATATATATGGGAATAATTTGGGGATTCACCTACCATATATCAGTCATTTTCTGGATGTTTTTCAATTTAGGGATGCCAACTAAATTATTGGCACTTATATCTTTACTAGCCTCTGTATTAATTTTGACTGTTAATACAATTCTAATAGCAATGTTATATTCAATTCTTATAAAAAATAAATTTAATAAGATATATTATTCTCTTCCAGCAATATGGGTTAGCATAGAATACTTAAAAACTTTTACGGTTTTAGGTTTCCCATGGGTTTCCTTAGCCAACTCCCAGACTGATTATATATTTCTAGCTCAGAATGTTGAATTTACAGGTATATATGGGATAAGTTTCTGGATAGTTCTAATTAATATTCTAATCTATGATTATTATAAAACTAAACATAATAGAGTATTAACTATTCTATTAATTACTCTAATAGCCCCATTTATTTCCGGATATTATTTATATCACAAGCAACAACCTACTGTTGGAGATTCAATTAATGCTGTGATTGTACAACCAAATATTTCTCTAGAAGAAAAACGATTTAAAGTAAATACAGAGGTTGTTAATCAAATAATTAACAATATTCCAGAAAATTCAATAACAGATACTACAGATATAGTATTATTCCCAGAAACAGCAATTGCATATTATAGTTTAAAAGACCCTATCTTTAAAAAATTTATATCAAGTAAATTTTCTAATCAAAGAACTTCATTGTTATCGGGAATGGTTTATAGAGATAGTAAAAACAGATTATATAATTCAATAATTCATATTCATTCTGATAATATAAACTCTTATAGTCAAAAAGATATTTATAATAAAATAAAATTAGTTCCTTTGGCTGAATATAATCCATTTCAATCAATTTCAGGGATGAATTCATCAGATATTCCCTTTGGTACATTTACTAAAGGAGATACATATAAAATTTTTAATATCAATAATCATCAAATCGCAGGTATGATATGCTATGAATCAACTTTTCCTCAATTAAATAGAAAATTCATTAACCATGGCGCAGAAATATTAATTTATTTTGTAAATGATGGTTGGTATGAGGATCTATATGAGCCAGAACAGCATGCTAGGCAATCAATTTATAGAGCAATAGAGTTTAGACGTCCAGTAATTAGATGTGCTAATACTGGGATATCTCAAGTAATTGATAAAAGAGGGAACATAACTCAGAACTTAGAATTAAATAGTCAGGGAGTAATCTTAGCAAATGTTGTCCCATCATCGCAAATAACATTTTATGCAAAATATGGTGATGTTTTTGCTATAATTAATATATTATTAATATTTATTTTATTGGGTATACTTTTGAAGAGAAAAAAATGAAAAAGATTATTATTTTTATATTATTATTATCCATTCTTTTCCCAAACTCTAAGATTAAGTCATTAATATTACCGGGTTGGGGTGAATTGTCATATGATAATACGGGGAGAGGTAAACTCTTCTTATATATGGAATCTGCTTTAATAATAAGCGCATATATGTTTAATGATTTAAGTAATAGTTATGAATCAGACTATATAGCTTATGCAAGAATGCATGCTAATGTAAATCTTAAAAATGAAGATTATATGTTTGCTTTAGATGTAGGTAGCAATGATAATACAGTAAGTTTTAATGATATAAAAGAAAGAAGAAGATCATTAATGATGAGATTAAATTCTCAAGGCAAAATAATAAGAGAATATAATCGTGAAATCTATCCTGAAGGTATACAGTATGATTGGGATTGGGATGCAGATTCAAATAGAAAAAAATTCAATTCTATGAGGATAAAAAGTATCAATTATGAGAAATATGTGACCTTTGCATTGACAGGAATGATTTTAAATAGGATTATATCATTTATTGATGTTATGATTCTAGAAAGAAATGTAAATACAAAAATTTCATCATTAGTAATTCCAAAAGGATATGATGGTTTGGAATTACAATTATATATTAAATTTTAATACTTAGAATATATATAATTCAGTGCCCTCGTAGCTCAGTTGGATAGAGCAACGGATTTCTAATCCGTAGGCCACAGGTTCGAATCCTGTCGAGGGTACAAGACACACATTCTTCTCTAATCTAAAATACCTCCAAATAACCAAATAAATCCAAACATATACCATATGTATCCAAAATGGGGTACACTAATGGGGTGCAGTAGCCTGAATCTCGGGGTTGAGTGGGGTACACTTGGGGTATAGGGGGTATGGCTATTTTAGTGTGACATGCTAGATTTGATTCTATTAATATAGTAATGTAAATTAGTTTATGAATTTTATATTTAAAAATTCCCTCTTATTTTTTTTATCAGGACTATATTCGATTACCATTAACATTCCTGATGATTATCCTACTATCCAAGAAGGTATTGATGTTGCCGCCATTGGAGATACAGTTTTAGTTGCTGATGGAGATTATCAAGAAAATTTAGTAATTAGTAAATCTATTGTACTAGCCAGTCATGCCATTTTTGATGATTTAGATGACTGGGTAGCCTATGATGATGTATTCTATGAGCAGTGGGTCATTAATAACTCTCATATTGCAAATACTCGAATTATCGGAAATAATCCCAGTGATGCTGATTATGCATCCGTTATTTTAATAACCCCTAATTCAGATACTTGTATATCCCCTGAAATTATTGGTTTTACCATTAAATATGGCACTGGTACGGTTGTATATCGTTCCGTAGATGATTCTCCTGATAGTGAAAGATATTCAGTACGTTTAGGAGGAGGGATTTTAGCTGATGTATCTGACCCTATAATAAATTATAATTTTTTTAAACAGAATGGAACTCCCCCAAATGGAGCCCCTACCACTTCTGGTGGGGCTATACAAATAACCAGTAGTTCGGAAGATTGGTCATTTAATGATCGGTTTATAGATGCAAATCCTCGTTGTGAAGTGGAGGAATTTCAAATATCTAATAATTTATATGATGATAATGATGCTCAAATTGGGAATTCTTTAGCCAATAAATTCCATGAGCTTGAATTTGATATGAGTGGAAGTATTTTTGATGTAAGAGCCTGCTCTGCTGATGGAGAAAATCAAGTATCTCCTGCCTGGGTAAAAGTAGAAAGGACAGCAACTATTGATTATTCAGATATTGAAGGAAATGGTTGTGCCATTACGGCTTCGAATGTATATGTGGATTCTAATATAGATGAGGAATGTTTTGATGAGGACTGTGGAACTCCAAATAATCCATTTAAAACTATTACCAGAACAATGGAACTGATACTTCCAACTGAATCTAATCCAATTACCATTCATCTAACAGAGGGCACATATAGTCCTGAAACAGGAGAAATTTTTCCTATTATTATATTAGGCTATGTAACTATTGAAGGTCTAGATGAAGAAACAACTATTTTAGATGCTATGGAATATAGTGGAGTAATTATCATAGAATCATCTGATTCTATCTATATTAATAATTTAACTATTCAAAATGGAAGGGTTGAAACTGGTGTTTTGTATGAAGGTAGCGGTGGCGGACTTTATATTGATAATTCCAATGTAGTTATAAATAATTGCATAATAAAAAACAATACTTCTTCTTTTAATGGTGGAGGAATATCTATCACTGGATCTTCGATTATCAATATATATAACTCAATAATTAAAGAAAATAATGCTGGTATTCCTGTTGAATATAATGATGGGACAACTCAAACAAGAGGTATGGGTGGTGGTATATATATGGATCATTATCTTAGTGAGCCTAATTATTTAACAATTGAAAATTCTGAAATTACTAATAATTATTGTCGTGGCAGTGAAAATAATGGTGGAGGTGGCATATTCTCAAATGCAGATACTTTAATTTTCAATAATGTCAATATAACAAATAATGTTTCTGATGATACTGGTGGAGGTATTGAGATTACTGGATATGATACTTATAATGAATTTAATAATATAGTAATATCTAATAATGAGTCTGCTTCATGGGGTGGCGGAATAGATTGTCGAGCATCCATCAATTTCTCTTCGGTAAGTATTGTAAATAATTCTTCTGGAATAGGAGGAGGATTAAATTATATATATGGAATTGATGATTATGGTTCTTTTTATGGATGTGATATATCATTTAATGAGAATGAACCCTCAAGTATTTATTCAAATAATGCAATGGTTGGTAGGGACCTTTCATCTGGATGGTTTGGATTGGGTATGGGGTTCAGTGAAGGAGAAGGTGCATTAGACAATACTCCTGTGATTCATTATCTAGCACTTGATACATTCTCAGTCTCAGCCCCAAATTCACTATTTGCTTCTCCTGTTGAAAATTTTCAAATAGACAACGATTATCATGTTATTGATCAAATATTGACAGACATATATGTATCAAATGATGGTGATGATTTAAATGTAGGTGATTCCTATGAGGCTCCTTTAAAAAATTTAAACACCGCCTTTGAGCGTTCTTCAGCATATCCAGATAATCAACAAACCATACATTTATTAAATGGTGAATATAATTTTGATTTAAGTGCCTTTGAAGATACTTTGACTTTTTCTGATCAAATATCAGATTTGATACTTTCTATACCTAGTTATGTAACTATCAAAGGTGAATCTATTAATAATACAATTATTTCATCTGTCAGTAATGATGATGCGACAATGGGGAATAACCCCGGATTTTATTTTCCGCTTTTCTTCCTTTGGGGAAAGGCAACTAATGTAAATATTGAAAACATCACATTTACAGATAATGAAGCACCCCTTTTCCTAGGATTCTTTGGGATTGGACCTATAACACTTCGGAATATCATAATTAGGAATAATGATTTTTATGCCCCTTACATAATTAATGCCGGAAATACTTCTTTCAATCTTATTAATGTAACAATTGCTAAAAATCAATTTGATTTAGAAAATAATTTGGGAGAAGAATATGATGGGCTATTTATTTTATCTTCAGGTGAAACTTGGATGAATGGTGATCCAATTGCTTCAACTATCATTAACTCCATAATCTATGATAATTCAATTACTAATATTCAAACCAATGGACTGATTGTCCTAAATTCTGATATTGAATTGGGAGAGGCTTCATTTGTTCCTATGTTACCAGACTATAACCCCTTTGGTAATTCTGATTC
Organism: Fidelibacterota bacterium SCGC AAA003-L08; assembly: GCA_000405805.1. GTDB lineage: Bacteria > Fidelibacterota > Marinisomatia > SCGC-AAA003-L08 > D37C17 > SCGC-AAA003-L08. The sequence goes on from ASPJ01000006.1 coordinate 25,834, forward strand.
TTCTCAAACTATTGATTTGATATATGAAAATAACATCAATACTGATCCTTTATTTGTTAATTCTGACATGGGTATTCTTGCATTACAAGAAGATTCGCCTTGTATTGATGTAGGAATAGCAGATTTAAATAATTATGGATTAGAAAATATTACAGATTATTATGGTTTAGCCCCTGATATGGGTGCTATTGAATTTATTGATTGCAGCTCATCATTAGGTGATCTAAATGTTGATGGTACCATAGATATATCAGATATAATTCAAATGGTAAACATTATTATGGGATTTACTTCTGCCACTGAAGATGAAATTTGCAGGGCCGATATAAATCAAGATGGCATTATTGATATATTTGATGTTATTATAATAATTAATATCATACTCAATCAATAAATAACCTCAAATAACCAAACAGATTCAAATGCTATCATACCTATGCAAAAAAGGGTACACCAAAAGGGTACAGTGTTGACAGAAAAGATAAATTCCTTGACGACAAAAAGAAGTTAGGGAACGGATTTCTAATCCGTAGGCCACAGGTTCAAATCCTGTCGAGGGTACAAGACCTTAATTCTCCTCTAATAAGAAACACCCCAAGATAGCCAAATGTATACCAAATAATACCATATATAGTTATAAAAAGGTACCAATTTAGGGTACCATTGGCCAAAACTCGCAACTCAAAGGTACCAAAACCTTTCTATGTGATATACTGCATTTGTTTCTATTATAGTTTTAGTGTAAATTCTCTTTATGAATTTGAATTTTACATTTAAAAGTTTTCTTTTAATCTTTTTATCAGGACTATACTCAATTACGATTACTGTAGGCTCTGATCCCTCAGATGACTACACAACAATTCAAGATGGTATTGATGCAGCCTCAGATGGAGACATAGTACTTGTCGGAGATGGAACATATACAGAAAATCTTGTTATTGAATCTGATATCACATTAACATCTGCAGGAGGACATCAGAATACAGTTATTGATGGAAGTGGAGCTGCTGCAGGGACGATGGGTAGTACGGTAACTGTTAGACCTGAATCTGGATCAGCAGTTATACCAAATAATGTTGAAATTGATGGGTTTACAATCACTGGTGGAGTTGGTAATTCAATGAATAGGAATACTCCTTCTGGTATGGTTACTGGAAAATTTGGTGGTGGAATTATGGCATTTAATACTTCTCCCAAGATTAGTAATAATGATATTAAAGGTAATGGAAGCGCATCTACATCAAATGGTGGTGGTATTATAGCGATTGATAGTGCAGAAGATTGGTCTTTTAACGATAGAGAGTGGATACATAATGAAGAACTTCCACCAGCAACAGATGATTTAGATTTTTCAAACAATATATTTTATGGTAATCATTCTGATTATGGACATAGTGTATTTATTGATGGGTTTGAAGATTTTTCTACTTATTTATCTAATGGAATATTTGATTGTTATAGTACAAACTATCAGGATGTATCAGAGTATTGGGTAAAAGGTGAATTAACAGAATTTAATTATGAAGGATGTGATGGTGTAGAACCAATTTATACAGAGGTCTGGGTAGACCCATATACAGGAGTAGATCAAGGGAATTATATTGGAGATATAGAACATCCATTTAGAACCATTAATTTTGCTTTGGGTATGGTTTATAGTACTGAAGAGAATCCAGTTAATATCTACTTAGCAGCAGGTACATTTTCTCCATCAATTAATGGTGAATCATTGCCTGTTAATATGATATCAAATATTAATTTAATTGGACAGGGAGAAGAAATAACCATTATTGATGCCGAGGGTGTTACTTGGGAGCCTGGTGATGAATATATTGATGCTTCCTCTAGAAGGCCAATTAAGATTGAATATTGTGAAAATAATATCATATCTAATCTTACGCTAACAGGTGGATCAGAATGGTGGCCTTTTTCTGTTGACGGTGGTTGTGCTGGCGGAATATATATTGATCATTCCAATCCTTTAATTGTAAATGTTACCATTAGAGATAATGAGACTGATACTCAAGGTGGAGGAGTTTGGATGAATAAATCCAATCCCACTCTATCCAATGTTACCATTAGAGATAATGATGCAAGTGAGGGTGGTGGAATATTTATTCATGATTCTACCCCAATCATTGTGGATGTTAATATAATAAATAACATAGCAGATAATGGTGGAGGTGTTTTGATATCTCAATTTGAATCCAATTCTCAGGAGCATCCTATTTTTAAAAATGTTACCATTGCTAATAATGTTGCATCTGAAGGTGGTGGTATCGATTTTTATGATATGGATATTATAGATTTTATAAATGTTACCATTGCTAATAATGTTGCAGATGTAGGTGGGGGGATATTCATACACAATTATGGCCTACCTATGACTTTTATAAATAGCATTATTTGGGGGAATTTTCCTCAAAGCATATATGCATGGGAATTAGATGGAAATCCTACACAAGAATACAATATTTCATATAGTGATATTGAGGGTGATTTTGAAGGCGAAGGTAACATTGATGCTTCTCCGCTCTTTGTAGATCCTGAAAATGGTAATTACACTTTGATGGGAGGCTCACCATGTATTGATGCAGGTACAGCAGACCTTGATGGTGATGGAGTAGATGATATTACTGACTACTTTGGTGAAGCCCCTGATATGGGTGCATTTGAATATATGCCTAACCAACAAAATGGTGATTTAAATGGTGATGGTAGTGTTAATATTATAGATATTGTTGCCTTAGTGAATATTATTTTAAATGACCTTGATACAGAAGGTGCTGATTTCAATGGTGATGGTACTGTTAATGTCATTGATGTTGTTGGATTAGTCCAATTTGTTTTAAATAACTAGTAGCTCAGCCAGATAGAGCAACGGATTTCTAATCCGTAGGCCACAGGTTCGAATCCTGTCGAGGGTACAACATAACTTATGTGATATGACCCATTTGTATCTATTCTAATTCTATTGTAAATTCCCTTATGAATTTAAATTTTACATTTAAAAGTTTTCTATTAATCTTTTTATCAGGATTATACTCGATTACAATTAATGTTCCAGGTGATTATACTACTATCCAGGAGGCACTGGATGTCGCAGATGATGGAGACATAGTTCTTGTTGGAGATGGAACTTATACCGAAAATCTTATCATTGAATCAGAAATTACATTAACATCTACAGGAGGACATCAGAATACTACTATTGATGGAAGTAATCCTGCAGATAATATGGGAAGTACCATTACGATTAGACCTGAATCAGGATCAGCTATAATTCCTCAAAATATTGAAATAAGTGGATTTACCATTACCGGAGGTATTGGGAACTTAATGGATAGAGAAGTTGATTCTACTAGAACTATTATAACAACAAGAGTAGGTGGTGGTATCATGGTATATAATGCATCACCAAAAATAAAGAATAATAATATTAAAGAAAATGGAACTAGCTCAACAGGAAATGGTGGAGGAATTATAGCTGTTGATAGTGCAGAAGACTGGTCATTTAATGATAGAGAATGGGAACTAAACCCAGAACTTCCTCCGGTAACCAATGATTTAGATTTTTCTGAAAATATATTTTATGGAAATGAGGCAATTTCTGCAAAAACTTTATTTGTAGATGGATTTGAAGAGCTTTCCACCAATTTATCTAACAGCACTTTTGATTGTTATAGCTCTGATTATCAGGATGTATCAGAATACTGGGTTAAAGGTGAATTAACAGAATTTAATTATGAAGGATCTGATGGCATAGAGTTTATTTATACAGATGTCTGGGTTAATCCAGAAACAGGAATAGATGAGGGGAATACGATAGGAGATATAGACACTCCATTCCAAACAATTGATTTTGCAATGGGTATGATTTATGCAACAGAAACACACCCTATTACCATCTATTTAGCTGCAGGAATCTATTCTCCAGAGACAGGTGAGAGTTTCCCTATTAATATGTATTCCTATTTAGATCTTGTTGGGGAAGGAGAAGGAATTACAGTACTAAATGCCGAGCAGACAGGAAGAGTAATTGTGATGAGTAATTGTGTACATAATACTATATCAGGAATTACTTTAACAGGCGGTGAAACTCCTACAGGAACTAGTTGGGAAGACTCGTATTTCGCATCAGGGGCTGGCATGTATTTATATTTTTCTAATCCAACCCTACATAATATTACTATAACTGAGAATGAGGCTGGTTTAACAGGAGGAGGAATGTATTTAATAGGATCCGATCCTACTTTATCAAATGTGTTGATTAGTAATAATGATGCTAGTTCCGGGGGAGGTATGTGTTTAGAAGGATCTAACCCCACTCTATTAAATATGAGAATCAATTTGAATACGGCTCTGACTGAGGGTGGAGGCATGTATGTTATAGATTCTGATGCTACTTTGATAAATGTAACCATAGCAAATAATTCTAGTTATAGTGGTGGAGGTATAGGAATAAGCGCTGATTCCTCTCCTAGCCTTATCAATGTACTAATTATTGGGAATATAGCTACTCATAATGGAGGAGGTATAAATATATCATATTATTCTTCTCCAACTATGACTAATGTAACTATAGCTGGAAATTCAGCTGAGGAGTGGGGTGGTGGAATTTTTGTATCGGGATCTTCAACAACTCTAATCAATACCATTGTATGGGATAATGGCTTAGAGCCAATATATGAGCCTTCAAGCATGAATGAAAGTATGGTTATTACTTACAGTGATATTGAAGGTGGTTGGGAAGGTGAATGGTTTGCTGATGAAAATAACAATGGAGTATGGGATTCTGGTGAAGAGTTGGCTGATGAAAATAACAATGGAGTATGGGATTCTGGTGTAGGGAATATGGATATTGATCCGTTCTTTAATGATGATTTTACTTTACAAGGACATTCTCCTTGTATAAATATGGGCAATCCCAATAGTTGGTATTCTGATATAGATTTAACAATAGCAGATATGGGGTTTACTGGTGGATTATTTATACTTCCAGGTTTTACATCTCATGATTTTGGAGAGGTTGGTAATCTTGGAAGTAGTAAACAATTTACACTTTTTAATTATAGAGATACATCTATTACCATTGATGAGGTAATATTTGAGTCATCTTCTTTTAGTAGTAATACGAGCTTCCCTATTACAATTGGATCCTTAGAAACTGGTATTATTAACATTCAAAGTAATAACCAGATTTTTGGAACTATTCAAGATAGCATGACACTTATAAGTAACAATTTACCAGAAGGTATCTCCATTTCATTATCGGTAACTGGAGTAGATGGAAATATATTAACTGGCAATTTATCTGGAACTTATCCCCCTGAGGTCTATCGTATTTCAGGAGATATAAGTGTTGTTAGTGGGGATACTTTAATTCTTCAACCAGGCACAGAGTTTTTATTTGATGGGAGTTATAAATTTACCTTAGAGGGAGTGTTAAAGGCAGAGGGAACAGTAGAGGATAGTATTATCTTTAAAAATTATGCTGATGAAAACTGGGTGGGATTTGATCTGTATCATGTAAATGATGAAACTATATTTGACTATGTGCACATCTCTGGGGCATCTTGGAATTTTTATGTAGAAGAAAATTCTTGGTATGGAGGGGGTATGTATTTATATTTTTCCAATCCCACTTTGACAAATGTGCTGATTAGTAAAAATGAAGCTCCTTTCGGTGGGGGGATGTACTTATATTCTTCCAATCCCACTTTGACAAATGTGCTGATTAGTGGAAATGAAGCTCTATATGGAGGGGGACTACATCTACAAGCTTCTAATCCCATTCTAACCAATGTTACCATAATGTCCAATATAGTTGAAGTGGATGGAGGAAGTGGATCCCCACTAGGTGGAGGGATGTACTTGCATTCTTCCAACCCTATTCTGATGAATGTGCTGATTAGTGATAATAGTTCAGGTGGAGGGATGTATTTAGAGTTTTCCAACCCTACACTGATTAATGCTATCATTAGTGATCTTGTGCTTGGGATGTATTTAAAATATTCCGATCCCACACTGATTAATACTATCATTTGGGATCAGGGCATAAATGATTGGTTCAATTCTATTATGAGTTATGATAATGATGATAATCCAGTTATCATTTATAGCGATATTAAAGGAGGTTGGGAAGGTGAAGAAAATATAAATGAAGACCCTCAATTCAACACTGATTTTACGCTGCAATCAACATCACCATGCATAAATGCAGGCACTGCTGATATAGATGGAGATGGACAGCCTGACATTACAGATTATGTAGGATCTGCTCCAGATATGGGAGTATATGAATATATACCCAATCAGCAGAATGGTGATTTAAATGGTGATGGTAGTGTTAACATTATAGATATTGTGGCCTTAGTCAATATTATTTTAAATGACCTTGATACAGAAGGTGCTGATTTCAATGGTGATGGTACTGTTAATGTCATTGATGTTGTTGGATTAGTCCAATTTGTTTTAAATAACTAGTAGCTCAGCCAGATAGAGCAACGGATTTCTAATCCGTAGGCCACAGGTTCAAATCCTGTCGAGGGTACAAGACCTTAATTCTTCTCTAATCTAAAACACCTCCAAATACTCAAATATAATCAAGTATATACCATATGTACCCATAATTCGGTACCATAATTCGGAGCAAACACCAATCTCGGCGGATTGATTCGGTACCATAGGGTAGTAGGGGTATGGCTATTTTACTGATTAGGGGGGTAGCCTCCCACACCAACAGAGATTATTAACTACCAAAAGGGTATAGGAATTGCAGGTTCGAATCGCCACCTCGACATAATTAGAAAGCCTCTTTTATAGAGGCTTTTTTGTTTTGTAAATTAAGGAATGGAAAAAACACTAATACTATATCCTGCTATTGGAATGATGATTTTAACATTATTTGTATATGTTAAGAATTATCTTAATTTTGTAAAGGCTAAAAAGAGTAATGCTGTAAAATTTAGTTACTTCAAAACATATCAAGGAGAAGTCCCTGATTATATGGATGTTTCAAGGCAGACACTTAAGAATCAATTTGAACTCCCAATTTTCTTTTATTTTTTAATATCTATTATTTTAGTATTTGATAAAGTGTCTCAATTAGATCTTATCCTTGCTTGGATATTTGTAGCATCTAGATATTTACATTGTTATATTAGATTAAGCTCTAACCATGTTCCACATAGAGCTAAAGTTTTTAAATTAGGAATGCTTATACTAATAGTTTGGTGGGTTGTTTTTTTATATAATGTTTTATAACTAATCATCCTGCTTTGGGAGCAGGGGATCACATAATAAAACACCCACACACATTCTGATATATATTTTGTAAATTCTCCCTATGAAAAAAATATTCATAATTATTTTATCTATTATTTCATTTGTGTTTGGAACATTAGTTAGTCCTTCTGATGGTGATGAGCTGAACTATATTCATATACTCTTTGAATGGGAACAGCAACCAGATGCCATTGGATACAATCTGAAAGTGTCAACAAATGAGGTTTTTAATAATCTAATCCTAGATGTGGATGAAACATATACTGTATATATTGATAGTGATAATTTTAACTGGAACGAAACTTATTATTGGAAGGTAAGACCTGTATATTCTGATGAGAATTATGGTGATTGGATTGGCACATCCATGTTCAGCATTAGTCAAAGCACTCCTCCATATATAGATGAAGGTGTAGAAATTGAATCATCAACAGATATTTATCAGGATGATTTATTAGAAGATGGGTATGTTGCAATTGGCGCCTTTAATCCAGAACCTCATTCGTTTATTATCGATAAATATGGTAATGAAATATGGTGGAGTGGCATATTATCGGAAAGTGAAAATTTGTTAAGTGATGGATTTATGCTAAATCATATTAATGAATATGGAAATATATCTGGATACAGTGGTTTAAATTATCCTAATAATACTGGCACTAAAATTAATTTTGATTTAGATTTTTTATGGAGTGCTCCAACTCCTGAAATTCAAGTTGACATGCATGAATTCAAACAGATTTCAAATGGAAATTATATGGGTTTTCAAAATGTGCATGCATTGGGACCTATCCCTAGTGATAACTATATGACTGAAACCTTTCAAGACATAGGATATCAAGCAGACGGTATAACTCCTGAATTCCCATGGTATGGCCAGAAAATTGTAGAGTGGAATTCGGATCATGAGGTTGTCTGGAGTTGGAATCCATTTGATCATTTCACCATGGATGATTTTGATAATTATGGAGGGACTTGGTCGATGAATGTCCTTGCTCAAAATGAATATGATTGGTTGCACTCTAATGCCTTTCATTTTGATGAAGAAGAGAGTGTGATTTATGTTTCTCATCGTCACTTATCTAGGATAAGTAAGATTGCATATCCCTCTGGTGATGTAATCTGGAATATGGGATTGCCTGCTGAATATAATACAGGTGAAAATAATATTTGCACAGAATTAGGTTTTAGTTTTCAGCACAATATTCAACTACTTGAAGATGGAACTTTATTATTTTTTGATAACGGGTATTTAAGTCAAGTTTTTCTTGAAGATGAATATCAAACGACAAGAATTAGAAGAGTTAGAGTTATTAACAATAGTTATTGTGAAACAGAATGGGAATATGAACTTCCACCTAATTTGTATGGTTCTGCTACGGGCAGTGTTCAACTTCTAGATAATGGAAATTATTCTATTTACACAATTGCTAGTGGAAGCGTCATTGAGGTTACGCCCGAACAAGAGATAATCTGGAAGTATACTGGCAATATTAGTAATTCTTGGGGATGGTATTATAGAGCCTATAAAATTCCATCAATACATCCTGATGCATTTAGTGTAATTGCAGATAATTATACAGTAGATGAAAACAATAATAATATTATCCAAATTTCAGGTAATTCACTTGATTTTACTATAATAAATAAAAGTGGCTACACTCAACCCTATCAATTTTCTTTTGGTGAATCAACTGATGGTCCTCCAATGTTTGATTATGAAGAAGGTGATTTTTCACTTGGGCCAAATGAAAGCATAGAATTATCTTTTGCAGTTTTAGATGGGAACATATCTTCAACAAATATAAATTTTTCTATTTGGCCCGTTCATCATGATTATGCGCTAAAAGAATTAAGTTATAATATCACTACTAATGATACTCTTTTAGGTGATGTAAACTCTGATGGATTTATTAATATATTAGATGTTATTAGTATGATTAATATTATTTTAACTACAGGTGAATATAATGTTATTTGTGATGTGAATGAAGATGGCATGTTAAATATTCTTGATGTAGTGACTTTGGTAAATTGGATTTTAAATTAGAACCTTTAGTCAATAAACATAAATAATAGTCAAATAACCAAACAGATCCAAATGCTATAAAACCTATGCAAAAAGTGGAGCCACAAAGTGGAGCCATAGCCAATAGTGGGAAAAGTTTATAGACGAGGGTGTTGCAGGTGTTAATAACAATGGTACTTGGGTAGGTAGTTTAACACAATTACAAGCAGGTAGTGGTTATTGGTTCAATAGTAATATAGAAGCCTGTTTTAACTATGAGTGTGCAGAAAACTAAATAAGTTATTTCTTTAAGGTTTGGTACTCGTTGGTTCCGATGAGTTCTCCGTCTTTATAGTATTTTTCTCTAAGTATATATCCGTTTTCAAAATACGAAGTCATCATACCATCTAATTTTCCATCTTTGTAGTATGCTTCTTCTTCTATCTGTTCATTTTTATAATACAAAATCCATTTACCATCTAATTTTCCATCTTTGTAGTTTTCTTCTTCTTCTATCTGTCCATTTTCATAATAGTAAGTCCATTTACCATCTGATTCACCATCTTTGTAGTTTCCTTCCAAAGATATCTGTCCATTTTCATGATAATAAATTACTTTACCATTTCCATCTTTTACCAACAATTCACCATCTTTATTCCAAAAATTAATTAAATTTAAAGATTCTTTTCTATCTTTGAAGTTTCCTTCTGACCATATCTGTCCGTTTTCATGATACCAAGTCCACTTACCATCTTCACTTCCATTTTTGAAGTTTCCTTCTTCTTCTATCTGTCCATTTTCATAATAGTAAGTCCATTTACCATCTCCTTTTCCATCTTTGTAGTTTGCTTCATGCCCTACCTGTCCGTTTTGGTAATACCAAATCAATTTACCATCTAATTCACCATCTTTGTAGTTTACTGCTGACTCTATCTGTCCGTTGTCGTAATATAAATATTCTTTATACCCAACCTCCACTCCATCTTTGTAGTTTTCTTCTCTCCTTATCTGTCCGTTTTCATCATAGTTAGACCACTTACCATCTTTCTTACCTTTACTATTGTAATTCTCCCAAAGGAGTGTATCACCACTTTCAGAGTAAACTAACTTTTCAATCATCACTTCTTCACTACCCTCACCAATGAATTTTAAAACTACTTTCCTGCTATGATCATCATATCTCTCTGTGATTTCTGTGCGAGTTTTATCACCACAGGAAAATATAAATAAGGTTAATATGATCAGGATTCTTTTCATTATGGTTTGGAAGGGTTAGTATTCTATGGTTTCGATTAAATTTCCATAAATATCATCAGGACAAGGACATTTTTCACCATTACAATCTGAATAACTTTCTTTCTTTATAAGTTTTCTATTTTCATCATAACGTTTCCATACATCTACTTTCATAAACATTGTATCATTTGTTGTACAAAGATTCCAATATCCCTGACTCTTTATTATTCCATTTTCATGATACCACGTCCATAAACCTAATTGACGATCTTCATCTTTCTTCCCTTCCCACTTAAGTTGACCATTATCATAATATCCTTTAGTATTCCCATCTTCTTTTCCATCTTTGTAGTTTGATTCCAACTTTATCTGTCCATTTTCATGATACCAAATCACTTTACCATCTAATTCACCATCTTTGAAGTTTTCTTTGTATTCTATCTGTCCATTTTCGTAATAGGAAGTCCATTTACCATCTTGTTTACCATCTTTGAAGTTTGTTGCTTCAATTTTTATCTGTCCATTTTCATAATACGAAGTCCATTTACCATCTTGTTTACCATCTTTGAAGTTTGCTTTTAACTCTATCTGTCCGTTTTCATAATACGAAGTCCATTTACCATCTGATTTTCCATCTTTGTAGTATTCTTCTTCTTCTATCTGTCCGTTTTCGTAATACCAAGTCCATTTACCATCTAATTCACCATCTTTGAAGTTTCCTTTGTATTCTATCTGTCCATTTTCGTAATAGGAATATTCTTTATGCCCAACCTCCACTCCATCTCTGTAGTTTGTTTCTCTTTCTATCTCTCCGTTTCTATGGTATTCTCTCTCCATCTTCATCCTAATCAAAGGTTTCTCTAACATAAGTGTATCACCACTTTCAGAATAAACTAACTTTTCAATCATCTGTTCAGTTTCACCTTCACCAACAAATTTCATTAGTGTTTTCTTCTTACCATCATCATATCTCTCTGTGATTTCTGTGCGAATTTTATCACCACAAGATGTAATGATAAATAAAAGAATTGCAAAATAGACTATATAGCGACTTGATTTCATATCTTAATTTAGGTTTGTCCTAACTAATTGCCAACCCTACTCTAAAAAAGAAAGACGCAGTGGTTTCAGGAATTAATAATCTTCATCTCTACAATAACCACTACGCCTTATCTACCTTAATTTAGGTTTATCCTAACTAATTACTTTACCCATTTATAAGCATTATTTTCACATTCCTCCTCACCCTCAACCCAATCAACTTCCCTACCATTATAATCCAGGCAAGAACCAGCATTCTGTGCAGAAAAAGATACAAAAAAAATATTACCCTGGGTATACACTCTTTGGGCAAACTAGCTCAGTTGGATAGAGCAACGGATTTTTAATCCGTAGGCCACAGGTTCAAATCCTGTCGAGGGTACAACACAACTTATGTGATATGACCCATTTGTATCTATCATAATTCCAATGTAAATTCCCTTATGAATTTGAATTTTACATTTAAAGGTTTTCTTTTAATCTTTTTATCAGGATTATACTCGATTACAATTACGGTGGGTCCTGACCCATCCAATGATTATACAACCATTCAGGAGGGTATTGGTGCCGCTTCAGATGGAGATATAGTGCTTGTAGAATCAGGGACAAATACAGACCCAATTACATACACTGAAAACCTTATCATTGAATCAGAGATTAGATTAATATCTACAGGAGGATATCAAACTACTATTATTGATGGAAGTGGGGGTGCTACTCGTACGATGGGTAGTACGGTAACTGTTAGACCTGAATCAGGATCTGCATTTGCACCTAATAATGTTGAAATTGACGGATTTACCATTACTGGTGGAGTTGGAAATTCAATGAATTGGAGCACTCCTTCCGGTATGGTTACTGGAAAATTTGGAGGTGGAATAATGGCATTTAATACCTCTCCTAAAATTAAAAATAATAATATTAAAGATAACGGAAATGCTTCTACAGCAAATGGTGGAGGAATCATTGCAATTGATAGTGCAGAAGACTGGTCTTTTAATGATAGAGAATGGGAATTAAATCCAGAACTTCCTCCAGTAACAGATGATTTAGATTTTTCTAATAATATATTTTATGGGAATGATTCTGATTATGGACATAGTTTATTTATTAGTGGATTCTCACAACGTACAACGGATTTATCTAATAGCACCTTTGATTGTTTTAGTACTACATATCAAAATACAACTGAATATTGGGTGAAAGGTGAATTAGTTATATTTAATTATGAAGGATCTGAAGGCATAGAGCCTATTTACACAGATGTTTGGGTAAATCCAGAGACAGGAGTAGATCAAGGTAATTATATTGGAGATATAGAACATCCATTTAAAACAATAGAATTTGCGTTAGGTATGATTTATGTAACTGAAAATAATCCTATTACAATTCATTTAGCTCCAGGGAATTATATTGATGAAGATTATCCAATTATTATGGTTTCAAATATAAGTCTTATTGGAAGTGATAATGCTGAAAGCATTCTAGATGCTCAAGGTTTATCGAGAGTAATACATATTCAACATATTGAAAATGTCACATTGGAGAATGTATTGATTAGAGGTGGATACCAACATGAATACCCTGGTGGTGGTGGGCTGTCAGTATGGTGGTCAAATAATGTTACTATTACAAATTCAATATTTACAGATAATATTGCTGGACATGGTGGTGGTTTTGAAATCCGTCAATCTACTAATATTAATTTATCAAATTTAGATATTTTCAATAATTCCGCTTCAGATAGTGGTGGAGGATTTGCAATTAAGGATTGTACAGATAGAATAGAAGCTGATAGTCTAAATGTATATAATAATTTTGCTCAATATGGAGCTGGAGGTATATATTTTTATGGAGATGGAGGAAGTATTTCTTTAGAAAATAGTATTATTCGTAATAATAGTTCTGAATCAAAAGGAGGTGGTATAAAAATTTTAGTTCCAGGTTCTTCTTATATAAATAATTGTATCATAAAGAATAATTATGCGACTTGGGGTGGAGGCATTGCATTGTATAGTGATAATATTAATGAATTTTTAGTTATCAGCAATTCTATAATCAGTGGAAATCATACAACTGTTGATAGTCATTCCTCTGGGACAGCATTTTATGCTGATGCTGATCATCCTAATGTCACATTCATTAATACTACAATAGCGAATAATACTTCAGGATCACCAATTTATTTTTTTACTACCAATAGCAGCACTTCTAATATGATTTTAAATATAGTAAATAGCATTATATATAATAACAACGAAGGTAGCTTCGGTTGTGCAATTGGAGCTTCCCTAGGGATAAATCAAGAATTAATTAATATCAGTTATTCAAATATACAAGAATCAACGAATTCTTTTGAAATTAATTGGTATTTAGAGGATATGAATTTATCAATAGATCCAGAATTCGTTGAGGATGATCCTTATTTCAATCTATCATCAAATTCTCCATGTATTGATGCAGGAACTTCTGATATAGATTTTGATGGTATCCCTGATATTACACATTTTTATGGTGAAGCCCCTGATATGGGGGCATCTGAATATATGCCTAATCAGCTGGATGAGAATGGTGATTTAAATGGTGATGGTAGTATTAATGTTATAGATATTGTTGCTTTGGTGAATATTATTTTAAATGACCTTGATACAGAAGGTGCTGATTACAATGGTGATGGTGCTGTTAATGTCATCGATGTTGTGGCATTAGTCCAATTTGTTTTAAATAATTAGTAAATAACCTTAAATAACTAACCTTCCCTTATTCTGTTTTAATTTTATTTAGAAATTCCTAATTTTCACCATGCAAAAATCGGTGAAACGTAAAACTGCACTTTTCTTTTCTGATATCGTTGGTTATAGCAAAATGATAGCTCGAAATGAATCTCATACACTTGATTTGCTTAAAGAACATGATATTATTCTAGAAAAAGAAATCAACAAGAATAAGGGGACTGTCATCAAGCATATTGGAGATTCAATCTTCGCAGAATTTCCATCAATTAATGAGGCTGCAGAGGCATCAGTTTCCATTCAGAAAGAATTAGCTCATCGCAATACCATTTATAGGGGCAAAGATCAATTCAAAATCCGTATTGGACTTCACCAGGGAGATGTAGTTGATAAAGATGGAGATCTTTTTGGTAATGATGTCAACCTATGTAGTCGAATAGAAAACATAGCCATTAATGGCAGTATTGCAATCAGTGATATTGCACTTAATAATTTAGAAGGAAATTGGTTTACTCATAAATATGGGAGAGTAAAGTTAAAGAATATTCCTACCCCACAAGAAATCCACCGATTATATATTGATAAAAAAGAATTTCAGAAACACCGCCATGAAGATGTAATCAATCAACTTATTGATTTAAATATTAATATTGTTGGTGCAGATGAACAGTTTGATGAAGATATTCAAACCGTAGCAATTATGTATCCTCAGAATTTAGGTAACCCTGAAGATGAATTTTTCTGTTATAGTTTTTTAGAACAAGTAATTACAGATTTGCAGAAAATTGATAAGATTAGAACCCCAAGCATTTCTGAGATTTCCAGATATAAAAATAATAATCAGCCACCATCAGAGATTGCTTTAAAGCTCGGAGTATCAAATATTGCGCAACTTAGCGTCATCAATACAGAAGATAAATTTCAAATCAATATGCTTTTAACATCCATGGATAGCGGTGAAGAATTATTAAGTAAAAGTTGGACAGGTCTACATAATGATCAGAGAAAAATTTCTGCAAGTTTAATATCCAGGATGGCAGATATATTTAAGGTTAAGCTATCAGAAGATTTAAGGCGGTTGTTTGATAGGGAATATAATATAGATAATACTGCTTATAAAAAATATTTAGAAGGAAAATTTTTATCAGATCGTATGACTTATGGGCAAGATCTTAATAAATCTGAAAATCTTTTAGAACAAGCAATAAAAATTGATAATGAGTTTCCTGAAGCATATGCAGCCCTTGGCATGACAAAAAATTTATTGGGAAATTATGAAGATGCAGAAGGATTGCTTGAAACAGCACTTGATTTAGCAGAAGATTCTGAAAATGAATCTGCTCTAATGGTTATTTATAATAATCTAGGTATATATTATAAAGAAAGACAAAAATATAAAAAATCAATTCGTTATTTTGAAAAAGGAATAAAGCTGTTAAGAATTTATCCAGATAATTTGATGGAAGCTAAATTTATACATAATATGGCAGGCTCATATGGAAGACTTGGAGAAAACGATAGGGCATTAGATTTTTCATATAAAGCACAAAAAATATATAAAAAATTAGGACTATCATTAGGGAACTCCTATGCGGAAATAGCTGCCAGATATAAAGACCTTAAGAATTACGATGAATCTATTGAATACTTTAATAGGGCTATACGGGCATTTAAAGCTGAAGATATGAGCTTTAAAGTTACAATGTCATTAGTAATTCAATCAGACATGTATAATAACATGGGAGAATTTGATAAATCAATTGAAGTACTAGATAAAGCAGTTATCATAGCAGAGGATTTTCAGGATGAGTTAATGGATGGTCGGATTATGGCATCATATGCAATTGTATATCAGGTACAAGAAAAATATGAAGAATCTAAGAAAGCATTATTAAATGCAATAGAACATTTTCAAAATATGAATAGAAATAATTTAGTAGTAAAGACAATGATAGATCTTATTCAAGTATATTTAAAACTATCAGATATTGATTCAGCAAAATCTATGTATGATAGATGTAAGAAATTATCAGCTAGAATTAATGATCCTATGCTTTTATCATCACTAGATAAACTTGAGGAAAATATAAAATAATCGAATGAAAGAAAAATGATTAGGTTAAATAATTTAAGTGTAGACTTCGCCGGAAATATTATTTTTAAAAATATTTCTCTTCAAATCAAAAAAACTGATAAAATTGGTTTAATAGGCAATAATGGATCAGGTAAAACTACCTTATTGAATTTGCTTTCTCAAAAAATCATTCCAACTTCTGGGAGTATATCAGAAGATAGAGGTATCAAAATTGCTTATTTACCACAGGAATTATATTTTAATTCTAATGTTAGTTTAAAAGAGTTTGTAGTTGGAGTTAATTCTGAATTAATAGAATTAGATAAAAAAATTGATCAAATCAATGAGATGCTAAATAAAGAGCAGGTAGAGAAAAATCAATTTAAATTATTAGAGGAATTAGAAGAGGCTCAATATAGAAAAGATAAAATAAATATTTTAAAATTAGAGATTAATGCAGAAAAAATAATGAAAGGATTAGGTTTTGTAGGTGCTGATTTTACAAAAGATATAAATAGTTTTTCAGGTGGTTGGAAAATGCGGGCTGAATTATCAAGATTATTAGTTTTAAATCCTGATATTTTACTTTTAGACGAACCTACAAACCATTTAGATCTACCTGCTATTATTTGGTTAGAAAAATTTCTAAATAGTACTAAATGTACCATAGTACTTGTTTCTCACGATACTAAATTTCTTGATAAAAATATAGATAGAGTTTTTGAGATATCTCAAAATACTATAAAAGATTTTAAAGGCAATTATTCTCAATATATTATTTATAGAGAGAAAGAGATAGAACGTCAAATAAGGCAAAAAAAAATCAAGATAAGTATATAAAACAATCAAATCTATTAATTAATAAGTTTCGATATAAAAAAAATAAAGCAGCATTTGCACAAACATTGATTAAAAGATTAAAAAAAATAGATAAAATTGAAGTAGATGAATTTGATATATCTAGTATTAATTTTCAATTCCCAGAACCTTTGCATTGTGGAAAAATTGTTTTTCAGTCAAATAAGTTAAAGAAAGCATTTGGCGACAATATGATTTTTGATAATCTTAATTTAGATATTTATAATGGTGATAGAATTGCATTTGTTGGTAAAAATGGATGTGGAAAAACTACTTTAACAAAAATAATTAATGGAGAATTAGATTTTGAAGGGAGTATTAAAAAAGGTGAAAAAGTAATTATCAATTATTTTGCACAAAATCAAAATGAATTATTAGATCCAGATATGACAATAATAGAATACATAGAAAGTATCCCCTCAGAAAAAACTGAATCACAATTAAGAGGACTACTAGGTGCTTTTCTATTTTCTGGCGATGCAATATATAAAAAAAATAAGGTACTCTCTGGTGGAGAAAAAGCAAGATTATGTTTATGTGCCTTATTATTATCTCCAAGTAATGTAATTATTTTAGATGAGCCTACAAATCATCTTGATATTTTTGCAAAGGATATATTAAAACAAGCATTGATACAATATAATGGAACATTGATTCTTGTTTCTCATGATAGGCATTTTTTATCAGGCCTAACGGATAGAGTAATAGAGTTTAGCAATCAAAAGATACGCGAATATCCAGGTGATATTGATAGTTATTTAGATCAACAAGAAATTGTATTAAAAATGCCTATAGTAAAAAAGAAGAAAAATAATGGAGTTCGATATAAACAAAAAAAGAAAATTGATAAGCAGTTAAGGTTGCTAAATAAACAAAATAAAAACATTGAAAATGAAATTGAAAAAATTGAAAAAGAAATTGGGAAATTCAATCAATTACTAAATGAAATAAATAAGGAAAATATCAGTAATCTAGTTGACTACAATGATTATAATAGGCTTAACAATCTATTAAATATCCAACTGGAAAATTGGGAAAAAAATCAAAATAAAATAAATAAAATTATAGAAGAAAATAATTAAATTCTGTCAAAGCTTAAATAAACATTAAGCAATGGATTTCTAATCCGTATGTTACAGGTTTGAATCCTATCGAGATATACTACATTTGTGAATTAAGATAAATTGGTTAAATTAGCGCATTAATATTAAAGAGGTTTTGTTATGAGCATATATTTTATTTGGTTTTTAATAGGAGTAGCTTTTTTAATTGCAGAATTTATTATACCTACTTTTATTTTATTTTTCTTTGCCATTGGAGCATTTATAGTTTCTATTCTTACTATTTTTTATGATTTTTCAATGGATTCTCAAATTATTTTATTTGCATTATCTTCAGTTATATCTTTAGTACTATTAAGAAAATATATGAAAAATATTTTTAAAGGGAAAGAATCCATAGGAGAAGATAAATTTACTAATAGAGTTTGGGCATCTTATTTTGATAATTCAAATGAAAATATTGCAATTGTAAGCAAAGCTATTGATGCTAACAGTTTTGGCGAGATTAAATATAAAGGTACTTTTTATAAAGCTCACTCTGAAAATGCAATAGATGAAGGGGAAAAAGTTAAAGTAATTAAAAGAGGAGATGAACAGGGCTCTTTTTTTATAGTAGAGGCCATAAATAATTAAAAGTGGAGGTATTTATAATGGGTGAAGTTTCTTATATGGTTATAATAACAGTTGTTTTTATGGTTATTATATTATTTAAAACAGCTAAAGTAGTTCCTCAAAGGAAGGAATATATAGTAGAAAGATTAGGAAAATACAGTAGAACTTTAAGTGCAGGCTTTCATATACTCATTCCTTTTTTAGATAAATTAAAATATTCAACATCTTTAAAAGAGGATGTTTTTGTAGTTCCAAAGCAAAACTGTATAACAAAAGATAATGTGCAACTTACCATTGATGGAGTTTTATATTTGCAGGTTATTGATAGTAAATTATCTGCTTATGGTGTAGATGATTATAAGTTTGCTTCACGAAATTTAGCTCAAACATCTCTAAGATCAGTAATAGGTAAAATGGATCTTGATAAAACATTTGAAGAAAGAGAAACTCTTAATCAGCAAGTGGTTTCTGCGGTAGATGAAGCAGCGCAAAATTGGGGAATAAAAGTTCTAAGGTATGAAGTTAAAGATATTGAAGTCTCTCCAGATATAATGAATGCAATGGAAAAACAAATGACTGCAGAAAGAGATAAGCGTGCAGCAATTGCTGAATCAGAGGGTGAAAGACAGTCTAAAATTAACTTTGCCCAAGGTGAAAAAGAACATTCGATTCTAACCTCAGAAGGTCAGAAACAAGAATTAATTAATAAAGCTGAAGGTGCTGCTTCTGAAATAAAGTTAAAAGCTGATGCAACATCAGAAGCTATAATGAAAGTTGCAGAAGCATTGAATAAAGAAGGTGGCATGGATGCTGCTAATTTAGAAGTAGCAAAAGGATATATTAAAGAATTCGGAAATCTTGCTAGAGAAAGCAATACATTGATTATCCCAAGTGATGTTAATAATGTTTCTTCAATGGTTGCTACTGCTATGTCAGTAATAGAAAAAACAAAGAAAAAATAAGATTACCTGTTATAATAAAATTTAAAGGATTACTATAATGAGCCAGATTTTAATCAATCAATCAGTCGCAATACTATGCGATGGTAATAATATTGAAAGAAGTATTCATACAATTTCAAAAAACAAAAATGCTATGATCAATTTTGATACTTTAATTCCTAAGCTATTAAATGGAAGAGGCTTGAATAGAATGATATATTTTAGAGAGGGTAAATCTATATCATCAAAATTTGCAGATAGATTACATGAGAATTTTTATGGTTCTGTAATCCCTTGCCATAAGTCTGCAGATATTCCTTTAACAATTAAAGCAACTCAGTTAGCTTCTAAAGTTGATACAATAATTATCATGTCAGGAGATTCTGACTATGTTGAACTTGTCACGCATTTAAAAGGGGAGGGAGTAAGAGTTGAGATTGCAGCAGTAAGAGATACAACAGCTCAAATTTTAATTGATAAATCAGACTATATGCATGAAATAACAAGTAATGATTGGTTCGTATATAAAGCTCCAAAATAAAACATCACTTATTCCCCAAATTTTATATTAATAAATGGCCACAAGGCTGGAATGTCACTAGGAGATTCATCTGGGGCATTATTATAGAAGCTATACAAACTAAGTGCTCCTAATTGAAGATGGATAGCCGTTTTACTTATTGTAGCTAAGTGGAGGTCTAATCCTATAGATCCACTGAAAATAATATCATATTTTGTTTTACAATTATCCGTACCACACATTAAGGGAAGCGCATAAGCTCCAAATCCTGCAGCTGATATAAAGGGTGAAATTAAAGAGGAGCTAAAATCATATCTTGCTCCCAAACCAGCTCCACCTATGAAAGGTATAACAAAACTCCCTGTCGTTATATAAAAGTAATCATTCAAATCATAATTAAAATTCCACATTCCATAGAAGCTCATTGTTTCACTTATTCCTATGGACCAGTTATCAGATCTTAATGGGCCAGGAAATAGAAACGTAGAAAAACTAACAATGATTAATAAATATTTTTTGATTATTTTTTACTCATTTTTTTTATTTTTTTTGATTATATCTAGAATATTTTCTGGTTTTTTATTATTAGATCTTCTATTTTTATTTATTTTAGTCTCAAATAATATTTTTTTTCGAACTTTTGCTTCTTTTGTAGATTCTGGGAGAGAATTACGTTGAGTTAAATACCACACTTTAATGGATTCTATTTTTTGGTTGTTAAGTTTATCTGAAAAGTAATCAGTGGTTCTAATCCAAGTATCCAATTTTCTTACATGAGGCAATTTAGGCGTACCTTTTTTAGTAACAATTCGTCCAAAATATTTTCTCCAAAATTGATTAATATCTGGCCATAAAGTTTCATATTGAATTTGATCTAAGATAGGATCATTACCAGTGAATGGATCAATCTTTTCTCCATTAGATAAAGTTGCTTCTATAACTATCCATTTATCAGTTTTTATTACATTTGGAGAAAACATATCCCATCTCTGAATCATTCGAGGATAATTCATAAAGGGTTTTAAAAATTGTATATATTTAAACTTTTCAAAATCAGCTTTTTCCATATACTGATTAACAGATTTATTAGCAGCTAAATTATAGTTAACAGCTGAACAGAGAAAAATACAGACAGTGCAGAAAATAATTATATGTTTAAATTTTTGAATATAGTTATTAAATAGGATTGAATTTCGGGTAGCCTCTTTCATATTAGTCTCATGATGCTCAATATTACATGCAGGAAGCCCAAACAGATTACTAATCTTAGTTCTGTTTAGTGCAATCACATCATATATTCTACCAAGCACATAACTTATACCTGGTATATAGAATACCCATGATATAAGAACTCCAAATGGTATAACTGAGATTACTTTTGCAAATGCAAAATGTCTTGTCCATGTTTTTTTAGATTCTTGATCATACATTATAGCAGTTTTGCTAATTAGATTATTAAATCCATTAGGTTTATCTTTAAATGTTTCATCTGCGAACGTTATTCTATTTAATACATCTAATCTTTTTATAATTCGGGCAGTATAATGACAGAATCCACAGTCAGAATCATAAAACAATATATAGTTTTTATTATTTTTACGTTTTAAATAGGATTTGATTGATTCGAGAATTTGTCCGTCTAATAGTAAAATAAATGATATAATCATTGTCTGTGAAAATAGGCCAATACTCAAAGAAGCTGAAATTGTCAAATGAAAAATAGTCAATAATATAACTGCTAATAATCTTAAATATTTTGAATAAAAAGGTATGAATAATAGAACGGGTGTTATAAACTCTAATAGTAGTGTCCCATATGTAGCTATCTTAGAAAAAGTCATCCCTACATAATCTCTAATAAATGCTCCAATTGGTGTAAGGAATGTATCTAGTTGATAAAAATAATATATTGCAGTTCCATTTATCCAATCATCTCCATTTTTATTTAACCCTGTAAAAAAATAAATTGCAGATATTTGAAATAAAATTGCAAAATATGCAATAGAAGAGTAACTATAGTTACCTACATCAGTATGACGGTTTAAATCGGTCGCATTATAATCAGGATAATTTTTTAAGCTATACTTTAATGAATCTAAACTAATAGCAGAGCCTAGAGGTAAGAAAAATGTCCAGACAATCATACAGTTTAATACAAAATCTCCTGCATTTTCTACCAGAGTAACCTTATTGTGTATGCTTATTAAGATAGCCCCAGCTATAAAGTGAGATAATTTTGTTTTGTATCCGAATATAAGGAATATAGAGAAAATCATTCCTACAATAAAAAATAGAGTTATTTCAAATGAACTATTAAATGTGTGAAGTAGACTAAATGATTTATTAATACCTGCAGAAGAAGCAGAATGAGATATTATACCCTTTGATGAATAAAATATATGTCGAACATCCCATCTTCTAAATATATCTGAGAATATAAGAATCCCTAAAAATATTCTATATAATCCCAATATTCTTTTATCAACAGTAAACCAAGATTGAAATGGTGATAAAATTGTTTTTAAAGTTTGTATCATAGGGTAAAGTTCGCAGATATTTTCATTTTTACAAAATAAATATTTATATATTAAAAATCAAGTTTATATATATTTATTCCAATAGTTTTACTATTTGGATTATAATATAGATTGAATGAATAGCTTTTATTATACTTAGAAGTGAAATACCAAGAATTAAAAATTGCAAGCCCCGCTCCTGCTATTACATCTTCTGTATGATGTTTATCAGCATATACTCTGCTATATCCAGTAAATGATGCTAAAAAGTAGAGTGGAATACTATATTTAAACCCATATCGAAAATGAATAAAAGAAGCTCCAGAAAATGCAGATGAAGTATGGCCTGAAGGAAATGACATATAGTCACTTCCATCAGGTCTTAGTTTGTGAGTTGCTACTTTTAATAAATATGTAAATACAGAAGTTGTGAAATAAGATTTTAAGAATTGTTTAGCTCCATTTGTATCGTTCATGTAGTATGTTGATGAAATTGCAGTTATAGGCAGTGCAATTTGCATTATATCACCTACTTTTCGTTCAGTGCTATATCCAAAAGCAGAGGTTATAAAATAAAATATAATAAGAGATTTAAATATGTTATTAATAATTAATTTCATTTTAAATGTTTATTAAAAAATAAACTCAAATAATAATTCAATGTATCAATAACTGTATTTGTAGGCATACTCCCTGAAACTCCAATTTTTTTAACTATATTATGAAAATAAGGAGTATCAGTATAATCAAAATGTTTTGTTCCTGGTAATAGTATTTTTGAACCATTAAAATTAGAATTATCAATTAATTGGTCTAGTTTATAATAATTCAATGAATCTTTCCATTCTACTTGTCCAATATATAAGAAAGGTTTTTGAATACCCGATTTGATTATGTGATTGGGTATTGGTTTAATCCATCCATCTAATGCTAAACATACATCAATATTATCATTATGATACATGCTCACAAGCCCAGTGCCTCCTCCAAAAGAATGCCCAAATACTCCTATTTTATCTAAATTTATTATTCCCCATATTTTTTCATCTGAAGTAAGCTTTAAATTCTGAATTTTATTAATAATAAATGATAAGTCAAGCGCCCTAGTATTAATTTGTGGAATTCTATAAGAATAAAAATCTTCTATTGTATATTCAATAGAATCATCATAGTCATCAGCTTTGAATTCTGCAATTTGATTATTATTGAATATTGTAATATTAGCATCATAAGCATGATCAGGGGCAATGACAACATATCCTTGACTAACCAACTCTTCAATTTGAATTGTATTTTGCATCCTCATTCCTCCAAGACCATGTGAAAAAAGTAATAATGGATATTTTTTTATAGAAATAGCAGAACTAATGTCCGCATTAAGTTCTGCATTTGTTTTGATATATTTAATATTCGATATTAATGTTGATATCAATTTTGGAGATACATTTATTTCCCCAAATTGTTTAGCAATAGGCTCTATTCTTTTTTCTGGATTATCAAGATATTTAGACCTTTGGATATTTTCTGCATCTATTGGATACCAAATTTGCACAACTATTTTGCGTTTATCTAACAAGTCATCTGTAAAGTCCTCAGTTCTCGATTCATCTGTCCAATTATATATTCTTGTTCCAATTTTGTATTGACCACTTGGGGAAGGTAAATCTTTTAGTTTAATTACTTTTCTTGATATAAATGAACAACTATACAGCATCAAGATACAAAGCATAATAATACAATATTTCATTTTATCAAATGAGATATAAGTAGATTGAATCTCCAATATGCTTGATGACAGTCCCCTTATTCTTGTTGATTTCTTTTTCTAGAATAATATCATGTTCTTTAAGCAAATCAAGTGTATGAGATTCATTTCGAGCTATCATTTTGCTATAACCAACGATATCAGAAAAGAAAAGTGCAGTTTTACGTTTCACCGATTTTTGCATGGTGAAAATTAGGAATTTCTAAATAAAATTAAAACAGAATAAGGGAAGGTTAGTTATTTAAGGTTATTTACTAATTATTTAAAACAAA
>ASPJ01000007.1 GCA_000405805.1 Fidelibacterota bacterium SCGC AAA003-L08
AGGCCAGTGGGAGCAAAATGGTGGTACATATGGCTTGGCAATAGGGGCTGTCCCTTCAAAAAAAATTCCTAATGTAGTAACTAAAATAACGGAGTCATTTGTGAAAGAAAGAAACAAGTCTGATGAAAGTTTTCAGGATTATATCAATCGTGTAGGTAGAAAATACATGAAATCACTTATAGAAGATTATATGAGTGTTCCAGCATATGAAGAAGATCCTACATATTATTCTGATTGGGGAGATCCTAGAGAGTTTTCTTTAGGTGATATGGGTATTGGAGAATGTGCAGGAGAAATTGTTAGTCGAGAAGAATTTGAATTACAAATGGCTGAACGAATTTCTTTTGAAGCACAAATTGCTCTTGATGAAGAAAAATATATAGATGCAAAAGAAAAATCATTTGAAGCAATGCTACAGGCTGCTCGTGCCTTGATAAGGACGGAAAATTATGATATACCTGATAACCCAGAACTTATTATCAAAGAATTTAAATCACGATTTTATGATACTAAAAAATTCTATGATAAATATGCTAAAGGGAAGTTTGGTCGTTATTTATTAAAATATTTTGATAAAGATGGGAGTCAGATTAATAAAGATATTGCACGTCAATATGTTGAACAGTCTCAACTGTTTATAGAAGCATCTCATTCATGTTATGCCAATATATCAATGGAGGATCAATAAAAATGTATAAGATTGGAGTTAAAAGAATGTTTAGTGTATTTAATGCTGATTTAGAGTTATTCATTCCTGTATTTCATGAATGGATTCAAAAAAATAAAATTCCTGATCATATCATGGTAGATGTTGCGGATTATAAACATATTCCAGATGGTCCTGGTATTATGCTTATAGCTCATGAAGGTAATTTTAGCATTGATTTGGAAAATGGTAAAGCAGGATTACTCTATACTAGAAAACGGACACTAGGAGATGATGTCATTGATAATATTCAAGAAATAACATCAATTTTAGATTATGCATGTAAACTTTTGGAAAGTAATAATAGTTTAATTGGAAAGATAAATTTTAATAATCAATATAAGATAATATCAAATGACAGATATTATTTTCCAACAGACAAGCAATCTGAAAAAAAATTATTAGACTACTCCCAACAAGCATTTAGCAATGCTAATGTAGTGCTTGGAGAAACATATTCAGGGTCAAGATTAAATATCAAAATTGATAATAAGTGAGGTGTAAAGATGGATGTAAGTAACATACAAAACAATACTATTAGTGATAATAATAATTTTCCTTATCTATATGAGTCTGTATCGGTAATTCAAAAAATTACTCAGCAGTTTCAAATTGAAAAGATAATTATGGGGACAGGTTTTGGAGCTCCAGGTATAGTCTTAATTGATATATTAAGGAAAATTAATTCAAATATAAAAATATTCTATATTGATACAGATCTATTATTTCAAGAAACTTATGATCTAAAAGATAAATTAGAAGAATATTATAATATAAAATTTATAAGACTTTCTACGAATGTATCTATAGGGGAACAAAAAGAATTGCATGGAGATAAATTGTGGAAAACTGACCCAAATTTATGCTGTAATATCCGAAAAGTAATTCCTTTAAAGAATGCACTGAAAGATTTTGATGTTTGGATTACAGGAATACGAAAATTTCAAACTCAGATGCGTAAAAATTCAAAGATTATTGATTATGATGAGCTTTATAATGTGACGAAAGTGAATCCTTTAATAAATTGGACACATGATCAGGTTTGGGAATATATACGTATTAAAAATATTCCTTATAATAAGCTCCATGACAAAGGATATCCAAGTTTGGGCTGTACCCATTGCACTACATCTATTAAAAAAGGAGAAAATCATAGAGCAGGTCGTTGGAGAAACAAAAATAAAACTGAATGCGGATTACATTTTGGATATAAAAATGGAAAAGTTCAAGTGTTGAGAAATGGAGAAAAAGATAATGGATCAAAATAATTTACTTCCTATTTTTCTAAAAGTTAAAAATCAACCATGTCTCATTGTTGGAGGTGGAAAAATTGCTTATCAAAAGATAAAACAACTCATAGCTTGTAAAGCAGACATAAGCGTTATTTCTAAAGAATGTATAAATGAGATTGAAGAACTTTATAAAGATGATAAAATTAAATTAATTAAATCGAGGTATTATAAAAAATATATTAATGGGTATAAGCTTATTATTAGTGCAACATCAGATAATAAAGTTAATAAACAAGTATACTCTGATGCAGAGAAACTTAGAATTCCTGTTAATATTGTAGATGAGCCAGAATTATGTTCATATTATTTTGGGTCAGTTCATTCTCAAGGCAGTCTTAAAGTAGCAGTGTCTACAAATGGAGAAAGTCCATCAGCGGGTAAACGGATAAGAGATTTAATTGCAAGCAGTATGCCAAATAAAATTGATAGTATTATTAATAGATTTAATCAGTTAAGAAAAAAATTAAAATTAAATATGTCATATTATGATAAAAAGATATTTTTTGGTAATCTTGCAAAGAAACATATTAGCTTTAATAAAGGTAGAGTTGTTATTGTAGGCGCAGGCCCCGGTTCTCCTGATTTATTAACATTAAAGGCAGCAGAATCTATATCAAATGCAGATATTATATTGTATGATGCATTAATTCATCCAGATATTCTTTCCCTTGGATCAAAAAAGTGTAAGAAAATATTCGTAGGTAAGCGAAGTGGAGAGAGTTGTATAAAACAAAATGCAATTAATGAGATGATGAAAGATTTTGCAAAATCAGGTAAAATAGTAGTTAGACTTAAAGGAGGGGATCCATTTGTGTTTGGAAGGGGTGGTGAAGAGGCAATATTTTTACGAAACCACCAAATTCCTTTTAATATCATTCCAGGAATATCATCTGGGATTGGTGTAGCCACTCAAACAGGTATTCCTCTAACACATAGAGGTTACTCTAAAGGAGTTTTATTTCTAACGGGGCATCAATATGATGGTAATAATAATATAGATTGGGATTTAGTTTCCAAACTAAATACGACTCTTGTAATATATATGGGATATAAAAAACTAAATAAAATAGTTTCAGCTCTTATTAAATCGGGAAAAGATCCTAAAACACCAATTGGTCTTATAGAAAAAGGTACAACAGCACAGCAGAGAGTAACTATTGGTAACATTGGATCAATTAATGAAAAAATTAAAACGATGAAGTTAGAAACTCCTATTATGATTATCATTGGGGATGTTTTAAATATTTATAAATATTTAAAAGACAATATTGAAATTGATCCAACATTATATTCAGATACGAATAATTTTGGAATACATCAGATTCAGGATATATCTAACTAAAGGAATTATGGAATACAAGTATAAACATAAAATAAAATATATAGATTTTAATAATATTACATTATTATCCTGGCATATTCGAGATACATCAATAGAACATATTTCTAGACTCTCAAAGATTGTCACTCCTAGTAATCTATATAAAATTATTTTTCCTTATGAATTTATTATTCTCTCAACATGTAATAGGGTAGAGATATATATATATTCTTATAAAAGTCAAAAACTGTCGGAAGATATAAAAACATTTATTAATAATGAACTTGGAAATGATAAATGTATATTAGGTTCTCTTGATTTGCTAGAAGGTAAGAGGGCTTACAGGCATCTGTTGGAAGTTACTGCAGGATTAAAATCACTTGCGCTAGGAGAATATCAGATACAAGGACAGGTAAAAAATGCATATATAAATGCAATGCGAGATCGTTATATAAGTAGCTATTTAATTTCAATCTTTGAATCTGCATTAAAAACTGGCAAGCGAATAAGGACTGAAACTGAAATTGGGCATAATAATATATCTCTTAGTTCATTAGCTATAGATATGATGTTTCAATTAAATAAACCCAAAAAAGAAAATCCAATTTTAATTGTAGGAACAGGAAAGATGTCTAAACTTGCAGCTGAATATTTTTTTAAATTGGGTCATAAATCTATTATTTTCTTTAGTAAT
Source organism: Fidelibacterota bacterium SCGC AAA003-L08 (assembly GCA_000405805.1). Taxonomy (GTDB): domain Bacteria; phylum Fidelibacterota; class Marinisomatia; order SCGC-AAA003-L08; family D37C17; genus SCGC-AAA003-L08. The sequence goes on from ASPJ01000007.1 coordinate 4,014, forward strand.
AATCCTGATAAAAGAAAAGATTTTGCAAAGAAATATAGTTCTGTAGTTCTATCTTTAAAAGAGCTTGAATTATATATGAAAAAATATAAATTTATTTTTTCAGCAATTTCATCATCAGGGCCAAATATTTCATCAAGTTCATTGGAAGGAAGATTAGGACTACTATCTATTATTGACCTGAGTGTTCCAAGTTATTTTCGCAAATCAGCAACAACAAATTCAAATTCAATTATTATAGATATGGATACAATTAAACAATTAGAATCCAGTTATTTTCGAATGTTGAAGCCAACTTTGAAAAAGTGTGAATATATTCTTAATGAGGAGATTAATGGTTTTGTATTGGATCATAGACATCGATATGAACTAAGCAGAGCACAAATCAGCAGCTGATCTTATAGTATATAAAATGATTAAACAAATTACATTCGGAACACGAGGAAGCCCACTGGCTATTATCCAAACTAATAGAGTTATTTCACAATTAGAAACAATATATCCAGATATTAAATGTATATCTAAAATTATTGAAACATATGGAGATAAAGATCAGAAGTCTTCATTAACTTTAACAGAGCATCTTGGAATTTTTGCAACAGAAATTCAATCTTCATTAATTAATAAAGAAATTGATGCAGCAGTACATAGTCTCAAAGATTTACCAATTAATCATTTAAAGAAATTAAAAATAGCTGCAATTCCAAATAGAGAGGATCCAGCGGATATATTATATCATCCAGATGGACTGAGTTTACACGACCTCCCATCGGGCTCTATCATAGGCACCTGTAGTCTACGAAGAACAGGACAATTGAGAAATTTAAGAAAAGATATTATTATCAGAGATATACGTGGAAATGTGGAAACACGTATGGAAAAAGTACATACCGGCCAATATGATGCAATTGTTTTAGCAGCCGCAGGATTAATACGCTTAAAATATGATATTTCAAAATATTATAAATTTAGTTTTGATGAAATACTGCCTGCCCCAGGGCAAGGAGCATTAGCTGTTGAAATTCGTAAAGATAATCAGGAATTAGAATCTATATTAGCAAAGATTGACGATATCAAGATAAGAGAATCTGTTGAAGTTGAAAGAGAAATATTAAATAATATTGGAGGGGGATGTAGTATTCCTATTGGTACAATCACCTCATCTAAAGTAGACTCATTAGATACAATAGCCTGTATTGTAGATCCTCAAACAGGAAAAAAGACTCTTATTAAAGAAACTAATTGGAAAGGTGTAGGCAAAGAACTAGCAAAAACTATTTCTAAAAAATTATTATCTAATGGTGGAAAAAAAATAATATCAAAGTATAATTAATGTTAAAGACAGTTATAACTAGAGCCCCCAATGAAAGAGTTAGAGAAATTTTCAAATCTAATGCTCATGTAGAATTTCATTTCTTTTCTTATTACAAATATGAAAGTTTACCTATTAATAAAAATTTTATTAAAAATATTCATCAAGGATATTTTGACTGGATTGTCATTACAAGCTACAAATCATGGGAATTATTAATAAAGCAACTTGATAATAGTAATATGGATATACCAAAACAGACCAAAATAGCTGCTTTTGGGCCAGAAACTGCAAGACGAATTGTTCAATTAGGCAGAGAAGTGAATTTTATTAAGAATGTAAAAAATTCAAAATATTTTGCATCATTATTAGCAGAATTATTAGAAGAGGATTCAAAAATTGCATATCCAGCCAGTTCATCTGCAGGGGGACAAATTGAAGAAATATTTTCTCAAGCAAATATGCAAATTATTCGTCAAAATATTTACAAACCAAATAGTATATTAGATGATAATAAAATAGCAGAAATGATTTATGATTCTAATCTAGATAGTATTGTTTTTTTAAGTGCAGCATCAGTAAAATTATTTATAGAAAAATGCTCGGAAGAGTCATTGAATAAGATAAAAAATATGAAATTATTTGCAATAGGGGCAGAGACAGCATCAATGCTTGAGAAATATAAATATCAAGATATAAGTACCCCAGATTATCCTAGCATAAAAGATTTGTCTAAAATAATTTATAATTTTTCAGAAGGATTTAGTAGGGAATAGTATAATGTCAAAACTGCCGACAAGACTTAGAAGAAATCCCGTATTAAGACAACTTGTAGAGGAAACTTGTTTGTCAATTAATGATTTAGTTCAACCAATTTTTGTTACTTATAGTAATGAGAAAACAGAAATTCCATCAATGCCAGGTCAATATCATATTCCACTAGATGTAATTGAAAAGGAGGTGGAACAATTAGTTGATCTAGGTATTAGTGCAATAATTTTATTTGGTATACCAGCATCAAAAGATGAAAAGGGATTAGATGCAATCAATGATAAAGGTATTGTACAACAAGCTATAAGAAAAATTAAACAACATTTTCCTGATTTATTAGTTATTACAGATGTTTGTTTCTGTCAATATACTATACATGGACATTGTGGAATTTTAGATGATAAAGGACTCATTAATAGAAAGGAAAGCTTAGAATATCTGCAAAAACAAGTTATATCACATGCAAATGCAGGGGCAGATGTTGTTGCACCATCATGTATGATAGATGAAATGATAAAATATATCCGTAAAGTTTTAGATAATAGTGGCTATGAAGATATAAGCATATTAAGCTATGCAGTAAAATATGCTTCATCATTCTATGGTCCTTTTCGAGATGCAGCTCATTCTACTCCAAAACATGGAGATAGACAATCTTATCAAATATATCCAGGAAATATTCAAGAAGCTTTAAAAGAAGCCAAAATTGATGAGGATGAAGGAGCAGATATTATAATGGTAAAACCTGCTTTGCCTTATTTAGATGTAATTCATCAAGTAAAAAATATGGTTCAATGTCCTGTAGCAGCATATCAAGTAAGTGGAGAATATGCAATGATTAAAGCAGCATCAGAAAAGGGATGGCTTGATGAAAATAAATGTATTATAGAATCATTGACAGGAATCAAACGCGCAGGAGCTAATTTTATAATCACTTATTTTGCCATAAGTGCAGCTCAATTAATTAAAAAAATATCAAATGAAAAATAATCGTTCTAAGGAAATATTTGACAGATTAAAAAAATCTATTCCAGGAGGAGTAAATAGTCCTGTTCGAGCATTTAAATCGGTTAATTCAGACCCAATAGTAATCAAGTCAGGTAAAGGATCAATTATTAAAGATGAAGATGGAAATCAATATATTGATTTTGTAGGATCCTGGGGCCCTTTAATCCTAGGACATGCTCATCCTTCAGTTATTAAAGCTGTATTAGAGGCCGTAGAAAAAGGAGTGTCGTTTGGAGCGTCAACAGAATTAGAAGCTGAACTAGCTGAAATGATTGTAAAAGCAGTCCCATCAATCGAGATGATTAGATTTGTAAATTCTGGAACAGAAGCAACAATGAGTGCAGTTAGATTGGCAAGAGCATATACAAAAAGAGATATTATTATTAAATTCGAAGGTTGTTATCATGGGCATGCAGATTTATTTCTTTCGAAATCAGGTTCAGGGATGGCAGAAATGGATGAACCCGTAAGTGCTGGAATTCCTGATTCTACAATATCAGAGACAATAACATTGCCCTATAATGACTTGGAATCAATTGAAAGAATATTTAACAAAAAGGGAAATAAAATTGCAGCTGTTATAGTAGAACCCATTGCAGGGAATATGGGTGTTATTCTGCCTATCCCAGATTTTTTAGAGAGATTAAGAGGCATAACTGAAGAATATGGTTCCATCTTAATATTTGATGAAGTAATTACTGGATTTCGTGTTAATTACGGTGGAGCTCAGAAAATATATAATATTTGTCCAGACATTACATGCTTAGGTAAAATTATTGGTGGTGGTTTTCCTGTGGGGGCTTATGGAGGAAATCATGATATTATGAAGATGATTGCTCCACAAGGATCAGTCTATCAAGCAGGCACATTATCAGGAAATCCTGTGGCGATGTCAGCAGGTCTAGCTACATTGAAAAATTTAAACAATAAAGTTTATTCTGATTTAGAAAACAGGGGAGCATATGTTGAAGGATTATTAATTAATACATTTAAAGAAGAAAATATTACAGTTCAAATTCCACGATGCGGTTCCATGTTTGGGCTATTTTTCTCTCCATCAACAATTAATAATTGGAATGATGTCTTATCATCTAAACTAGAGTTTTTTAAAGACTTTCATTTAAAGATGCTAAAAAATGGAATTTATTTACCTCCTTCACCTTTTGAATCATATTTTATTTCTACTAGTCATACTATAGAAGATATAATAAAATTCTCATCAGCCATTAAAAAAAGTAAATAAAAAATATTTATAATATTGAGTTTAATCAACTTCTCAACTATATTTATAGATAGACATCTTTCAATTAATCACTATTTGGAGGCATTAATGAGAACTTTAAATATCACTTTACTATTATTAATTACTTTTAATACATATCTTTATTCAGAAGACAATTCCAATAAGAGGATACAATCTGTAGAAAAATTTTTAGAAGCTAAGCAATTAGAAATGAAAACTTCTATTACATCAGATCAAATTGAAGAATTTGATTTTAAAACTTATAAAATAACAATAGAAAGACTTAATCAAATAAGAAATAGCAAATCAAAAATATCTTTCAATAATAATATATTAATGAGAAACCATCTTATTAAAAGAGGAGTAACATACCGATTGAATTTAGCAAACAATAGTACAAATCGTTGTGATTTCTTTGATTGTGAAGGTCAAGAAGCCTGTGGTTTTGAAGATTGGATAGGTGATGGTATTTGTGATGATGGTGAATATGACATATACTATAATTGTGATGAATTTAATAATGATGAAGGTGATTGTGATGAAGCGAGTGATGGAGGTGATACTGGAGGTGATACTGGAGGCTGTGAAGGTGCTGGTGGTAACCCAGATTGGTTAGGTGATGGCTGGTGTGATGACAGTAATAATAATGCTGATTGTGGCTATGACTCTGGTGATTGTTGTCCTGGTGACTGTGTGACTACTACATATGACTGTGCAGTTTATGGCGGTGATTGTTCAACATGTTTAGATCCTGATTCAGCTGATAATGATGATGAAGGTGATTGTGATGAAGCGAGTGATGGAGGTGATACTGGAGGCGATGATGGTGGTGATTGCAATTTCTTTGATTGTGAAGGTCAAGAAGCCTGTGATTTTGAAGATTGGGTAGGTGATGGCTATTGTGATGATGGCACATGGGGCATATACTATAATTGTGATGAATTTAATAATGATGAAGGTGATTGTGATGAGGCGAGTGATGATGGCGGTGGAGATGAAGGTTGTAGCGATGGTGAATTCACATGTAATGATGGTTCTTGTATCCCGGGTGCTTGGGAATGCGATGTAGATTGGTGCGATTGTGCTGATTGTGAAGATGAGGAAAATTGTGATGATGGTGCTGATGATGGAGGTGATTCAGGTGGAGATGATGGTGCTGGAGAATGTGATTTCTTTGATTGTGAAGGTCAAGAAGCTTGTGGTTATGAAGATTGGGTAGGTGATGGTATTTGTGATGAGGGTGAATATGGCATATACTATAATTGTGATGAATTTAATAATGATGAAGGTGATTGTGATGAAGCGAGTGATGATGGTGGCAGTGATGATGGTGGTGATGAAGAATGTGGTGAAGGATATGTTGATGATTGTTCCGGAGATGGTGATTGTTGTTTAGAAGGATGGATTGGAGATGGGTATACTGATTGTGAAGATCAACCATGGGGATGTGATTTATCCTGTTATGATAATGATGGAGGTGACTGTGATGAAGCGAGTGATGGGGGTGATTCAGGTGGTGATGATGGTGGAGATGAAGGTTGTAGTGATGGTGAATTCACATGTAATGATGGTTCTTGTATCCCGGGTGCTTGGGAATGCGATGTAGATTGGTGTGATTGTGCTGATTGTGAAGATGAAGCAAATTGTGATGATGGCGGTGATGATGGAGGCGATGATGGGGGTAATGATGGCACAGTATCTTTAACAGTTGGTGAAACAACAGCAATCATAGGAGACATGCCAGGAGAAGGAATTCTTTATGGGGCTACAGCTCCATTATTTTATGAATCATCTGTTCCAATTGGTGGAATTCAATTTACAATATATGATTCTCCTGATTGGGCAACAGGTATAGAGCTTAGTTCTATTGTAGAAGATTGTTTTGAAGCAAACTTCAATGATGTTAATGGATTTTTAATAGGCATATTATTTAGTCTTGAAGGCTGTGAATTAGATGCTACAGAATCTTCTGTTCATTTTGCAAATATAACCTATGAATTAAGTGCTGATTCAGAATGGGGGTCACAAGTAGGATTAGATATCCAAGATGCTATTGTATCGGATGGTGTAGGAAACGCTCTCTCAGTTAATACTCAGGGAGGATTTATTAATGTAAGTTTACTTGGAGATGTTTCTTCAGATAGTGAAGTTAATGTAGTAGATATTGTATCATTAATCAATTTCATTCTATTAATTGATGAATCAAGTGATTATCAAGCTTGGGCTGGTGATGTAAATGAGGATACTGTATTAAATATACTTGATGTAGTTGTACTAGTTGATATTATATTAGGAAATTAAATCTATAAAAAAGGAAGAGAAACTAAATCAATTGTTTCTCTTCCATCTAAATGAAAAATGATTATATTAGTCTTATTGTTACCATTATCAACATGACAGGACTATTCAATATTTATTCAACTATGACAAATACCGTATCAATAATATCTGAATCTATATATCCGTAAATTGTTAATGTATCACCAACAAAGGGTGCGTATACGTAGAATAATTGCTGTCCATATCCATCATCTCCTGAATATGTAGAATAATTAATAATAGGATCGCCAAACCATTCATCCATATAGTAAACAAAAAATGAATCAGGGCTTGTCCAAAAGACTCTAGTTAGGGGTTGTTCAGTTAAATATTTCACAGTACCATAATCACTGTCAGACATGCCTGTTGGATTATATCCAAAATGGTAATATCCATTTGAATCTCTTGTAAGAGGATCATTTTGTTTCCAAACATCGTATATATTTAAACATACAGTGCTACCACCACATTCTCCTAAACAATCTTCTGTACAATTATCGCTATTCAAACAATTCCCATCGCAATCTTTACATTCTTCTGCATATTCACAAAATTCATTATCTAGACCTAGTGTAGCATTAATATCATAATTGCATGCATCGAAGTCTATGCAGCCCTGAATAATTGACTCTTGATTTTTTTCATCTTCATCACAGTTAAATAAAAATAAACTTAATAGTAATATCTTTTTCATAGTTACCCTTTATAGCAATTTTTAATTATAATCAAGAATTATAGGATAATTTTTATTATCCCATAGATTGTATTTAGTCATTATACTAAGAAATAGATTAGATGCTTGCATATTATTTAGCCAATCAGCTAATAGTTTGTAATTATTTTCAAACCATTGATAGTCAACATTTGCAAACTGTCTCACAAATGGAAAAATCGCAATATCAGTAATACTAATTTCATCTCTTAAAAAGTATTTTGTTTTATTTAGTTTTTCTTCATATCTAGATAAAATATTACCACAATGATCTCTATAATATTCTCTTGGATTTTCGGGATATCGGTCATGGTATTTGTAACAATCGAGCCATTTCTTAAATGTTGTATCATTTTCCTTAATCAATTCCATCTCTTTATTAGAATCTTCACTTAACCATCGTTGACTAGAGTTATTTTTTAAGGCCCATATCATTATTTCTAGACTTTCATCAATTATCTGGTTGTTTTGAGTGATTAACACTGGAACAGTACCTTTGTCAGAAGCTTTATATAATTCTGTTGGTCTATCTCGTAATGAGATCTCTCGAATTTCAACTTTGATGTCTGAATATGCCAGTGCCATCCTGGCACGGATTGCATAGGGTCATCTGCGATATGAATATAAAATTGGATATTTATTTTCCATAGTCATTTTTAATTTCATTATAGACTAATACTGTCTTGTTGGAACTAAAGTCAAAGCAAACAATAGTTATTACTGATTGACATATAGATTCTTGTGTATCTTTATTGAATACAATAGAAGTGATATCAAAACTTTTATTTCCAATTCGACTTACTCTTTGGCCTATTATTAATTCTGTAGGGTGAAGAACCTGTTTATAGTAGTCTATTGTTACAGACGCTACAATGACAGATTTTCCATCTTGCGTAATTTTCCATCGACTCAGCAACTCTAATCGAGCATCTTCTATATAACTTAAATATACGGCGTTATTAATATGTCGAAATGCATCTAAATCTATCCATCTTGTTCTTAAAGAGTGTTGAAATTTAAAATCTGTTATTTTTTGTGTTGAATTCATAAATATTTATATAAAAAGATCTGATGCAATTTCATCTGCAAGTAATCTAGCATTATCATCTAGAAAGAAAAAACCATTTTCATAATTTAGTCCATTCCACTTCTCTGTATTTAATTTTATATATGCTTCTATGGATTTATTATAGTATTTGGAGAGTTTTTTAACATTTACTCCATCATGCATTCGAAGTCCATTGAAAATAAGTTCATTAAAATAATCTTTTTTAGTCAAATATTCTTTATCCTTAATTGGGAGTTCATTATTATTGATTGCTTGAGTATATAGGTTTAGATTATCCATATTCCACCATCTTTTTTTCAAATCATAACTATGTGCAGAGGGCCCAAAGCTAATATATGGATCATTTTTCCAATAATGCATATTATGATTACATCTATAACCTCCCTTAGAATGATTTGATACTTCATATTGAATGTAGTTTTTTATCTTTAAAAACTCTAGCATATATGTATACATATCAATATCTATAATTTCACTGGGCATAATTACTTTTTTTGACTTGACTAGTTTAAATAGCTGCGTTTGTTCCTCTACAGTAAGCGAATAGGTAGAAATATGTTCAGGATCTAAGTCAACTAGCCTTGATAAATCCTTCTTCCATCGTTTCATTGTTTGTCCGGGTATATCAAAAATAAGGTCAGCATTAATATTGTCAAAACCTGCTTTTCGAGCATTATCATATGTATTAATACAGTCTTCTGGAGAATGAAGTCTACCTAAAAAAGATAGCAATTTCTCATCGAAAGTCTGAAAGCCTAATGATAGTCTATTTGCTCCAATAGATATAAAATCTTTTAATTTGTCAACAGTGACTTCACCTGGATTTGTTTCAATTGTAAATTCTTTAATATTACTTAAATCAATATATTCTCTTAAACTATTTAGTATAGATTCTATTGAAGATGCTTTTAGTAAAGAAGGCGTTCCACCTCCAAAAAAAATAGTATCAAATTTCCAAGGGTATGCTCTTTCTTTAAAAAATAATTTAATTTCTTTACATATGGAGTTTATAAACTCAGGAATTTCATCATTTCTATCAGCTACGGAGTAAAAATCACAATAAATGCATTTTGCTTTACAGAATGGGATATGAATATAAATTCCAGCTTTTTGATTATTTTTCATTATTACTTTTTATATGATTTGTTCAATCTTCATATTAAATATTGATTTAATTAATAGAATAAAATTTAATAATAAAAATTTTATAAAAAGATTAATTGTTTTTTCTAAATTTAAATGTTTCCTCAAGTACTAAATAGTTAATGTTAAGGAGATTCCTAATATGGATTTAGAACAACGTTCTATAAATGTTGGTAAAGCATTGATAATGGATACTGTAAGAAATGCTAATTCAGGTCATACGGGTGGACCATTATCTTCATTTGATTTTGCATACGTATTATTTAAAGATTTTTTAAAGTTTGATCCTGAAAATACAGATTGGTTTGATAGGGATAGATTCGTCTTATCTATTGGTCATGAATCTGCATTATTATATACAATATTAACATTCATTGGCTGGTTAGATATTGAAGATTTAAAATCTTTTAGACAATTCGGGTCTAAAACTCCAGGTCATCCGGAAAGAGGGTTAACTCCTGGAGTAGAAGCTACTACAGGGCCACTAGGACAAGGCATAGGTAACGCTGTAGGTATGGCAATATCAGAGAGTATTTTACAAGAAAATTTTGGCAAGGACATTATCAATCATTACACCTATGTATTGCATGGTGATGGAGATATACAAGAGCCAGTTTCACAAGGAGCAATTGCGATTGCAGGTCATTATGGGCTTGGAAAATTGATTGCATATTATGATTCCAATGATGCGCAAATTTCGGGAAAGGTATCAAGATCAGACTCAACAGATTACGCTGCTTTTTATAAATCAAATAACTGGCATGTTATAGAGATTGATGGACATGATAGATCTGCCATCAGAGATGCTTTGCGTTTGGCTCAGATGGAAATATCTAAACCTTCTGTTATTATCGGAACAACTACTATGGCTCATGGTTGTGCTAATATGGAAGGAAATCATGAAACTCATGGAGCTCCACTCCCTCCAGAAGAAATTGCTGCTACGAAACAGAAATTTAGACTAGATCCTGAACAGTTTTTTTATTTACCTGCAGATGTATTAAATCATTTTAGAGAAGGTTTTGATTTTGCAAAGCAGGAAGTAGCTGCATGGGAAAATTCCTTAAGGAATGCCCTGAATGATTCAAATTTTCGTCAAAAATGGGATATTGCTATGTCCGGAGGAGTTCCTCAAGATGTGAACTGGCCTTCTTATGAGCCAGGAGAAATGATTGCTACAAGAAAAGTATGGGGTGGAATTATTGAGCCTTTAGCTGATGTTCATCCAACACTTGTAGGTGGATCAGCAGATTTAGAGCCATCTAATGTTACGGCTGGATTTGCAAAGAAAGTTGAAGATTTTAATAAAAATAATAAATCTGGTAGAAACTTTGCATATGGAGTTAGAGAGTTCCCTATGGGTGCTATTAATAATGGAATTGCACAACATGGGGGTTTAAAAGTTTTTGGGGCAACATTTTTTGTATTCTCAGATTATGAGAGACCTGCATTAAGGATGAGAGCTCTTCAAAAATTACCTGTAATTTCAGAATATACACATGATTCTATATATGTTGGAGAAGATGGACCTACACATCAGCCAATAGAACATATAATGGCATGCAGAGCCATCCCTAATCTATTAGTATTAAGACCAGGTGATGCTAATGAAGCTGTAGTAGCATCTAAAATAGCTTTTGAACAGTCAGAACTTCCATCAGCAGTTCTTTTAACTCGCCAGGGTCTTCCGGTATTGGATCGAAACACATATCCTTCTGCTGAAGAATTTAGAAAAGGTGCTTATATTCTTAGCGATTATGATACAGAGAGTCCAGAAATTAGTATTTTTGCTTCAGGATCAGAAGTTTCTTTAGCATTAGATGTAAAAGCAGCTTTGAAAGATCAATTTAATATTAGAGTTGTTAACTTTGGTTGCTGGGAATTATTTGATATGCAACCTGAAGATTATAGAGCAAATATAATTCATGATTCAAGTTTCAAAATATCTATTGAAGCAGGAATAACTCAGGGATGGGAAAAATATACTGGGAATTCTATATTAAACAGTCTAAATATAGGGATTAATACATTTGGAGAATCAGCTCCAGGAAAAGATGTTGCAGAATATTTTGGTCTTACCTCAGAAGCAATTACAAAAACAATCTTAACTAAATTAGATAAAGTATCTAACTATTCAAAATAAATAGCCTAAATTATAGGTCTTTAATATTAAATAGATTTCAGGGAATAGGGTTATGACTAAATGGGATAAAGATACTTTTATCAAAAAGACAAAAACAGAATGCCCTCCTCATATATCTAATATTGCATTAGATTTAGTTAAATTTTCAGAAGATCATGCAGATATAGTGCAATGGGGAAAAGGTGATGGACAGGGTACTATGCGTTTTAAATGTAAAACTGATGATTTTGGGATACTTCCATTATTTGAACTTACCACTAATGGTCAAATCAATTTTTTAATCAATTCCCTTCGTTCTAAAGTTAAAAAACAGGAGATTTTAAGAGCTTATCAATTAAAGCTTGAATCAAACTTCATGATTGATTTCAGTCCTGAGTTTTACCCTTCTGATATTTATCATGAAGTGGATGATGTATTTACTATCAAACATGATGTTGATAAATTTGTAGAGACTATCCAAACCATTTCTGATAGATTACATCAATAATAAATATTCTAAAATTGTGATATAATACACATTTCTTACCAGGTTACAAGATGTTACTTTACATTTTGATAATATCTTCCTTTAATTTCAATCGGAAAATTGTTAATATTATACATTGCCAAATTCTGTATAAATGAGAGAATTGAACTAGATTGAATAAATTTTTAAATATATTAATTATTTTATTAATTGTGAATATTGTTTATTCACAATCATGTACTGCAAATGCTGGTGGTGATTTGAATATTATATTAGATCATGATGGTAGTCCTGGTGGAGATATTACTTTTGATGGAAGTGGGACAACTGGAGATAATCTTGGTCAGTTTGAATGGAAAATATATCATCTACCTGAAGATACATTAGCATATACTCTTAATGGAGTAATCCCTATAGAAGACATTCATTGTTATACAAGTTTAAACCCAGATAATACATGGACTGATTGTCTAGCAGATTATAGAGTCGAATTAATTGTCCCATGTGATGATGGACAATCAGATATAGATACTATCAATTTATCAATAACTGAAGAAAATGATGCTCCAGTTGCATGTTTGACTACCCTTTTTGATACATGGGACGTAAATGGGAATGGAATATGGGATGAGGAAATAGATAATGAGGCTCTAAGAGTTCCTAATGACAATGGTATACCTGGAGAAGAAACTAATGTATTATTATATACATATATTGAGTTTGCAAATTGTGATCAGCCAGACACTGATTTACCATCATTTCTTTGGCTTAATGATGAAGGAACTATTATCTCTCCAGCTGTATCATTAGCGGAGGGTATATATACATTTACATTTAGAAGAAAAGACCCGTATGAGACATATTCAGAATTAGAATTAACTCTTGAATTAGATGAACAAAACACAATTCCATCTATATCCATTTCTGCAATTAATGAAGCAGATATAGGATTGAATCATATTGTTGTAGATGGCGAACAAATTAATCTTTTTGGGTCTATTTTAGATGAATATAATGATGTTGATGATGTAGATGGTGATGGCAATGAAGATGATATTTCCTACAATTGGAATTATGTAGTTATTCCTAATGAAATTCTAACCATTGATAATCCAAGTACATTAAACCCCATTATTACAGCACCTATAATTAGTGGCAATACAGAATCGACTGAAATTACTATTACTTTAGAAGCTCAGGATCCCTTTCAAGTCCTAGATGGAGAATCGTCTATTTCAGATCCAATAGTGATTACAGTTGTTAATGATAATACTCCACCAGATATAACAAATACCACTACAGGTTATGAAATTATTGAAGATGGTTCCAGTACCCTTGATTATACTAGTATTGATGACTATATAGATGCTAGTGATACAGATGATGATTCATTTACATTGATTATTCAACAAGAAGATATTGATTTAGATCCTATAACTTATGCTAATTATTCATTAACAGGGTTGACGACCATTGTTCCTAATAATGATTATTATGGACAGATAACAATTCCCATCAGATTAGATGACGGTTATACAGTCGTTGATACATGCTATAATTGTCTCAGTGATATTGCTGAATTAGTTATTGATATAACTGGGGTTAATGATGCCCCAGTATTATCTGCTCCAGAGACACTATTAACAGATGAAGATCTTGATTTAACTATAACTGAAATATCTATCCAAGATGTTGATTCAGAACCAACAGGGCCAAACAATTTTAATTTAGAATTTCAAATCACTGTTGAAAAGGGAACACTATCATTATCTCCAAACACAGGGTCAATTAATTATTCTATTGGGGATGGAGTTGAAGATGCATCTATGGTTTTTACTGCTTCTGTAACGGATTTTAATAATGCTCTTTCAGGATCGATATTTCATCCCGAAGGAAATTATTATGGAATAGATGGTAAAATAATTATTTCTGTAGATGATTTAGGTAATAATGGAATTCAAGATGGAGACAATCCAATTCAACTTACAGATAGTAAAATTATTAATGTAGAAATAAACAATGTTAATGACCCTCCATTAATTACAGCGAGTGATGATTATACTATTGATGAAGATGAAAATAATTTTCATTTAACAGATATAGTCCTTAGTGATGAAGATGTAGATAATTTACAGATGATATTAGAGCTAACTGTTTCAAATGGAAATTTAGAATTAAGTTCAACAGATGATATCATCTGTTTGGAAGGAGGAAATTGTTTTGCTACTGCAAATAATATGCAGTATAGAGGAACTCTTGATGTATTAAATGCTTCCATTAGTAATTTGCATTATATCCCTGAGGATGATTATAATGGTATTGATGTTTTAGAGATAAGGCTTAATGATATGGGTAATGTTGGAGATGAAGAGCTAGAAGATATCAAGAATATTAATATTAGTATAGAGGCCATAAATGATGCCCCATTTATTACCAGTGCAAGTTCTTTTTCAGCATTTGAAGATTCATTATTTAATATTGAGAATATTTCAGTTGAAGATGTAGATATTGATGAAGGAGATGGGAACCTAGAATTAGCAATTGATTGTCCAGATTGCAAAGTCTCGCTACAGCTTCCAGTGGATGGAATAAATTTTACCTCTGGTAATGGATTTGAAAATAACTCAATGATTTTTACAGGAACTTTAAATGATGTCAACAATGCTATCGAAAATTTAGATATTATAGGGAATCAAGACTTTTGTGGATTTGCAAATTTACAGATTACGGCTAATGATTTAGGTAATTATTCCGTAGCTTCAACAGAAGAAACTCATACAATAAATATCAGCATTGATATGGAGGAGAGAAATGATCCTCCTGTTAATGAAGACCCTGTAACTTCTCAGGAAGTTCTCCCAATTATAAGCTTTAGTGAAGATGCACTTTCATTAAGTACTACAGATGGTTTATGGAATGATATAATCGATGAGCAATGTGGTCCAACATCAGTAATAATTCATGAATATCAATGGCAAAGATGTGCAGAAGAGGATGAAGCAGACTGTATAACCGGCACTATCACAGATATTGAAGGAGCAATATCAGATATATATGATATTTCTAGTGATGATGCAGACAATTATTTAAGAAGTAAAGTGATTGCGATAGATGATGGATGGGGGCTTCCATATCCATCTACCCAATCAGATTCAGCTTATTCTATTTTTGTAAAAATGGACAATCTTCCTCCATATGTTTTAATAGACTATTTAGGTGGGGTTGAATTGTCTTCATATGAAGACTCACTATATGTATTTAATTTATCCGCTTATGTTGAAGATCCAGATGGTAATGATGTAACATTTTCTATTGAAGACGATATCAATGAAAATCATGGTTTAATAACGTTAAATGAAAATACAGGAGAAGTAGAATTTGAACCAGCTTCTAATATTAATTTCTATATGGTAGATGAAATTTTTGTAGATTTTACTTATAGAGTTTCTGATTTTCAGTATACATCAGCAGATCCAGGGTTAATTCGGATAAAAATACTTCCTCGGAATGATGCTCCATCATTTAGCATGCATAAAAAAGTAGGCAATGGAAATGTATTTGCCAATGAAAATCAGGAAAATATAGTTATAGATCCATGGGCTGACCCATCATCAATTAATGATGGTGATGAGGAAGATATTCAAGAGTTAGAATTTTTAATAGAATCCATATCAAATGAATCATTATTTAATAATGATGGATCTGGTCCAATTATCAGCATTGATTCATTTTTAGGAATACTTACATTTGAATTAGCAGATAATGCTAATGGAACTTCAGATATAGTAGTTGTTTTAAAAGATAATGGAGGAACTGATAATTATGATTCAGAGTTAGAAATCTCAGAATTTGATACTTCTGAACCTTTCCAATTCACTATAGATGTTACGGAAATTAATGATCCTCCTTTATTTGATGGGGGCGATGATATTGTTATAGATGAAGATAATGGATCATTTAATTCTAATGGTGCGTGGGCATTAAATATAGATGATGGCGACCCAGAATTAGACCAACAATATGAATTCATTCTTAATGTACAACATGGAGCGGATGATATGTTTATTGATTTACCCCAAATTAATCCATTCTCAGGGGAATTATCTTTTACTCCAGGAGAAGATATGAATGGAGAAATTGAAGTAGAAGTTGTCTTGGAGGATGATGGAAGTAATGTTGGAGCAAATATAGCTACCAGTGAACCTTATACATTTAAAATTATCATTAATGCCGTTAATGATGCGCCGACATTTTCTATAGACCTAGAAGATCAAACTATAGGTGATGACATTCTTATTTATGAAGATTCTGGAACACAAACATTTTTAGATTTTGCTAAAGATATTGATGATGGAGATCCATTGTCTAATAGTGCTGATGTTCAAGAAGTAGAGTTTGTACTAACAGATTTAGGTAACCCCGATTTATTTTCAGTGCAACCATATATAGATGATAATGGAACTCTTACATTTACACCGGCTGCGAATGAGAATGGAGAATCTACTGTTGAGATGATTCTTACAGATTTAGCAGGAACCCCAAATGATGGAATTGATGAAAGTATTCCTCAAACTTTTAATGTAATAATCACTCCATTAAATGATCCCCCATTCTTCAATTTATTTCATGCTGAATCTCAACTTGCAAATGGTGAAGAAATAATTAGAAATGAAGATTTTTCAGATCCAAACACTATTTCAATTATTCCAATAAGACATTCAATTCTTGAAAATGAGAATGACCAATCTATTGTTTTCAGCATAGAACCAGAAGAGGCAATAAATGCGAATGGCGAAGTTTTTGTGAACTTAGATATCGGGCCATTAGGAGAGATAACATTTGAAATGCTTCCTCATGGCAATGGTCAAGCAAGTTTTATAGTTAAAGCAACTGATAGTGGCGATGGAGAAGAAATTGGAGATGGTGATATTAATATTTATACTCGAACATTTGATTTGACGATTAGTGAATTAGCTGATCACCCTCAAATTGATTTAGATCATCCATCTGTTTTAATAGAACCTTTTGAATTACAGGTTGATTCATTGATTAGTGTGTACCATGGAACTTGGATTGATACTATTGATACAGACATGAGTGGCACATCTAATATAATTGGGTATGAATACCTATGGCAGGCTGCTAATAATATAGATGGAGACTTTTTATGTAAAGGTGGTAGTTGTACTGGTAATGAAGTTGATAGAGATGAATGCGATGTATGTGATGGTGATTGGACAAATATTGAGGGTTTGTATGATATAGGAGAATTTCATGCTGATAGTATAGATTATATTATTACTAATAATGAAGCTCATAAATATATTAGATCAATTGTAAAAGCTTTTGATAATGGAGTAGGATTTGTTTCAAATCCGGAAGATGATTACTTTACTGATACAACAAGTTGGGTTCAGGTAAATAATACTGCACCAGTAGCATTAGATGATACTCTATACTTCACATTTGAAGATATTCCTTTAAATATTGACATTTTTGATGGATTAATCAGTAATAATGTTGCTGACACCACTACTGATTATGACAAAGATTTAGATTCTATTTGGGTGGAAACGATTTGCAACAATTCTATTGAGCTAATATATGATTGTGCAGATTTTTCTACAGTATGGGGAGATTCATTAAAGGTTGATTATGATGGATCGTTTGATTTTTATCCATCTATGGATGATAATGTGGGTACAAATAATTTTATTGAATTTAATTATATACTTTCCGATGGGGAAACTATATCTAATAATGCAACAGTAAGAATAGAAGTAGGTTCATTAAATGATGCTCCTGAATTTACGATACAGGATCAAAATGATGAGAGTGGTAGTATTATTGATACTATTGAAGTGCTAGAAGATTTTCAGGATTGTGATTGTAATGATATAAAATTAGGATTTTCAATTCCAGGGCACCTGCCAGATGATGAGACATCGCAAGTAGTAACATATTCTATTAACCCTTCTAGTATTAATTTTGCAGAATTACTCTTTGACCAGAATGAAGGGAGTATCCAAATATCTCCTAAATTAGATTGGAATGGAGAACAACAATTTACAGTAACAGCTACAGATGATGGAGTTGGCGAAGAAACAGGAAATGGAGATGATAATGATTGGGAACAAACTTTTTATTTAAAAATTGTACCTGTTAATGATGTTCCCGTATTTTCTTTGCTTGGAGATACAATCACCATTTTAGAGGATCATGGTGTATTTGATACTTTAAATTGGGTTAATTTTTCAGATGTTAGTGGTACTACTATCTTAGAAGATTATCAAAATTTAAATTACAATATATCATATATTAATGATGCTGATACTAATAGTACGGTATGGACATTTAGTAGTGATCCACAAATTATTAATGATTATGATTTGAATTTTCATGTATCAGAGAATGATAATGGTTTAAGCGAGGTTACAATAACAGTACAGGATGATGGAGGAACAACAGTTAACTATTTAGATAATGAAAATTATGAGATTGGTGTAGATGAGAGTAAGCCTCAGATTTTTTATATTAAAGTTCTTCCAGTTAATGACCCTCCAAGTTATGAAGTTAGTGCTCCTAGAGCATTAGATGAAGATGATGGACAAGTAATATATGATAATTGGATTACTAATATTAGCCCTGGTCCACCCAACGAATCCTTTCAACACAAGGATTTAAATTTTTCTATAACTACATATGATAAATTTTGGAATGAACTAAAGGGATTAGATTTCAATGCTCCTAATAATGTTTTATTTAAAACACCGCCAGCATTAACTATAGATGAAACGGATACAACCAAAGCACATCTTTCATTTGAATTAAATGATAATCATAATGGAGTAGGATATATTTATTTTAATATATCAGATGAAGGTGGAGTAGAATATTCTGGAATAGATACATCTCAGGTTGATAACAGTTATATTTATGTAAGACAAACTAGTGATAAGGCAGAAGATTTTATAGTTTATTCTAAGCCTCATGAATATGCAATAGACTCAACTACATTTTTTATAGATACAACATCTATAGAATATTTTAGATTACCATATCAAGATTTTGCTCCAGACATTCAGATTCCTGAAGAAATGAGATTCTCATGGGAAAGAAATGACTCTTTAGATCTAGATACTTATTTAACTACCAATCTAGATACTCTGTTTAATACTTATTACAGATTAGAAATGACTTCGGATAGTTCAGATTACACATATGTTCTATTTGATTTGTATAAAGATAGCGCTGAATATATAAATGGTTTATTTTTAAATGATACATCGTATTTTGTTAATATAGCTATGAATTCTATATTCCCAGCATATTTAGATACGTTTGTATTTGATGATTCCCCTTATGATACGACTTTATATATAGATACAACGGGATTTACTCCATATCAATGGAATATTGTAACTCAAAATTACTCGAGAGATGTCTATAACCATGATTTAACTAATACTACTATATCAGATAGAAAGGTTATTGTTGATTTAGAGGTTCCTACTGCAGAATATTCGTTTGCTCGGAATGATTTATATCATGAATATTATGATCTCTATTTCAAGACATCAGAGAAGACCATAGAAAATGTAGCTAATATATGGATAGACTTTAGTGATACATTGCTATATAGAATTCCTCATAAGATTGATGACTATTATTTCCATTTATCCTCTACATTTATTAATACTGGAATTATAGATTATAATTTTCAAGTAAGAGATTTAGTCGAAAATGTAGGAAAAACAGAAAAAACCATTGTATTTCAATTTCTAGAAGATGGATTAGCTAAATATATTAGTTCTTCTGATAGTTTATTTTCGATGTATTCAACACCAAGTTCCGTAGACAAACAAACAGGAATAGTACTTTTTGCACAAGATAATTTTTTTGATTCTTCTGATATTGTTCAGCTTACATCGGAATATCATATTGCCCCTTATGATCAAAATTTTTCCAATCCAATTAAAGTAGAATTTGATAATATTGATATTAATGATGACATTTGGAAGTATAAGGTTAGGTATAAAGATGAGAGTGAGTGGGTTGAATTAAATACTGATATAATAGATAGTAAAATAACTGCAGATATTATAAGAGGAGGCATTTATTCAGTTTTTTATGATTCAGATGCACCAAATCCAATACCTGAGGAATTTAAATTAGTAACCTTATATCCAAATCCATTTAATCCTATTCTAACTATACGATATGACCTTGATATTAAGCAAAATATTAAGATTGATATCTATAATATTTTAGGGCAAAGAGTTACTCGATTATTTGATCAAGAGATGACTCCTGGTTATCATTCAGTTCAGTGGAGAGGAACCAATAACCAGGGAGTATCTGTTGGCTCTGGTATTTATTTTGTTAAGATATCAAATGAGAATCAATCATACATAAGAAAGGTTACACTTATAAAATGATGAGAAAAATATTTATAATATCCTTCTTCATATTTATTGGGTGCAATCAGCTAGTAGAAAAAACAAGTCCCCTGGATGGAATCTACTATGTACTAGATGGTTGGGAACAATTTGAAGATGGGGAGCATGATAGGGCCCATGATTTATTCTCTACAGTACTTCTTAATAATACTTCCCAATACTTTGTGGAAGCATATGTTGGACTTGCATGGAATTCTATATATAAAGCTAATACAATACAAGGTTCTAGTAACTTCTCTGATAGAGAATATCAAAGAGATATTTCCAATCAATACTTAGATCTTGCAATTGAATATCATACTGATTCATGTCCACCTATAAATATTGATGATTGTTCTGTGTTATGTCAAAATCTATTAACTGGAAGAATCTATAATAGTAGTTATCAAGCTCTAGAAGCATCTAGACGATTCTACGATTATGGTTTGGATTCAACCAACTGGTTCTCTATGGTAGATTATTCTAATGAAACTATAGCTATTTCAGACACATTGCTTGGTCAATGTAACTCCGAATATATTTTCAATCATGATCCAACTGTTACCTTTATTAAAATTCGGATTTTACGTGCTCAAACGCATGTCAGACTTAAAGATTTTGAATCTGCATATTCTGAATTGATATTAGTTAATAATCCAGATTGTATTTCTGATGATGATGACCGACCAGTTTCTGAAATAGTTCTTGAGTGTCTAAATTCATTAGATATTGATTAACAAGTTGTTACATAAATAAAAATAATAAAATCTGTATTTATTATTATCTTATAACAGATTATATATATAAGGAATATTATGTTTTACCTGTTTTTACTTATACCGACCATATTGTTCTCGTTTGATAAAGAAGAATTGCCTATTGGGTTTTCTGACTCAGAACTAAATAATCTGTACATTATTGATGAAATGGGAAGAAATACCCCGCCTCCACCTCCTCCAGTAAGAAACATCGCAGAGTTTGAGAGAATGGAAGGAGTACTAATTAGATATCCATTTGGAATTTCAACATCTGTTATTGCTGAAATGGCAGAAGACTTAATAGTTTATTGTTTAGTTTCATCAAGCTCACAAAATTCAGCATATAATTCCATGAATAATGCAGGTGTTGATATGGGTAATGTTGAATTTATCACTGGATCAACAGATTCATATTGGACACGAGATTATGGCCCGTGGTGGGCAGTTGATGGGAATAGAGATGTTGGAGTCGTTGATTTTACATATAATAGACCACGACCGAATGATAATGATGCTCCACAAAAAATGTCAGATTATTTAGATACTCCATATTATGCAAGTGATATAATTACTGCAGGGGGAAATTACATGACTGATGGCCTTGGAATGGGCGCATCTACTACTCTAATTTATGAAGAGAATTCAATGTCAAATACGCAAATACATGTAGAAATGCTGGATTATTATGGAATAGATACATATCATACAATAGAAGACCCTAATAATACATATATTGATCATATTGATTGTTGGTCAAAATATTTATCTCCAAACAAAGTATTGATACGATCTGTGGCTACATCACATGCTCAATATGATGAGATTGAGGAAGCAGTCGATTATTTTGAGAATACAACGACTAGCTATGGGGATCCATGGGAAATATTTAGAGTATATACTCCTTCAAATCAGCCATATACTAATTCGATAATTTTAAATAATAAAGTATTAGTTCCAATAATGAATAGTGGATGGGATGATGATGCATTAGCAGTATATCAGGAAGCTCTTCCAGGATATGAAGTTTTAGGATTCACAGGATCATGGCAATCTACAGATGCTCTTCATTGTAGAGCAAAAGGTATTCCAGATCTTCAAATGTTACAGATTTTCCATAATCCAATCAATAGTCAGGAATTACCTCAAAACAATTATCAGGTAGATGCTATTATAGATGATTTAAGTGAAACTGGTCTAGAAGAGGCTGAACTTAAAGTAATTTGGTGGACAAATGATATGGATGAATCAGAGGAAATAGTAATGTCGGTATGTCCCCAAGATATTCCAGACTGTTATACAGCGAATATTCCTTCTCAAGTAGTAGATTCAAATATTAAGTATTATATTCAGGCATTAGATAATTCAGGCAGATTAGAAACCTTGCCAATTGCAGGATATTTTGATTTTGATTCAATAGGTAGTCCTTCTTTACCTGGAGATATTAATCAAGATGAAACAGTGAATATATTAGATATAGTATTAGCAGTTAATGGAATTTTAGGAACTACAGAATTAAGCAATATAGAATTTCAACTTGCCGATATGAATGGAGATGGGATGCTCAATATTCTAGATATAATATTAATTGTTAATGAAATTCTCAATTAACATAAGATAAGGATTTAAAGTGTTCAAACATTTATTTTATTTAATCATAATTTTTAATTTCATATTTTCTTATGAAAATTATAAACTAATCAGAATAGATAACCCTGAAAGAGAAATCATATATCAAATTAGCCAGTTAGGAGCTGAATTAGATCATTCATATCATAAACAAGGAGAATATATTGAATTTGCAGCTTCCAATAGTTTGTTAGATAGATTTAATGATGCGGGTATCCAATTTGATATAATACATGAAGATTTACAAAATTTTTATGAATCAAGATTATATAATATTGAATCAAGAGATTTTGATTATGGTTCCATGGGTGGATATTATACTCATCAGGAGATTATCGATCATCTAGAAGAATTATCGAGTGAATATCCTGAGTTAGTTTCATCATTACACGTTATTGGCCAATCGCTTGAAGGAAGAGATATTTATGCTGTTAAGTTAAGTGATAATCCTAATATTGATGAAGATGAACCCGAAGTACTCTACACAGGCCTCCATCATGCAAGAGAACCAATGAGTTATATGAATCTATTCTATTATATGTATTGGTTAGTTGAAAATTATGACACTGATATATTAGCATCTGGAATTTTGAATAATAGGGAGTTATGGTTTATTCCTTTTGTAAACCCAGATGGTTTGGTGTACAATCAGGATTATGCATCAAATGGTGGTGGTATGCAAAGAAAAAATCATCGAGAAACATGTTCTAATAATAATAATAGTAATAACTGGGATGGTATTGATTTAAATAGAAACTACAGTTATATGTGGGGATATGACGACCAAGGCTCTAGCCCTGACCCATGTTATCAAACATATAGAGGGACTAATTCATTTTCTGAGCCTGAAACTCAAGCCATTAGAGATTTTGTTCAAGAACATAATTTTTTAGCATCTTTCAATTATCATTCATATGGAAATTTATTGATTCATCCATTTGGATATATAGCAGGCTTACTACCTCCAGAGCCAGACTTGTCAATATTTAGAGAGTATGGTGAAGATATGACACAATATAATAATTATTTAATGGGGACAGGAATTGAAACAGTTGGGTATACTGTAAACGGCGAAGCTGATGATTGGTTCTATGGAGAAGAAGGTATTTTTGCATATACTCCTGAGATAGGTAATCAAAATGATGGCTTCTGGCCAGAATCAGATCGGATTCTACCCTTAGCTGAGGAAAATTTGTATCCTAACCAATTTTTAGCCTTAATTGTAGGATCTAAGTATGATATTGAATTAGAAATTCCAAATAATTCATTTGAGATAGGGGAGCAATACTTCCTATCTCTATTTATAAATAATTCAGGATTAGGTGATTCAAATGGAGATGTCTATGTTGATATAATATCATCTAATAATATATTATTTGATGAAGATAATTTTATTATATCCGGAATTGATGCAAGAACTGAAGTAGAATTAGATGATTTAGCACAATTTGAACTAAGTGCTACTGCTACAAATGGAACAATAGAAGAAATCGTAGTTAATATATATGATAATGATAATATAGTTACCAGCATATCAACTTCAATTGTAGTTGGGAACCCTATTTTATATATTAGTGAACAGTTTAATACTGAAAATGGTTGGTATGTAGGTGCAGCCAATGATGATGCATCTAGTGGGATATGGGAAAGAGCAATTCCTTCAGAAACTAATTATGAAGGAGTTATTGTTCAGCCGGGTAATGATAGCTCAGATGAAGGCCTATATTGTTTTGTAACTGGGAATGGAACGCAGAATAATAGTGTAGGTTATGATGATGTAGATGGTGGTCAAACAACATTATTTTCTCCAATATTTGATTTGACTGAATTTGGAGAGGCTGTTATTACTTATGAGAAGTGGTATTCTAATAATGTTGGTGATAATCCAAGTACTGACTATTTTGAATTTCAGGTTTCAAATGATAGTGGAGATAATTGGACTTATATTGAAAATTCAAATATAACAAACAATGAATGGATATTGAATCAATATTTATTATCAAATTATATATCACTAAGCAATGAAGTTCAATTTAAGTTTATAGCATCAGATGAATTTTTTGATGGAGATAATGGAACTGGAGGTTCTATTATTGAAGCTGCTATTGATGATTTCAATATTTTTGTATTTGAAGGTTCATCATGTAATAATGAAATAGGTGATCCTAATGGTGATGGTATCACTAATGTTCTAGATATTGTTTTAATGATTAGTTATATATTAGGAACAGGAAATCTTTCAGAGTTATGCTCAGCAGATCTTAATGGAGATGGGCTTGTAAATGTTCTAGATATTGTATTAGTTGTAAATATAATATTAGATTAAAATAGGATCAATTTTGTTAGCCTGGTTAAATCCGCGTTCTCTCAACAAACATGAATCACACTCTAGACATGGGCTATTTTCATTTTTATAACAACTCCATGTCAATTCTAATGGAGATTTTAATTCAATTCCTTTTAATATTATTTCCTTCTTACTCATATGAATTAAAGGAGATATAATTTGTATTGATGTATCAGGCCTTGTGCCTTCGCTTATCACCTTTTCAAAAGCATCATAGAAACTTCTTCGACAATCAGGATATCCTGATGAATCTTCTTCAACAGCTCCAATATATATGGTCTTAGCATTAATAATTTCAGCCCAGCTTGTTGCAGCAGATAGAATATTTGCATTTCTAAATGGAACATATGAAATTGGAATTTTATTATTTTCAATATTTCCTTTAACAACATCTATATTAGAATCAGTAAGAGATGATCCCCCTATTTGAGAGAAATACTGCATATCAATTATCAATCTATCTGTAACATTAAAGAAATCAGCTATTGCATTAAATGATTGTAGCTCTTTTTTCTCTGTTTTTTGTCCATAGTTTATATGTAGAAATGATAATCCAAAACCATCTTCTTTTGCACATGAAGCAGATACGCAGCTATCCATACCACCAGATAATAATATAATTGCTTTTTTCATACTCCTCTTGTTTCTTCTTTCCAAATATGTTTATGGGTTTGTAATTGAAATCGAGCTTTAATATTTGAATCAAGGAGCCATTTTACTAGAGTTTCATATTTAAGTTTTTCAAACACACAGGAAAATAAAATATTACATTTATCTTCAATTTCATATTTTTTTATTTTATTTTGAGCCCACCTAAAGTCAGTTTGATCTCCTATGACAAACTTTATTTCATCATTTTTAGAAACATCATCAAGAATTTTCCATAGATTTTTATTTTCCATGTTACTTGATGGACATTTGAAGTCTATTATTTTTTTTACATTTTTGTGAACTAAGTTCACTGGTAGTGATCCTCCGGTTTCAATCATAACCTCATATTTTTTAGCAATTAATTCATTGAGTAAGTCAATACATCCGGATTGCAATAAAGGTTCCCCTCCGGTAACTTCAACTAAGTTACAGTGATATTTTTTAATTTCAGATAGGATTTGATTTATAGTCATATCTTTCCCTTCATAAAATGCATATTCTGAATCACAGTATGAGCATCGGAGATTACAATATGTTAATCTTATGAATATACATGGAAGTCCAGATAATGATGATTCTCCCTGAATACTATAATATATTTCATTTACTTTTATTTTTCTCATAATAAACTATAGAATTTAATAATTCTTTAAGGTTTGTCACATCCTCTATTTTTTGTAATTTATTCTTAGTTCCAAAAAGTTAATTTTAATAAGAAATAAAATAATGAAAAATTTCCCAAAATTGTTTATACCTGGCCCAACCCATGTATCGGATGATATACTTGATATATTATCTACTCCACAGATAGGTCATCGAACTCCTGAAATATCAGAATTAATAGGTGGTTTAACAAAAAGATTACAACAAGTCCTATACACAAAAAATCATATTTATCTAATTTCTCATGCTGCTACAGGGTTATGGGAAATGGGTGTAAAAAATTGTGCAAAAAAAAGTATTTTACACGCAGTAAATGGCGCTTTTAGCTCTAAGTGGTCAACAGTATCAGATAAATGTGGATTTAAAACTCATGTCATTAATTATGATTGGGGACTTGGAGTTAAAGTCGAAGATGTAGACAAAATGCTTTCAACTGGTAAATTTGATGTTTTTGCTATGGTTCACAATGAAACATCAACAGGGGTAAAAAGCAACTTATCTGAAATATCTGAATTATTAAAAACCAAGTATCCAGATGTAATGTGGTTGGTAGATGCAGTAAGTTCAATGGCTGGGATTAAAATTGAAGTTGATAAACTTGGTATAGATTTTATCTTTGCTTCTACTCAGAAGGCTTGGGGGCTTCCAGCAGGTTTCTCAATACTCTGTGCCTCAGATAAATTTATAAAGAAATCTGAAAGAATCAATAATAAAGGGTATTTCTTAGATATTTTAACATATGAGAAATATTATCAAAAATGCCAAACTCCATCTACTCCATCGATTCCTCATATATTTGCATTAAAAAAAGTTTTAGATATTATTCAAGATGAGGGTATAGATAATCGCTGGAATCGTCATAAAGAGATGGCTTCTTTAACACAAAACTGGGCATCATCTCATAACCAATCACTATTTCCTGAAGTAGGTTGCAGGTCTGAGACTATAACATGTATAAATAATATTCAAAATTGGGATATCAATAAAATCAATGATAAATTATTAGACTTAGGCTATAGAATGGATAGAGGGTATGGCAACCTAAGAGGGAAAGCATTTAGAATAGCTCATATGGGTAATATTTACAAAAATGATTTAATAGAATATTTAAATGACTTTGATAAGGTGTTGAATGATATATAAGGTATTAATTACAGATCCTATTTCTCAAAATGGATTAGATTTTTTAGAAAAGGCAGATATTGAAGTCATAAATATGCCTAATCCAGAAAAAAAAGATTTATACAAGGTCATTTCAGATGTTCATGGATGGATAGTTAGGAGTGGTACTAATATTTCATCAGAAGATATTAAGAAAGCATCAAGTCTACAAATAATAGGACGAGCTGGTGTTGGTGTAGATAATATTGATATAGATGAAGCTACTAACCATGGTATTATAGTTATGAATATGCCTGATGGAAACACTATATCTGCAGCAGAACATACAATGGCAATGATTTCATGTTTAAGTCGAAATATTCAATTAGGCCATTTAGGATTAATATCAGGTTCATGGGATAGACATAAGTTGGTTGGAAATGAACTCAGATCAAAAGTTTTAGGAATTATTGGGTTGGGAAGGATTGGAAGAGAAGTAATTAAGCGGGCACTTAGTTATGATATGAAAATTCTAGGGTATGATCCTTACGTCAACCAGGATATGTTTAGTGAAGATGATGGGATTGAGGTAGTAGATTTAGATTATTTAACGGAAAACAGTGACATTATCACAATTCATATTCCCCTTATTGAATCAACTAAAAATTTATTTGATGCTCAGAGGCTATCTAGGATGAAATCAACATCAAAAATCATCAATGTTGCTAGGGGTGGTATTATCAATGAATCTGATTTATCAGAAGCGTTAAACAAAGGAATTATTGCAGGCGCTGCAATAGATGTATTTGAGAATGAACCGTTAGATTCTAATAGCCCTTTAATTAAATCTAAAAATATTTTATTAACTCCACATCTAGGGGCATCTACCTTTGAAGCTAAAGAGGGCGTTTCTGTAGGAATATGTAGGCAAATATCAGATTTTTTAACTGAAGGGAAATTATCAAATCCAATAAATATGCCATTCTCAGATTTAAGCAAGCTAAAGGTTTTAAAACCATTCTTAGATTTATCGTTAATTATGGGTAAAATGCAATCTCAACTAAATGAATCACCCATTCAGTCTGTTGTTATTGAATGTTTCGGAGATATTGACGATACCAAACCTATTGTATTAACAGTTTTATCTGGGTCTTTGACAAACTGTTGTTCCATAAGAACATTTTCTTTATAAAATTTATCAACTCTACCTTGAATCATTTTTTCTATTATATTTTCTGGTTTCCCACTATTTCTAGCTTGTTCAGAATATATTTCTTTTTCTTTTTCGAGTATCGTATCAGAAACATCTTCAGCGCTCACTGATATTGGAGATGAAGCAGCAATATGCATAGCAATATCTTTAGCTAATGATTGAAACTCATCTGTTTTTGCTACAAAATCTGTTTCGCAATTAATCTCTAGTAAAACACCTAACTTTGAGCCTGGATGAATGTATGGAAAAATTAACCCATCAGAAGCAGATCTGCCTGCTTTCTTCTGAGCTTTAGCAATTCCTGTCTTTCTTAAAACTTCCATTGCTTTTTCTAAATTTCCATCAGCTTCTTCTAGAGCCCGTTTACAGTCCATCATCCCGGCACCTGATAATTCACGCAACTCCTTTACTGACTTTGCATTAGACATATTTATTTTCCCTCTATTACAACTTCTTTATTTTTGTCATTAGCAGAAGACGAAACATCTTTTTCATCAGACTGAGCATTTCCACCAAGAACTTCAATAATTCTATTTGAAACAAAATCAAGAAGTAACTTAATAGTTTTTAATGAATCATCATTAGCAGGTATAGGGAAATCTATAGTTGTTGGGTCAGTATTGCTATCAACTATTCCAAATACGGGAATCCCTAAAGTTTTTGCTTCAGATATAGCTATTCTTTCATGATTACCATCTACAAAAAATAGAGCTGCAGGTAAATGTTTCATATCTTTAATACCTCTATGCAAATCAGCTAGTTTAAGCTTTTCTCTATTTAGCATATGCTGTTCTTTTTTAGTAAGATTAGTATATAAATCAGAGGATTCTTTGTCCAATAAAAATAAACGTCTAATACTTCTTTTTATAGTTCCAAAATTTGTCAATGTACCACCTAGCCATCTTTCAACTATATAATACATTCCACATCGATCTGCAGCTTGCTGAACAACATCTTTCGCCTGCTTCTTAGTACCTACAAATAGAACATTTCCATTAGCTATAACTATTTTAGTTAACTCTTGAATCGCGAGATTAAGACATCTATTAGTTTCATTTAAGTCAATTATATGTACACCATTTTTTTTGGTAGCTATATAAGGTGAGAATTTAGGGTTCCATTTTCTAGTAGGATGCCCAAAGTGAGCTCCTACTTTTAATAATTCTTCAATTTCTATATAATTCATAAACTCCTAATTTAAATTAATTAAATACTAACGTTTAGAAAATTGGAACTTTTTTCTTGCACCTGGCTGACCATATTTTTTTCTCTCAACTTCACGTGAATCTCTGGTAAGCATTCCCGCTTTTTTCAAATCAATTCTCAAATCAGCATTCATTTTCACTAATATTCTCGCTATTCCCAACCTAATGGCTCCTGCTTGACCAGATAAACCACCTCCCTTAACGTTAGCATATATATCATACTCGCCAATTGCTTCTGCTAATTCAAGAGGTTGTTTCATAATCATTTTAGATATATCTCTGCCAAAATAATCATTATAGTCACAGTTGTTAATAATTATTTTTCCTTTTCCTTTTTTCAACCTAACGCTTGCTGTAGAAGTTTTTCTTCTACCTGTTGCTGACCAATATTCTGTTTTTTTTGCCATATTTTTTATAATCCTAAGTTGTTAAATCAATCTTAATAGGTTCTTGAGCTTTATGTGGATGATTTTCATCTACATAAACCTTTAAATTTTTCAGCATTTTTCGACCTAAACGATTATGAGGAAGCATTCCTTTAACTGCATTTGTAATTACTCTATCAGGAAAATTATTTCTTAAATCATTCAGGCTAGTTTCTTTACCACCACCGGGAAAACCACTATGACGCCAATAAACCTTGTCTTCTCCTTTATTCCCAGATACTTTTACCTTATCTGCATTAACTACAATAACGAAGTCTCCCATATCAAGATGAGGCGTAAATTCAGGTTTCTCTTTACCTCTTATTAATTGAGCAATTTTAGTAGACAATCTGCCTAATACTTGATCTTTAGCATCAATCAAATACCAGTTTTTCTTAATATCTTTAGCTTTTAGCGTAAATGTTTTCAATATACATCCTTTAAAAAAGTAAATAAATATATAGCCTATAAATTTAGATGGAAGTATTCAACTATGTCAAGATATTTAAAGAAAATATTTTAAAAATATCCAAAGGCATTTTTTCCAGAAATTGTAAGCTCAACTCTACCTTTAAATTTCATACCTAACATTAGTGAATTTTGTGATTTAGAATAAATGTCAGATTCGCTAAATGTCCAATCTTTATTAGGGTCAATAATTGTCAAACTAACATTACTACCAATTTTAATTAATTCCGTATTAAGATGGAAAGCGTCTTTTGGACCTGATGTGAATAGTTTTATTATATCAGTTACTTCAAGATTATTTTTAATTAACTCAGTATATGATGCACTAAAAGCAGATTCTAAGCCAATTGTACCAAAAGGAGCATGCTTTATATCTTTTTCTTTGTCTTCAGAAGAATGAGGAGAATGATCTGATGCAATACATGATATCACTTTGCTTTTAATAGCATTAATAATTGCTTTCCTATTCTTTTCCGTCCTTAATGGAGGATATACTTTTGCATTTGTATTATAATGAGAAACTGCATTTTCATTAAAAACTATATGATGAGGAGTTGCTTCAGCTGAAACTCTGACTCCTTTTTTCTGAAACCCTCTTATTATATCTATAGATTGTTTCGTACTCACCATAGCTATATGGATATTTCCTTGAGTCTTTTCTGCTATCATTAAATCTCTAAAAACAATTGTCGACTCAGACATATCAGGGAGTCCCTTTAATCCAAGCTGTGTTGAAATAATACTCTCATTTACGACCCCTTCATGACTCATATCAATATCTTTAGAATAATTTATTATTGGAATATTATACATATTGCAATATTCCAATGCATATCTTAGGAATTGGCTATTTCTAATAGGAATCTCACTATCTGAAAATGCCACAGCACCTTCCTGAACCATATGGCCGAATTCACATAATTCTTTACCTTTATGATTGACAGAAAGAGAGCCTATAGGTAATATGGATATTGGTAGTTCTTTTGACTTGTCAATAATATATTTAATGCTTTCAGGGCTATCAAGAGGTTTGTCTGTATCAGACATTACACACACTGTAGTATATCCACCAGCCATAGCCGCCATAACACCAGATTTCATCGTTTCATTATAACCAGATCCTGGTTGTCTGAAGTGAGAACGTACATCGATAAATCCTGATGTTATTATTGTTCCAGAACAATCAATAACATTTATATTCTTTTTATTTATTGTGCCTATTTTATGGATTTTACCATTATTAATTAATAAATCACCTTTCAAGAATTTATTCTGATAAGGATCATAAATCTTGCCATTAGATAAAACCCATTCCCCTGATAATACTTTATTTTTTCTCATTTTTCTTTATATCTTTCTCATTTCCAAGCAAACAATATAAAATACTCATTCTAACAGCCACACCATTTAAAACCTGGTCTAAAATAATAGCGTGGTCTCCTTCAGCAACGTCACTGTCTATTTCAACACCTCTATTCATTGGCCCTGGATGCATTACTATGATTTTATTTTTAAGAGCAGATAATCGCTTATTAGTAATGCCAAAAAACTTTCTATATTCCCTGACGGATGGAATTAAGCCAATCCCCATCCTTTCTCTTTGGATACGTAAAACATTTATAGCATCAGCCCAATCCAAAGCTTCATTTAAATCATGACTCACAGATACATCTAAGTCCTCAATAAACGGAGGAATTAAATGTGCAGGACCACAAAGCATCACTTCTGCGCCCATTTTATTTAATCCATAAATATTAGACAATGCTACCCTACTATGTAGAATATCACCTATAATTGCTACTTTGAGACCTGACAAACTACCAAATTTTTCATGTAAACTCATTATGTCTAGCATTGCCTGGGTAGGATGTTCATGACTGCCATCTCCTGCATTAATAATCACCGAATCAACATATTTAGTTAATTGAAGACATGATCCTGGAGTTGGATGTCTCATTACAATTCCATCAATTTTCATTGCATGAATATTCTGAACTGTATCTTTAAAAGTTTCACCTTTATTAAGACTCGAAGAAGATGCAGAAAAATTAATAACATCTGCTGATAATCTTTTTTCAGCAAGCTCAAATGACAGCTTTGTTCGAGTAGAATTTTCAAAAAATAAATTTGCTATATTGATTCCTGTTAAAGAAGGAACTTTTTTAATAGGTCTATCCAAGACTTCTTTAAACATATAACCTACATCAATGAGAGTCTCTATATCTTTTTTAGTAGCTTCCTCTAGACCAATAAAATGCTTGGTTGATAAAATACTCATCTTTTTATTCCGAATAATCCATTAATAAAACCTCATCCTCTCCATCAATTTCTTTAATATGGACATGAATATGCTCGTTAATTGACGTAGGATAGTTTTTTCCTACAAAATCAGTTTTAATTGGCAACTCTCTATGTCCTCTATCAACCAATACCCCAAGTTGAATAGAATCTGGCCTTCCATAAGAAAAAATCTCATCCATTGCAGCTCTAATGGTACGGCCAGTATACAAAACATCATCAATCAATATTATATTTCTACCAGACACATCAAATTTGATATCAGAAGGACCTATTTTAGGAGAGTCAAAGTTATTCTTAAAATCATCTCTGTAAAATGTAACATCTACCGTTCCATTGTCAATCTGGGTGTTTGTTATTTTACTTATTAATTGAGTGATTCTTTGAGCTATTACCTCGCCTCTAGTCCTGATACCTACAATAGCTATCTTATTTAAATCTGGATTTTTTTCAATAATTTCATGAGAAATACGCATTAACGTTCTCTTTAAATCATTTTCATTTTGCAAATGAGCTTTTATTTTTTTCATATATTTACCTAAATGTAACCGAGAGAACATACGTTTATTAAATAAACGTTAGTAAGGGAAAGAGCTTTTTTTCTACCTTTCCTACCTCTCGGATAGAATTAAAGGTTTACTTTAAATGTAATTTATCATATTTTTATTATATAATAAAAACTCTTTTTTACTGTTATAAAAGATAATTTATTCTTAAAATTTTTCTATATAATGACTAGAATTATACTAATTATCCTAATATTAACCCTTTCGTGTGATGAATCATCCGTTGAAGGCTGTACATCTCCTACTGCATGTAATTATGCGCCTAGGGCTACCCAATCTAATGGTGATTGTATCCAGCCTGCATTCTGTGATAAGTGGTGTCCTGATTTTGATAATCAAGGTAATCCTATTGATTCTACTCCTCCTTCTGAGCCAGGAGAATATGAAGAATGGGATGATTTTGGAGAGGATTGTTCTGGAGCCTGTCGTGGAATTGCACTTGTTGATGAATGTGGAGATTGCATTGTTCCTGGAGGAGAATCTGATAATATTCCACCTATAGAAACCGATGAATGGAATGAGGGTTGTTTAGATAACTGCGAGGGAATTCCTAATGGAACTTTAATTCTTGATTGCAATGATGATTGCGGAGGTACAGCTTATATTGATGATTGTGGGGTCTGCTCTGGAGGAAATACTTCTGTTGAGCCTAACGATGATAAAGATTGTGCCGGTGAATGTGGAGGTACAGCTTATATTGATGATTGTGGGGAATGTACAGGTGGCCAAACAGGTTTTGATCCAAACTTTTTAAAAGATGAGTGTGGTATATGTGGTGGAGATGGATATACAAATGGTCCTCTAAATGATGGAATCAATGCATGTATCGGGACTAATGACTGTGATAATATGGATTGTACTGGAGTATGTAATCCCAACATAAATACATCTTATTCGACTTTTAGTGACCTTAGATTTTGTAATGAAATTTGTGGAGAAGAATGTGGCTGGAAACCATTTCTTGGATGCATAGAACTCAATGTTGAAAATTTTAATGATCCTCCTTGTGCATCAGAACAGCTAGGTGCTTGTTATTTATATGGAGCTAATATGGATTTTTGCAGTATTTGTTCAGGAGGGATTTCAGGACATGAAGCTGATAGTGATAAAGATTGTAATGGAATCTGTTTTGGAACTTCTATTGAGGATTGTTTAGGAATATGTGGAGGAAATTCTATTGTAGATGAATGTGGTATTTGCGAAGGTAATGGACTCTCATATGATTGTGAAAATTGGGGTGAAAACAACATCTGTCATGCTGATAGTGGAGATACCCCTATATGTTTTGCTGATATAGCAACTCAATGTTATGCTCCAGACGAATGTGGTGTTTGCGATGGCACTGGCCCAGGTCAGGGTGAAAACTGTGAAGGTGAATGTGTGGCTGAAGGAGACAATCTTAATGAAAATGGTTATGATTGTGCTAATACATGTGGTGGGAATGCTCAATCAGATGATTGTGGACTATGTAATGGAGATGGATATAGTTCAATATGTATTGGAACTGAAAACTGCAATCATATGGATTGTGCTGGTAATTGTACTGGGACCTCAAATTTTGGAGCAGCTTTAGATTGTTTTGGAATATGTTTAGGGTCAGCTTTATATGGATGTGATGGAGAATGTTGTGCTGGAGCTACAGGTAATGCTTGTGCAGAAACAGACAATTGCGGAATATGTGACAATGATTCATTTAATGATTGCAGCGAGGACTGTGCTGGAGTCTATGGAGGTTCTGCAGATATAGATAATTGTGGAATATGTTCAGGTGGAACTACTGGAATCGAACCTAACCAAGGAACTACCCCTGATGGATTATATTCATGTTCTGATATTACGCTTCTTGTAAATGCTGGGGTATGTACTGATTCAGATGATTGTGGAGCTCTAACTTGCCCTACATTATTATGGGATGGCACCAATCTAGATGGTTTTAATTTTTCTGCATGTGGGATTAACTCTGTTCCTAGCTATGTGACTGGTTTTGATATCTCTATATTGAGCCTCAATGATAATTCATTTAACAGCTTTCCAGAAAATATAATAAATATGACTAGCTTGTCTAATGTTGATTTACGTTTTAATTTAATAGGAAGTATCCCAAGTAGCGTTTGTACATTGACAGCAAATCCATGTACTGTAGATATAAGAGATAACTTGATATTTGACTGTAGCCAGATTCCCGATTGTAATATCACTTGCGAATAATTAATTTATAAATTTTATATCAGAATGGGCAATGGTGTTTTTAGTTAGTTTTTATTACTTCTTTTTTAGTGCTATTCCATCTCTTTATTTCTGTCCGCTAGGCGAATAGATCCTTTCTGCATTTTTCTTAATATCATCCAATTTCAGTAATACAGGTTTTAAATTTCGATTTACAAAAAGCTCCGCCTGATCGGCATAGTGTTTAGATGACTCATGCTGAGTATTTGAACCATATTGATGAATACTCTGTGATGATACTTGACCATCTTTCCCCCATTCTATTAGCATTAAATAAGCATCTCCGGCATATCCCTCTAAATATCCTTTTTCATTTGGGATACCATATACTGCATGAGGTACATCTGGTCCACCAGAGAGCCCTAGATTGAGGTCGCCCCGAATTAGACGGTTTACATTTCCCCATATTACATCTAATCTTCCATAATGATTATAAAGGTATTTTACTCCGAAAGTAAAACTCTCAATAAGTTGTTTGTCAGGAATCAGGCCTGGAGATGTTTCCATAAACCAGCCAAAAGAAATAATTGGCAATGATGCATGTTTATTTTCAAAGTTAGTGTTTTTATCCCAAGATTTAAGAATATTTATTCCTTCTAGTAATTGCTTGTCCTCAAACTTATCTGATAGTGAAATAACTCTATTAACAAATTGAGACATATAAGATTTATTTGAATAGCGTAAATCATATTTATACTGCTCAAAATCACTGTCAGAAATTAAATCGTCTTTACCAAATAGCTCCAAAGCTCTTAGTGCCCTGTTTGACATGTAACTCTCAATCCCAAAAGTTTTAGAATATTTCTCATAAATAGGATTATCATCACCTATGGTAGTCATAAAAGGAGTATTATTACAGTTTTGAATGAATCCCGATTCAGGATTCAATACTTGTGGTAAATCTTCATAAGGTAAGTATTCACTCCACATAACTTTGGATGAATTGCCTGGCAAAACTCCTTGCCAGTTATAACCTTCAGCGCGAATAGGTAATTTAGCATTATATAGATATAATATATTACCCTCCTTATCAGCATAACCAGTGCCAAACATAGGAATAGCCATCATTTGCATTGCGGATTTCCACTCTTTAAAATTAGCGGCCTTATTCATTCGATACCATTGTTCAATTACCCGGATATCTTCATAGTTTGCAAATCGTATGGCATAAGTAGCATGTTTTCCCCTTAATACCGGACCATGAACCGACCAAAGCACTTCTCTTTTAAAAGTCCAGGAAAAGGGTCCAAAAAGTTTAACATTTATTGGGACTTTCTTAACACGAAGCGAATTCCATTTTCCATCATATTGATATAAATATGGGTCATCTGGGTGCATTTCTAATTCATAGACATCCACTAAATCAGGGCTATTGACTGTATGTCCCCAGCCTAAATGCTCATTATGACCAACTAGAACGATGGGGGATCCTGGGAATAAACCTCCAGTCATATTCCATCCTTCTTCACTATGCACATGGGCTTCGTACCAAGCTAAAGGGCCTATCCATTGATTATGAGGATTAACGGCTAAACGGGTTTTTTGATCTTCTGAACGGCCGGGAGAAACTGCAAATACATTGGAGCCTTTGGGCGTTATTTTTTCCCGATCTATCTTATAATCATCCCACCAACTGGTATTATTATTAAATTCTTCTGGCTTAAGCTCCATCATTTTTTTAAGAAAATCATGAACGCCAAAAAAAAGGGGAGTTTTATGGATGAAGCCTGCAACTAAATCTTTCTCAGTTACAGGGTGTACTCCAGGGAACACTTCCTCAGGATGATCTAGGATATACTGATTAACACCATCAGCATAAGCTTTACATATCTTCTTAGTGTCAGGAGATATGTCTGTTTCATACTTATTATCTATCTTGTCCCAAATCTCAAAAAGATGTACCATATAGTCATTTGGGGCAAGGTCTTTACCATAGACTGAAGCTAATTGACCACGAGCTGCTAATAAACCATCTTGCATATTTTTAAAATCATCCTCAGCATTAGCATAAGCTAGCCCATAAGCTGCATCGGCATCTGTCTTACCAAAAACATGGGGAATTCCCCAAGTATCTCGGTAAATGGTAACTTCATATTTTATTTCAGATTGATTAGTTTGAGAGGATATTTTATTTGAAGGAAAATATGTGCAGGAGGATAGAATAATCAATATTAAAGTGCTTAAGCAGATTCTCATTAATAATAGAGTTAGAGAGTGGCGTTTCATATACAAACTATCCATCAAACCAAATGTAAGTATTATTAATAATTTCTTCATTTCTTTCTCTTTTTAAATGGCGGAAGTGCGTGGAAATCGAATCCACCAGTGATATCACTACCACTCAACGGCTTTGAAGGCCGTGATGTCCACCAGGATCATATTCACTTCCTTAATTATTCATTTCTAATAATACCAGGGTTGACCCCTAACTTTGAATTAATATTTTGTTTCTCTTGTTTTGCATCTGATTCGCTTGAGAAATAGCCTACTCTTACAATATAAAGTAAAATACCATTTGAATTAATGCTTTCTATTCTTGCATCATATCCATTGTCTAATAATATTTTTTCTTGCTGTTCAGCATTGGCTTTTTTTCCAAAAGCCCCAATCTGAAGTGAATATTCATTAATAGGCATAGTTAAATCATCTTTTACCCTGTCTAAAAAATCTTGGATTTTAACTATAATATTTTTACTCTTTTTAGTAGAATTTTTATTCTCAACTTGATCTAAATCGACTTTATGGGGAACAGGCTCATTATACACTTCTTTTTTTTGTAATGAAAATCTTTCAAATTCAATATCAGGAAATTGTTTTTCAAAAATTTTAGAATAATATATAGCTGAATCAGTATTACCTGATACTAATAGAGAATTAATAAATAAACTAATTGATTTCTCTAGATTTTTTGAACTCGGATGATATCGAGGTACCTTCTTTAACCACTCTGCTGATTGGAGGTATAGTCCTGATGTATAATAATATTCAGCGACTTTTATAATTGAATCTACAGAATATTTACTACCTTTATGGTTATTAGATATAGATGCAAATTTTTCTTTTGCTGAATTTCCATCAACTTCTAGTAAGCCACTTAAATATATTACTTCTGGATTATTTGGATATTTTGTTTCATATCCTGGCAAACTGCTAACTGCCTCCAATATATTGCCTGACAGCACCTGTTCAATATGTTGATCAATTGATTCTAAGGAAAATAGATATGAGAATAAAATTAGAACATATCGAATCATTAAGTCACATTCTCTCTACTATTTTCATAAATCCATAGTAAATCTTTATCCCTATGTGTTTTGTTGTTCTTCTGGAATTGTTCATCTGTAGCTAAACTATGTATGATGTCATCCAACTGCTTAATTATATTAGTTGA
This sequence comes from Fidelibacterota bacterium SCGC AAA003-L08, assembly GCA_000405805.1. GTDB lineage: Bacteria > Fidelibacterota > Marinisomatia > SCGC-AAA003-L08 > D37C17 > SCGC-AAA003-L08. The sequence continues at coordinate 43,573 of ASPJ01000007.1, forward strand.
ATCTTTAGATTGTTTCCTCGCCTGAAGCTTTACTCTTATTAATTTAACTAATAAAGAGGTGTCTTCTGCATCTTCTAAACCATCTATTAAATTTAAAGCTACTGATGTCTCATTTCGCTGATCATGAATATCAGCAAGTGACGCTAAAACTTCTAAATTATTGGGGTCTGATTCCAATATGTTCTTTAAAATAACTTCAAATTCATTAAATCTATTTAACACAAAAAGAGCATCCTTTAATAAATGAATTACAAGCCATGATTGATCTGGCCTTTCAGTAGAATATCTAATCCACATCGGTATTGATTTTGCAAGCAATTTTCGGGCCTTCTCCATATTTATCTTGTATTCCTGTGAGTTAACTTCAATATCACCTGAATTTGCATTTTTATAATGCACTTCACTTTCAATACTATATGATTTGCCTATATAATAATAAGCTATAGATAAGTCTTGATATAAGTTTATAGCTTCCTCATATACCAATCGTGCTTCTTCAAACTGTTCATTTTCAACCATTTTTCTTCCTTGCTGAATCTTAAATAATGCAAGTTTATGAGATCCGTTTATTTTCTTCATCTGGTTATACTTTATTAAGTACGTTGATGCATTCTCCCACTGTTCTGACTGAATAAAATATTTTATCAACTGAGAAATCGCCCATTCATTATTTCTATCTATTTTCAGAATAAACAGACACTCATCAATAGCATGAACCATATCTCTTATATCATAGTAGTCTAATGAAAGATTTTTATGTAATTCAATTTTTTCATAGGTGGATATATCTTTGCGCATTGCAATGCTATGATGAATTTTTAATGCTTGTTTAGGATTTTTACTTTCTCTTATAATCTGGCCCATTTTAATATAAGATTTTATATTTTCTGTATCCTGTTCTATTATCTTCTTGAAATATTGATATGCTTTTTTTCTATGGCCTGATATTAATAAATCTAATCCTTCTAAATACATATCTCTTATTTTTTCAGCGGAGAGAGGCTTAATTTTTATATAATAATAAGTGACTCCGCATAAAATAATAGCTGTTATAAATATATATGAAAAAATCATTTTATAAATTCATCTAATTCACTGGGATCATCATTTATTGAGTCTAAATCATCTATTTTATCAATGATCTCAATATCATCATCAATCGCCTGGTTCCTTAATGTATCTAATTCTATCTGTAATTTCTTTAATTTAGAACGCTGTTTTATCATTTGACTTTTTTGAGATATAATCTGAAATAATGCCATTAAGAATCCTATTGCCACACCTAAACTTAAAGACCCTATGATAACATATTTAATCTCAATATTCTCCTCTAGTCCAAATATAGACTGAGAATCCTTACCAACAATGTATGGAATCTGAACCACTATTGGAGCATTAGGGTCTACCTTATCTATATTATCGCCTAAAACATCACTCATTTTATTACTATCATCCAACTTTGTAATAAAAAGTGCACTTGCTATCAAAATTGCAATAAATAAAAAATATTTAAGCAGCTTCATTTTCTTCCTTTCCTAATGGATTGATTATATTCCCAAACATTGTTACTCCATGAGCAGAATCTATTTTAATTTTCACTATATCTTTTATGGATGATTGGTCTTTATCAAAGATAACCCACATATTACCTTCTGTCCTTCCAGACCACTGACTTGATGATTTCTTGCTTTCTTTTTCAACCAATACATCTACAATTTTTTCTATATTTTTTTTGATTTTCTAACAGTGTAATATCTCGTTGAAGTTTAATAAGAGTCTCAAGTCTTTTTTGCTTTACACCTTCTGAAATATGATCAGAATATTCACTTGCCTTAGTTCCGGGTCTTGACGAATATTTGAACATAAATGCAAAATTAAATGATACTTTCTTAAACACTTCTAAAGTTTCATTAAATTCAGAATCTGATTCTCCTGGAAATCCTACTATTATATCAGTAGATAAGACGCAATCTGGAATAATATCTCGAATCATGTGAACCAAGTCTAAGAATTTTTTCTTTGTATAAGTTCTATTCATTCTATTTAATATTCTATCTGAACCTGACTGGAGAGGTAAATGGATATGATTACATATATTCGGGTATTTATTCATAACTCTAATAAGTCGTTCATCAATATCTTGTGGATGAGGAGATGTATATCTAATTCTTTTTATTCCTTTTATCTGAGCTACTTGTTCCAATAAATCAGAGAAATTACCTCCAGAAGTCCTATATGAATTAACATTCTGCCCAAGCAATGTTATTTCTACAAATCCTTGCTCAACTGCCTTAATAACTTCACCCTTTATGCTATCAATAGAACGACTTCTCTCTCGACCTCTCGTAAATGGAACTATACAGAAAGTGCAAAATTTATCACAACCTCGCATAATAGAAACCCATGCATTAATACCTTCTCTTCTAGATGGGAACATATCATCATATACTTCGAATTTAGATAATTTAGTGTCTACATAATGTTCCATGCTATTTCTATTATTTATTATTTCTGGTATCTTTCTATATGAATCAGGTCCTAGAATAACATCTATGTAAGGCTTTGACTCTAATAGATCATCTTTTAAATTTTGAGCCATACACCCAACTACTCCTAACAATAAACCTGGTTTAATATTCTTAAGTGATTGCAGATTATCTAATTTATTATGAACAGTTTCCTCTGCTTTTTCGCGGATAGCACATGTATTTAAAAAAATCGCATCTGCTGATTTTATATCATCTGTAGGGTGGTAACCACATTTATTCAACAAACTACCAATAAGTTCAGAATCATAAACATTCATCTGACATCCATAAGTCTCTATATAATAATATTTTTCTGCCGTTGGAACTTTAAGAGTAGGATTTTGAGCTATTTCTAGATTTTCTAACATTAATTTTTCCAGACATTAGATAAATCAAAATTAGTGAATTTCTCAGGATCTTCCCTTATATCATTAACATGAACTTCATAATGTAAATGTTCTCCATCTTGGTACTTCCCGGTCTTACCCACTTCTCCAATTTTATCACCTCTCTGCACTATATCTCCCTTTTTTACATTCCGCACTGATAAGTGTCCATATAATGTTTCATATCCAAATCCATGCTTTATTTTAATAAACTGACCTGTATTTTCTGAATATTGAGATTTCACTACTTTCCCATCTGCCGTTGCATATACTGCAGTGCCTTTATCTGCCGCATAATCAAGTCCGTGATGCTTCTTCCACTTAAGATGAACTGGATGAAAGCGAATTCCAAATCCAGAAGAATGGTAACAATCACCCATCACTTTTTTTCCTTTAACCCATTTCGTTTTTTTACATGTTTCAAAATCAACTGGATGAACACCTGGATATCTCTGTATTCTATTTATATTTTCTTCAGTTTTACTTAATATTTGATCATAGCTGAGTAATTCTAAATTTAACAATCTATTTATATGGTCGACATTATAAACTACCTCTTTCAGCTCAACCATATTGTTGGGTAATAAGTTTTGATAATTATTAAAAGACTGTTCATTACTTCTCTTGTTTTTACTTGTTCCAAGCCTCTTGGTATCACTGTGTATGGAAGGTAGTCTAACTAATTTTCTAAATTTTTCTTCTTGCACTCTCAAACTATCAACTAGTCCATCAATATGTTGCAACTGGTTATTTTGTTCTTTCACAAGGTCAGATAAACCTATGTTGTTTTCTATCATTTTTTTAAATTCTCTAGATTCAAAGTAATGCAATATATCTCCTGAAAAGAAATATAGATTTATTCCAAAAAAAAGTGTAAAAAGAGAAATGATTGAAAATATTTTAAATAGGGAAACTTGATATTCTTTTGATTCATCCACAGAATCTAACTTAATTAATATTATTTTATATTTATCTCTTAACAAATTTCTATGACTTTAATTTTTGAGTAATAGAATTTCTAATAGCGACTACTCTATTAATTAATAAAATAAACTTTTCATCCTCACTATAATCTACAACATTATCATCAACATTATTTTTATAAACATATTCTCCTAATTCAGAATAGGTCTTATTCAATTTCCATCTCAATTTCTTAATTTCTAGTTGTTGAACACCCTTGTTAGTATATTCTTCACTTTTATTTATAACTTTCTTAAAATAATGATTTGACTTTTCTGATAATTCTTTTCCCAAACTGTTCATTTTCTTAATAATAATATCTAATGAATCATTACTCATTATACTTCTAGCTGCATTATATTAATTATTTCATCTAATTTTTCAATTATAATCATTAATTCATTTGATATCTTTTCATCAACTTTAACAATTGAAAAAGCATTATTCCCTTTACTTGTTCTACTTAACAGAAATTCAGCAATATTTACTTTTGAGTCACCAAGTATCTTACCTACTTTCCCAATAACTCCTGGGATATCTATATTCTCAATAAATAGCATATTCCCCTCAGGGATTACATCAATTTCGAAACCCATTATATCAACTAGTCTAATATGATTTTCTCCAAAAACTGTTCCACTAATTGAATATTCATGGCCTTCTGAATTTATAATTTTACTATGAATTAAGTTGGAATAATTAATTCCTTTGGAATTGTGAGAATGAGTGAAATTAATTCCTCGATCATCAGCTATTCCCCCTGCATTAATAAAATTTAATTTAATATCAGATGTTTGCTGAATCAATCCAATCAAAAATGATT
>ASPJ01000008.1 GCA_000405805.1 Fidelibacterota bacterium SCGC AAA003-L08
ATTAATGTTGATATCAATTTTGGAGATACATTTATTTCCCCAAATTGTTTAGCAATAGGCTCTATTCTTTTTTCTGGATTATCAAGATATTTAGACCTTTGGATATTTTCTGCATCTATTGGATACCAAATTTGCACAACTATTTTGCGTTTATCTAACAAGTCATCTGTAAAGTCCTCAGTTCTCGATTCATCTGTCCAATTATATATTCTTGTTCCAATTTTGTATTGACCACTTGGGGAAGGTAAATCTTTTAGTTTAATTACTTTTCTTGATATAAATGAACAACTATACAGCATCAAGATACAAAGCATAATAATACAATATTTCATTTTATCAAATGAGATATAAGTAGATTGAATCATTAAATTTGGAAAGTTTCCCATGGGCCTTCAATTGCAAGGGTCATTGTAGGAGAATAAATATTTACAAATAATATTTTTCCATCAGGAGAGAAATTTACTCCTGCAAATTCAGAAGTATTGAATGCATTCTCAGCAATAATATATGTATTCCCATTAGGTTTTACTCCAATCAATCTATCTACTCCTTTTCCATCCTCACATATAATAATATCTCCCCATGGTGAGATTGTAATATTATCACATTTTTTCATTAAAGCACTATTTGTTGATTCAAATAATAATTTGATTGAATGATTAGATATATTATACTTCCATATTTGACCAATTTTATTAGGTCCTCCTGAAGTACATGTAAAGTACACTTCATCATTATCATACCACATGCCTTCAGGTCGTGCAAAAATCGAAGCTCCTTTATCCTTGCCTTTATATCTAAGGTTATCTTTGTCTTGGTTAATATTGTCAATATCTATCCATTCAGCATAATATTGTTTCCCTTGTTTAATAGTTTGAGATTTCCAATTCCGAGTATCGTTTGAATTTAAATTTCTTATAGCTATAGCTTGAAGTTTACCCGTTAATCCATATCTCTTTAGATTGTCAGGAATGTATCTATATATAAGTCCATCATCTCTATCTTCAGTTTGATATGCAATATTTGTTTTTGGGTCTATAGCAACAGCTTCATGTCTAAATCTTCCCATTGCTTTCAGTGGAACAGCTTTATTTAATTTGATATTTTCATTTGGTATTACCTCAAAATTATAACCATGATTTTTTTGAAGACCATTATCCCCTTTATTGTTCATAGTTTCCTCACAGCTAATCCATGTTCCCCATGGAGTTGGTCCACCAGAACAATTTACTAAAGTGCCAGCTAAACTAAGATATTCCTTATCTACTGTTTTAGTTTTCGGGTTATATACTATAGTTGTTGTTCCTCCAGAGCAGGGTTTCTTATTGTTTTTCCCTAAATCATAGATATTATTTTTATTTTTTGATATAAAATTTTTATGATCAATTAGAGGATTTAATTGTAAGAGTTTACCTAATTTATGGAAATATCCTATTTCATGGTTTCTTATTAGTATAATTTTCCCATTTTTACCTTTAAAAGAGGCCATTCCATCAGCATTATTAGGTACAGGTAAATCATCAGACATTATATTGCCTTTTTCAGATATTATATGATAACGGAATCCTTTTACTAGTTTCAAAACCCCTCTATTATCAGTTATTAAAGATACTTTATCAGACAGTACATTCAATCCTTTCTCTGCAGCTGAAAGCATATTATAAAAACCCATAAACCCCAATGATAGCAATGAAAATTGTTTAAGGAATGTTTTTCTAGATATTTTGTTTGTCATAATATTTATTTTAAATAATAGGTAAGGTTTAAACCTATTGTATCAAAATTAGCATAAGGTTCTATTATATAGTTTATTTGACTAGATTCAATATTTTTTTTACCATTATTAACAGCAATTTTCCCTAAAGAATAACCCATTGCAATAGATAATGGATAATCACTAGCCCAGTGAACTCCATTATTCATCATTTGTATTGATAATAAAGTCATTAACGTATAACCAATAGGTTTAATTATTGGATATTCGGGGTAGTTTTCTGTAATTACAGTCAATGTACTCATGAATGCTGCCAAGTGTCCTGATGGAAAAGCATCATAAGATGATACGTATTTATGATATTCAATTTGATTAGGGAAAAAATCCCATCGATCATTAACATCTATATTCCCGGCATTCCATTCATTAGTAGAATGACTATCCCAATCAATAGATTTAAAAGGGCTTGTTCTTCCTGTAATATGCTTGATTAGTTGAGTAAGAAACCCCGCTGATACTAGTCCCTGGAGTATTTGGTTAGATGTTTGGAGTGCACGATTATTGTTTTTTATTTTCCCAAAACAATAGAAAGACATACTAATACTAACCTGCGTCCATCCATCGCCAATAAAATATAATGCAGATCCAAGATCTCCAGGCACTCTAATAGGTTGTCCAAATGGTTCGGCTATTGTTTTCATATTATCAGTATAAGAAATATTAAAGGTATCATACATAAACCGGGATTTCTTTATTAGATCTTCATCAAAGTATATTAATATTCCAGTGATTAATGATAATCCAATAAATTCTCGGAAGTATTTTTTATTGAAAACAATTTTTTTATATTGATTTAAATCATGGGGGAGAGATGTTATGTATGAAAAACGCTTTGGTTTTCCATATTGATAGTCATTAAATACTTGATAATCATTATTATTATTATATAATTGATTATTAGATAATGTGTGCTGAGTAATTTCTGAAGATTCAAGTAGAACATCTAATAATTCAATAGTAATCATTCCAACCATTCCCTTAGGATAAGGGATTTGTTCTGATAGATTTGCATTATAAAAAATATCTTCTGATTGATCATAAATTTTAAATACAGGTAATTCTCCTGATTTAATATAACCTCTAGAGTAATTAGACCCATCATCTCCCATTACAGGTATATCTGTATATGGACCAGCCCATTTTCGTGCTCCAATACATAAACCATTATGATATGCAACAATCCAGTCTACTCCTTCTTCAAGGGGTTCTCCATATATATTTGCATCTACAATAAAATAAAATGCCTGTATAGTTGATTGATTAAATTCGAATTTTGAATTGATATCATTTGCAATAGTAATACTTATAATGATAATTATAAATAATTTAATTTTCATTATTTTCAACCCATTTTTTTAAATTTTTTACAGTTTCAGGAAGAGAAATTCTTGTCATTATATCAATAATCCATTCGAATCCATACGGAATGTATCCAGGGTCAGTATATACTTGATATTTAACCAAAGTTTTATTACCAGATTCACCATAAGGTTCTAAATACCATTGTCCCCAGGTTTCCTTTATAGAATTTTTTTCCCATGGAACTGTTTCCCAAAATAGCCAAGCAGGTGCTGATTTTTGAATTTCAATTCTATATTGATATTTAATATTCATAGGCAATATGATATTAAAAATATACTCAGATGGATTAATCTGTTCTGCATAATCAAAGCGCGGCATAAATTTTGGATAATCATTAAAATTTTCAACTGCACTAAAAACTTCAACAATAGGTGCATTTACAATACCATACACTTGATAATGTTCTCCATCTCCAGGATTCATTTCTTTATGAAAATCAGTTTTGATGGTAACTACTTTACCTTTATCTAATTTTTGTATAATAGATTTATCTAATTCAAATATAGCCAAAGGAGGGCTTTCAGCATACCCAAACAGAATAGTTGATAATATATAACAGTAAATTAATCGCAATAGTTAAATGGATTTTCATTAAATTTATTATAATTATATGAAAATGAAAAATGTAATATTAATTATACTATCAATATCATTAGGATTATCTCAATGTGATGGATTTAATTGGCACCATGATATTCATATTAATGATTGTAGTCAGAAAGATATTCAAGTCTTGAATCAATTTATAAAAAATAGTCAGTCCAATCTTAATTTTGATATGGATGTTAATCTTAATACTATAATAGAACCTTTGGAGCTGGGTTGGCAATTATGGGAAGAAGGTAGATTAATTCATTGGATTTGTGATGATGTTCCTTCTCCTTTTTACCTTTATAATTACAACTGTCAATTAAATGGAGAAATTCCTGATAATATTAATCAATTGGATGCAGTTGTCAAGCTCCATATTCACAACAACAACTTACATGGAATAATTCCAAATTCAATATGCGATTTAGATATATCAAAGGCAAGTGATTATTGGTTTAAAATGGATTACAATTATCTTTGTCCACCATATCCAGATTGCATAAAATTATGGAATGTAAATCAGAATCAATCAAAATGTGAATAATATTAGTAGATTTCTATGTGATATGTATCATGTACTTTACCTTGGTTTGTTATTAACATATGCATAAATTCTCATCGTCTTTTCAGGATGCATGTTAATAAAAATGGAGTGTAGTACATTGATTTATAAAAAATATGGTTATTTCTTCTTTTTCATCAGTTCAATACTATTTTGCCAGACTCCGGCATTATTTGAGCATGAGCAATCTACTTTGCAAGCATTTTATTTTTTTGATAATGTATATATTGATGGAGAGAATATATCGACAGATGATTGGGTAGGCGCATTTAAAGGTGATATATGTGTTGGTTCACGACAATGGGATACTTCTTTATGCGGAGGTGGAGTATGTGATATTCCAGCTATGGGGGATGACGGATCTGATTATACCAATGGATATATGACACCTGGAGATATTCCAACATTTAAGGTTTATGATTCATCTGAAGATATATATTATAATGCAGTATCTAATATAGAAATATGTGATTGGACAAATTTTGAATTTTGCAGTCTAGATATACTATCCGTTGATTCAACCGATCCAGGAATACCAGAATTATTTAACTTTAATATATCTACACTATCTGCATATTATTATTTTTATAATGCATTTGATATTTATGGTGTCAACCTAAATTCAGATGATTGGGTAGCAGCATTTAATGGCAATGTATGTGTAGGTGCACGTCAATGGGATATATCAGCATGTGGAGGAGGAATTTGCGATGTGCCTGTAATGGGAAATGATGGATCTGATTATTCAGTAGGATATATAGAATTAGGAGGAATCCCTTCATTTAAAATTTATGATGCATCCGAAAATACATATTATGACGCTGTTCCTTCAGAAAATTATTCATGGACAAACTTTGATTTTAATATGATTGATTCTATTAATGCTGTAGAATACGTTGAATTATTAATTCCATTGCATTATGAGAATAATCTAATAAGTTTTTATACTCTTCCTGATAACCCTGATGTTTCAAGTGTTATTGCTGATATAAGTGACAATTTGGCTGGTATAGTTGGAGAATCTTTTTCTTCTCAGAATAATAATGGTGTATGGGAAGGCAGTTTAATTAATTTTGATACCTATAGTGGTTATTGGTTGAGGATGACTAGTGAATCAGATATTTTGTTGGTAACTGGTCCGCCTCCAAATCCCAATAAAATCTACGAGTTACATTCGGGATTAAACCTAATTTCATTTCCTACTAGTGGATCAGTTTCTATTCCGGATGGCATAGATGATAGTATTGAAGATGAAATTCCATTTGTAATTGGAGAAAGTAAAGCTGCAGCACAGTTAAATGGCCAATGGGTTGGCAGCCTAACAGAATTTGAAGGAGGCAAAGGATATTGGATTAATTCAAATATTGCTTTAGACTTTCAGTATAATCTTCAAAACTTATCATTATCTAGAACAGTTAATTCAAATTTCATTAACAACCAATTTTCTTTTAATCAATCCCAGTCTCAATCTTTTTATTTTATGACACTTGATGACTTATCTACCTTAGAGCTTAATATTGGAGACTGGATAGTAGCCTATAATGATAACCTCATTGTTGGCGCTCGACAATGGAATGGAAATATCATTGATGTTCCTGTAATGGGATATGATGGTTCTGAAAATACTATTGGATATTGTAATAGCAATGATACTCCAAGCTTCAAGGTTTATTCATTAGCTAATAATGAATTATCAGATATTACATCTGACTACATTCCAAGCTTTACCCCAAATTCAATAGTATATCTAGAAGAACTAAAAGGTCAAATAGCAGATGAGATTATTCCGTCTAACTACAATATAATCTCAGCATACCCGAATCCATTTAATCCAGAAACCACTATTCAATTTTCTGTTCCATATGATTCAGAAGTATCTATTGTGATTTATGATTTATATGGTAAAAAAATTGAATCACTTGTAAATGCAAACTATCAACCTGGATATTATAATATTATTTGGGATGCAAGTCAATATAGTAGTGGTATATATTTTGTTAATATGAGTACTAAAAATTTTATAACTACACAAAAAATAATTTTAGTTAAATAAAACACTTACCAAAAAATTAATAATCAATATTTTCTGACCATCTATTTCTTAATATGAGTAATTAGTGTTTCATATCACAACACTCTTAATTATTCTATAATAATTTTATATAGAATTTTGAAGGAAGTAATTATGATTAATAATAATATGAATAAAATAATAGATGAGATTGAAGATACTGAATGTATGACAGAAATGTGCAAACAAAAACCTCATTTAATATTGAGGACTCAATGTGGTATAGGCAAATATGTCTTTAAGAATTTTTGTTATAGAAATAATCAGTTTGTTTTAGAATTTAAATTAGTTAAAGATTCCAATTATCAAGATTCAGATAAAATTTTTTATAATATAGGAGAGGTCTGTTATTTGACGGCAAATCAATATCTATATGCTTATGAATATCAAGCGGTCGCTTAACATTACATAGCTTAACACCTTGGAAGAGGTTGATCAACTTAAGTTATGTGGCCCCACTTTAGTTAGTGGGGCTTTTTTTTATTATTAATTATTAGTTAACTTTAACTAAATCATTTGATACCTTTATGCTGAAAAACCAAAAATTATTTGTTATATGTATTATAATCTTTATTATTCAAAATTGTGGATTGATTGATTTATGGAAAAATAGAAATCATGAAATAAGGAAATCTCATTATACTAATGGAACATTAGAATATGAATCATCTTATTTAAATAATAAATTAGATGGTCCGTCATATCATTACAATGTAGGTGGCATTCTTATATCATACGCTGAATATGTTAATGGGAGTCCACATGGAATATGGAAGATATTCTATGATTCAGGCAAATTGAAGTATACTTGCTCTTACTTCTATGCTCATAAGGATGGTGAAGAAAAATTTTATCATGAAAATGGTCAAATGCAATCATTAATTAAATATGAATATGGAAAGGTAATATCAGAAATAATAAGATGGGATGAGAATGGGGAATTATTATATTGATAATTATTATCCTGTTCTTTGCAATCTTATCATCTAGCCCTATGAATAATTCATATTATAAATATAATGATAATGGCAGAATAATTATTCCAGACCAAAGTATTATATCTGAACTCCCCTTGGATGGAGGTGAATATTGGAATAGATTGATATTTGAAAAAAGTCCATATCTTCTACAACATGCAGCAAACCCTGTTGAGTGGTATCCTTGGGGTGAAGAAGCTTTTCAATTAGCCAAACAATTAAACAAACCTATATTTTTATCTATTGGGTACACTACATGTCATTGGTGTCATGTAATGGAACACGAATCATTTGAAGATAATGAGGTTGCAAAGTTAATGAATGAGACATTTATTAACATTAAAGTTGACAGAGAAGAGAGACCTGATATTGATAATGTATATATGCAAGTAACTCAGATGATTAATGGACGAGGGGGATGGCCAATGACAGTAATGATGACTCCTGATAAAAACCCTTTCTTTGCAGGTACTTATTATCCTAAAAAAACTTCCAGTCGTATTGGAATGTTAGAATTAGTTCCAAAGATTAATGATTTATGGATTAATAATAGAGATAGTCTAGTAGAACAATCTGATATAATTACTATAAAATTAAAAAACATTCAATCTTCTATGGTGTCTGCTAATCAGAATATTAATAAAAATATTTTAGATAATACTTTTGAAAGATTTAATAGTAGATATGATGAAATTTATGGTGGTTTTAAAGGTTCTAGGAATAAATTCCCTAAACCTCATGATTATAGTTTCTTAGTTAGATATTTTTTGAGAACAGGGGAAACGAAAGCAATAAATATAGTCAGCCATTCTCTCCATGAAATGAGGTATGGAGGTATCTATGATCAGGTAGGTTATGGATTCCATAGATACTCTACAGATAAGAAGTGGCTGGTTCCTCATTTTGAAAAAATGTTATATGATCAGGCACTGCTTATTCATGCATATTTAGATGCTTATATTGCTACAGAGGATTCATTTTATTTAGATGTAGTTCGCGAAATCATAGAATATGTCATTAGAGATATGACATCGATTGAAGGAGGGTTCTATTCAGCAGAAGATGCAGATAGTGAAGGTGAAGAAGGAGTTTTCTATATATGGAATGCAGATGAGTTAAAATCAATATTAAGCGATGATGAATATTTATTTATAAGTGATTTACTATCAATCAAAGATAATGGAAATTCTATTGTTGAAAGACATAGAACTAATATTCTAAATATTAATTCTAAATTAATAGATCAAAAATTAGATAATCTTCCACTTTACAAATCCATAATAGAAAAAATTTTTATACATAGAGAGAAAAGAGTCCACCCCCAGAAAGATGATAAAATATTAACAGATTGGAATGGTTTAATGATTTCTGCCCTTTCGCGAGCTAGTGCTATTATGGGAAATCAAGAGTACAAGGACGTTGCGATAAATGCTATGGAGTTTGTTCTCGATAAACTTAAGACAAATGAAAATAAATTACTTAAAAGGTATAGATTAAATACTTCCTCAATAGATGGAATGATTGAAGATTATGCTTTTATAATATGGGGACTTATAGAACTTTATCAATTAACATTTGACTTGAGATATTTAGATGAAGCAAAAAATCTTTCGAATTATCAAATTGATAATTTTTGGGATGAAGAAAACGGAGGATTTTATTTTTATGATAAAAATTCTGAAGATTTAATTATTAGACCTAAAGAAATATATGATGGAGCTATACCTAGTGGGAATTCAGTATCTACTTATAACTTTATTAGATTATCAAAAATATTAAATGATGATAAATATAAAAAAATTGCTAATCAAACGATTAATACATTTAGTAACCAAATAAATAGATCTGGGTCTGGATACACAATGATGTTGCATGCCATTGATTATGAGTTTGGCCCATCACATGAAGTTATTATTGTTGGAAATCGTAATGATACTAAAACTCAATTAATTTTAAATGAAGTATATAATGCAAAAAATCTAAGCAAGATTATTATTTTAATTGATCCAAATCAAAAGCAAGAAACGATAAACTTAATTCCTTTCTCTGAATTTTATTTTAATATTGATGCCTCAATACCAAAAGCATATATATGTAAAAATTATACATGTGACTTACCTACAAGTGATTTAGTTAAGATTAAAGAACAACTTAAGAAATAGTATCGTTAATAAGAATAATTAGTAGTAATTCTTTTAATTAATCCATCCCAACCTATTCTGTCTTTCATTTTTTTCATCTCTCTATATCCATCTCCATATATAGAATTATTATTATTCAACATGTTGTTATATAAAATTATAGAGAAGGTATTATTATAGTTTTTATAGATTAATTCACTTCCCAGGCTACTTAACCCCTCAGACTTAGATGAATTCCAATGTATATTATAATTGTTTTGCCAGACATGAAGATATTCGTGCGCTAATACTGCATCGAATTCTATTTGATGTAGGTCGCCTAATATATATATGTTATAATCATCTCCATGGTTTGGAATTTTATTTATAATAGTTAGTCCCTTTAGATTTTTATGATAGTCAGTTTCAGCTAATTCTAATAGTTTAGATTTATTTAATAATATAATTGGTATATCATATGAAAGGTTTTTAAATCCAACTTTTTCTAATTGGGCAATTACTCTTGTCCTAGATTCTTCAATAGAGTATTCCTTGTATACTAGATTTGGGTAGCACAGATTGCAAACATGCCTACCATCAATCATCTTATATCCACCATGAGTTAGAGCTTCAGATATTAAGCGCGAGCATGAATTACAATAATAACTTTCATTTTCATGTCTTTGATGAAATTTATTACCCCAAATATCAATTAAATAATTTTCATCAAGTTTATTTAGACATATAGAACAGTCATTATAGGCCTGAGATAATAAACAAGCAAAAAGGATTATTGTAAAAAGATAATTTTTATATGAACTTTTAATATATTTAGCCATTATAATATTATAAATTTAATATATTAAATTAAGAAATAATTATGAAAGTAGCTTTATTAACATCAGGAGGCATTGCTCCTTGTTTATCTGCATCAATAGGTAGATTAGCAGAGCGGTATTATAGCAGATACTCAGATGTTCAAATTATTGGTTATCTGAATGGATACAAAGGCCTTTTATTAGGAGAGTCTATTTCAATGAATGATAACTCTGATTTTAGCAGGCTCTATGTGCTTGGAGGAACCCCTATAGGGAATAGCAGAGTAAAATTGACAAATGATGAAGATTGTATTAAAAATGGTTATATTCAGCAAAATCAAAATGCATTAGAGGTAGCAGCCAGACAATTAATAAATGATAAAATAGATATTTTACATACTATTGGAGGGGATGATACAAATACAACAGCAGGGGATCTTCTTAAGTACCTAAAAAAAATAATTATAAGTTAACTGTTGTAGGCCTACCAAAGACAATTGATAATGATATTCATCCTATATCACAAACTTTAGGAGCTATTACAGCGGCTCAACAAACTGCATTTTTCTTCGAGAATATTGCTAATGAAAATACTACTAGTAGCAGACAATTAATTATTCATGAAGTAATGGGTAGAAACTGTGGATGGTTAACAGCTAAATCTGCTGAGATTTATCTTTCTCGATTGGATAAAAAGCTATTTCTACCAGATATCAACCTCTTAAAAGATCAATGGAGTATACATGCAATATATATCCCCGAAATGGAAATCAATATTGCTGAAGAAATAGTACGACTTAATAAAATAATGGATAAATATGATTGTGTGAATATATTTTTAAGTGAAGGTGCTGGAATTAGTAGTATCATTGATGATATGGAAAAACAGAACTTACCTATTCCAAGAGATGCGTTTGGTCATATTAGATTAGATGAAATTAATCCAGGGCAGTGGTTTGCTGAAAAATTAAGATTTGAATTAAAAGCAGATAAAGTTTTGATTCAGAAAAGTGGTTATTTTTCTAGATCTGCTCCATCTTCAAATGAAGATTTAGATATTATTTTTAAAACAGTTGAAATTGCAATAGATAATGCTATGGATGGTAAATCTGGGGTAGTAGGATTTGATGAACAGGAAGATAATAAATTGACATGTATTAATTTCAATAGAATCAAAGGTGGAAAACCATTTGATATAAAATTAGGTTGGTTTCTAAAAATGATGAAGAGAATTGGTCAAACAAATTAAGGAGCAAATAAATAGAGATGAATTATACTGAAGAATTAATTATCAATGCACAAAAAATGGTTACTAAAGGCAAGGGTATTTTAGCAGCAGATGAAAGTAATCCCACATGCACCAAAAGATTTGAAGCATTAGGAATATCATCTAGTCCAGAGAGTAGAAATGAATATAGAGATTTATTATTTAGTACAGAAGGTATTGAACAGTACATTAGTGGTGTAATTATGTTTGATGAAACATTTAGGCAAAGTACAACATGTGATGATGAGATCCCTTTTACAAAATATTTGCAGAATTTAGATATACTTCCAGGTATAAAAGTTGATAAAGGAGTGAAACAATTAGCAGGATTTAATAATGAAGTGGTTACTGAGGGATTAGATAGTCTACGAGATAGACTACAAGAATATTATAGCTTAGGAGCTCGTTTTGCCAAATGGAGAGCTGTAATTAAGATTGATGAGGGAATGCCAAGTAATGGATCCATTATGGCCAATGCACATTCTTTAGCAAGATATGCCGCTTTATGTCAAGAATCTGGTTTAGTACCAATCGTGGAACCTGAAGTTTTAATGGAGGGGAAACATTCCATTGATAGATGTTATACTGTGACGGCTAAGACATTAGGGGTTGTATTTGAACAATTAAAAACACAAAATGTAAATTTAAAAGGGATGGTATTAAAACCTAATATGGTTATTTCCGCTTTAGCTTGCAATGATCAAGCAGATATTGATAAAGTTGCTAAATTAACTATCAAGTGCTTAAAAGAGAATGTGCCAGAAGAAGTTCCAGGAATAGCTTTTCTATCAGGAGGACAATCCAGTGATATAGCGACAGAACATTTAAATCGAATGAATCAATTATCTGTTGAGTTGCCTTGGAATCTAACATTTTCATATGGTAGAGCTTTACAGAAAGATGCATTAAATACATGGAAAGGGAAAAATAGGAAAGAAGCACAAAAAGCGTTTTTAGATAGAGCAAATAATAATAGCCTAGCAACATGGGGTAAAATATAGTTTGTAATAACTGTTATGTTTTTTATTTCTATGAGTAAAAGTAAATTATTAATCCAATTCCACCACCCACTATTAGACCAATTATAAAGTCTCCTAGCCATGCACCAATTACTAATCCAAGAAATGCACAGAATGTAAAATTATAATCTTTTTGAGGTACAAACATTATTAATTAATAATTATTAATCAGTTTTAGGATAAAACTGTATTTTGTCAATTTTTCGAGAAGATGCTTTAATAATAATTATTTGTCCAATTTCAGAAAAAATATGTTCCCCTTGATTAGGTATTCTACCTATTTTATGAATTATAAATCCCGCAATTGTTTCATAGTCACCATCAGGAATGATCTTGCCAAATTTATCATTAAATGTTTGCCAGTCTGTCTTAGCATCTACTATTATTGATCCATCATCTAATTGTTCAGACTCAATTTCACTAACATCAAACTCATCTTCAAAATCTCCAAGTAATTCTTCAAATACATCTTCAATTGTAATTAATCCAGCAGTACCACCGTGCTCATCTAAAACAATAGCAATTGAATTTTTAGATTTTTGAAACTCAGACATTAGATTCATTAGTAATTTAGAATATGGTATAAATTGAATCGGTTTTATTATGTTTTCCAATGTGTCTGGAGATTTGAATAAATCATATAAATAAACAATTCCAACTATATTATCTAAATTATTTTTATAAACTGGAATCTTAGAATGCCCAGAGTCGATCAGTACATGTAATGTCTGTTCTAGATTATCATTTATATCAATAGCAGATATTTCAGTTCGAGGAGTCATTGCATCATAAACAGTACTTTCACTAATTTCAAATACATTGGATATCATTTCTTGCTGTTCTTTTTCCATAGCTTCAAAATCATCAACATTTTCATATATATTTTGAAGATCACTACGTTTAATTTTTAATTCTTTCTCACCAGTGATTGATTTGGAAACATTCATTATTCCAAGAATTTTCAAAATCACTAATAATGGGAAGAAAAATATTTTAAAGAACATTAGTAATGGAGATAGAGCAATAATTCCATAATTCGCATATCTTCTAATGAATGTCTTTGGGAATATCTCTCCAATAAATAATATAATTATTGCAATTGGAAGAAAAATTAAACCTTCTTTATTTTTAAATATATCTAAAAGATATATAGTGGCAAATGAAGTGGCTAAAATATTAGATATATTAGTCCCTATCAATATCACTATTAGAAATTCTTCTTTATTAGTAATTATTTTTTCAGCCCATTTGAAAAAACGCATCTCTTTTTGTTCATTCCATACATTAATTTGCAATGGGTTAGCTGATAATAAGGCTATTTCTGAACTGGAAAAAATGATTGAAAAAAATAGTCCAATGATTGACAAAAGTAAGTATTCAAACATTATAGTATAATATGCTCATATATACGTAAATTACTTTTAATTATTTAAAATTCAAAGATGAATAGTAGTAAAATTACAGAAGAAATAAACCCTAATTCTAAAGATATAAATACAAAGAATATTGACCAAATATTGAAAATATTTAATTCAGAAGATTCTTTGATAATTGAAGCAGTCAAAAATATTCTTCCTGATATTAAAAAACTTATTCTTAATGTTATTGAATGTTTTAACAATAATGGAAAACTATTCTATGTGGGCTCTGGTACTAGTGGTAGACTTGGAGTGCTTGATGCATCAGAGTGTCCTCCAACATTTGGAGTATCTCCTAATATGGTCCAGGGAATAATAGCAGGTGGATATGATGCAGTGTTTAAATCTATTGAAGGTGCGGAAGATAGTATGAAAGATGGAACTCAGATAGTTTTAAAAAAGAAAATCACTAAATGTGATATTGTTATTGGGATTTCTGCAAGTGGGACAACTCCATATGTATTAGGAGCATTAAAACAAGCTAAGGAAATTGGTGCTTCGACAGGTCTAATACAATCTAATGCAGCAAAGAATTATAAATATATAGATCATTATCTTAATGCAATTGTAGGTCCAGAATTGATATCAGGGTCAACAAGAATGAAGGCAGGTACAGCAACAAAAATGATATTAAATATGGTTACTACAGTTTCAATGATAAAAATGAATAAAACTCATGGAAATATTATGACTGACTTAAAAGTTTCTAATAATAAACTATTAAATAGAGGAATTAATATAATTTCTAAGATGCTATCTGTGAGTGAATCTATAGCAAAAGAATATTTAATAAAATCAGATGGTAATATCAAAGTTGCAATAACAATGTACAAACATGGTATTTCACGTGAAAAAGCTAATTCAATATTAGCTCAAAATGACAATTCTCTATCAGGAATTATTGATTAAAAAATCAAAAAAAATATTAGGGCTAATGTCTGGTACTTCTATGGATGGATTAGATATGTGTTTAGCAGAAGTTAGCTTAGACAATGATTATTCATTTGAATATCAAATTATAAACACTAAGTATGAAAAATTTGATATAGAAACTATTAATTTTATTAAAAGAGGAATTTTGGATAATAGTTGTTTAAATGAATTGAATATTTTTTTAGGTAAAAAATATTCAGATATAGTAAAACAGTATTTTTTTATTAATGAGATGGATTTAATTTCTATGCATGGCCAAACAGTAACTCACATTAATGGGGTTAAATCAATCCAGGTAGGTGATCCCAGTTTCCTAAACGATATTTTCAATGTTCCAATAATATATAATTTTAGATATTCAGATATAGAAAAAGGAGGTAATGGAGCCCCTTTAATGCCTTTTTTAGATTGGCTTTTATTCAGAGATTATTCTACTGATGTAGTAACATTAAATATAGGTGGCATATCAAACATAAGCTGGATTAAACGGAGTGGTTCTATTAATGATGTAATAGGCTTTGATACTGGGCCGGGAATGTCATTAATTGATGAATTTGTGTTTTTGAAATGGGGATTAAGATATGATGACAAGGGATTATTAGCTATTAATGGAAAAATTGATTATGAATTCTTAGATGAATTACTAAACTATGATTATATTAAAAAAGAGCCTCCTAAATCAACCGGGAGAGAAGAATTTGGAATTAATATGATTCATTCTTTAATATCTAAATTTCCCAATATAGATAAATTTGATTTTTTACGAACTCTAGTTAGATTTACTGCAGATTCAATTATTGACAATTTACAACATATTAAAAATATATATAGTAATGATGTGAGTTTAATTATAAGTGGTGGCGGAATAAATAATAAATTACTAGTAGAAGATATTAAAAAGAAATCTACTTTTTCTAATATTATTAAGTCTGATGATATTGGAATTAACTCAGATATTAAAGAGGCATTTTTAATGTGTGTATTAGGCATGGGAAGATTTATTAATCTAGAAACAAATATACCCAGTGTAACCGGAGCATCAAAATCTGTATTGTGTGGAGACATATATGAGTAATTATAAATTAAATAGTAATATTTTTAGAGAATATGATATCAGAGGAATAGTTGAAAAGGATTTCTCTGAAGATTTTATTTATGACCTTGGTTTAGCAATTGGAACTAAATTTATAAATCTTGGAGAAAAATCTATTGGAATCAGCGGGGATTTAAGAAAAACTACAAAATTTATTAAAACAAAACTAGTAGAAGGATTGCTTAATACAGGTATCAATGTAGTAGATTTAGGAACATTGCCAACTCCTGTTAATTATTACAGCATGTATGCTTTAGATAATGTCAATTCAGCAATTCAAATTACAGGCAGTCATAATTCTATGGATTATAATGGTTTTAAAATTTCCTATAATCGTTCTCCATTTTATGGAGAAAGTATACAGGAACTAAAAGATATTATTAAAAATAAAACATATATTCTTAATAAATCTTCAATTATTAATAAAAATATAGAATCTATTGATATATTAGAAGATTATAAGTCATTATTAAAGTCTAAAATACAAATAAAGAAAAAAATATCTATTGTTCTTGATTGTTTAAACTCTTGTGGTGCATTAGTAGCTCCTGAAGTTTTCTCAAATTATAAAAATATTAAACTAAAGAAAATAAATTGTACCCCAAATGGTAATTGTCTATCAACATCTCCAGATCCAACTTTGGATGAGAATTTGGAAGAATTAGTTAATACAGTAAAGAGTAATAATTATGATTTTGGGATTGCATATGATGGAGATGCAGACAGGTTAGTTGCAGTAGATGATAGAGGAAAAATAATAAGGCCAGATATATTATTAGCACTTTTTTCATCTCAAATAATATCTGATGGAGATAAGGTGGTTTATGATGTTAAATGTTCTAAATCAGTAGAGGATGTTATTAAATCTAAAAATGGAATACCTATTATGTATAAGACAGGTCATTCATATATTAAAGATAAAATGCATACTACTAATGCAATTATTGGTGGAGAAATGAGTGGGCATATGTTCTTTGCAGATGACTATTTTGGATATGATGATGCAGTATATGCTTCATTGAGATTAAGCGAATTACTATCAAACTCTAATAAAAAGCTATCTGAACTTATAGATAAAATTCCAAAATATCATTCATCTCCAGAAATTAGAATTAAATGTAATAATGATGAAGAAAAATTCGAAATTACTAATAAATTAGTAGATTATTTTAATCAAAGATATAAATGTAATTGTATTGATGGAGTCAAAATTATATTTGATTATGGTTGGGGATTAATAAGAGCATCTAATACTCAGCCTGTGTTAGTATGTAGATATGAAGCTGATAATGTTAAAAATTTAAAAAAGATTGAATTAATCATAATGAATCAAATTAACAGTTATTTATGAAAGATATAGTAGAGCAATATACTTGTAAAATCGAAAATGAATTAAAGGGTATTTATGAATCAGGCCCTAAACTTTTAGTTGAACCAATAAATCATGTTTTCTCTGGAAAAGGGAAAAGGATAAGGCCATTATTAACTTTATTTACATCAAAAACATTAGGATATAATATAGATGAGGCCTTAGATGCAGCAATATCTATAGAAATACTCCATAATTTTACTTTAGTCCATGATGATATAATGGATAAGGACAAGTTAAGGCATGGCAAAGAAACAGTTAATACAAAATGGGATAATGATATAGCTCTGTTAGCTGGTGATGCAATGCTTGCATTAGCATTAAAAAAATTAAATACGTACTCTAAGAACCACTTGCTATTTCCTACATTTATAAATGGATTATTAGCAGTTTGCGAAGGACAGGCATTAGATAAAGAGTTCGAAAGTAAAGATAATGTAGATATTTCTGAATATTTAAATATGATTGATTTGAAAACAGGTTATCTCATTGGCCTTTCTGCAGAATTAGGATCAATAATTGCAGGATCTAAAAAAAAGAAACTATTTTATTAAGAAATTTTGGTAGGAAAATTGGCAGGGCTTTTCAGATTCAAGATGATATATTGGAAATTTTTTCAGATACTAAGACGATGGGAAAAAGTCTAAAGAGTGATTTATTATTAGGAAAAAAGACATTTCTAATGGTTAAAGGAGAAAATTATAATCCGGGATTTATACAAGAAACAAAGGACATAATCTCAAAAGATTATTCTTCAGGAATAACAAAAATACGTGACATATTAATTAATAATCATATCTATGAAGAAGCTAATCATTTAATTAAATCAAGTTTAGAAGATGCTAATCAAATATTAAGTAATTTAGAGTATGATACGAAGTATTTAGAATATTTCAGTAATTTAATACTAAATAGAAAATTTTAAATAAAATGTTAGAGAATAAAAATATGGATACTATTTCTAAATTGAGAAAGAGTTTTGATAAACAAGATATGTTTAAATCAATATGTTCCTTCCCATATCAAATTAAAGAATCTTTTGATATTGAAATGAGTTGTTATAATAAAAATACTGAAAATTTTCAAGTCATTTCTAAAGATATCAGTTCAGTGATTATATGTGGAATGGGGGGCTCAGCAATTGGAGGAGAATTTGCAAGAATTACTTTAATAGAAAATGGAAGAGTCCCAATTGTAATTAATCGCTCAAATATTATCCCTGATTGGATTGATGATAAAACATTAGTTGTTATTTTATCTTATTCAGGGAATACTTATGAAACTATTGATGCATATAATAAGGTAAGACAAAGAACGACGAAGATAATAGCAATTTCATCTAAGGGAGGATTATTAGATCAATATTGCCTTAAGAATAATCATATTAGAATAGATATTCCTCCAGGTTTTCAGCCAAGGTGTGCTCTTGGATATATTTCATCTACAACTATTTTATTGCTCATGAGATTAAATCTAATTAAAAATTATCAAGAAATAAAAAAGCAACTTAAGTTGGTTCCCAAAGCATTAAAATCAATGAACCTTGATAAAGCAATGTCTTTAGCTAATTATTTAAACAATACTACTCCAATTATTTATGGAAGAGAAAATTATTCATCAGTGGTTGCTTTAAGATTTAAAAATCAATTGCAAGAGAATTCAAAAATGATGGCATTTTCAAATAATTATCCTGAAATAAATCATAATGAAATAGTAGGACTGAATGCTAATAGTGATAACTTTACAATATTATGGCTGGAGGATTCTTTCTTATCAGAGAATAGTAAAATAGATAAGAGTATTAGTGCTGCTAATGAAATAATAGATCAATCAGGAATTCCACGACATAGTCTTTTATTGAATGATTTAGGACAACAACATAATTGTGACAGTAACTCTAAGTCAAGTAAAAGTTATAAATTATTAGCATTATATGAATCAATATATTTTTTAGATTGGGTAAGCTACTACTTAGCATTATTGAATAATGTAAATCCATCTTCTATTAAGAATATAGAACATATTAAAAAAAGAATTTCTTAGTCTTTAATTGATAGATATTTGAAAAAGTAATAAATTACCTATTATGAAACAGGCAAAATTTTTAAAAGTAAAATATAATCCACCTAGTAAAAGTTATGCTGTACATTTATCTATAAACAGTGATAAAAATGTGGCCATACCAGTAGGGACTGAAGCAGCTAATACTATTTCAATGGCTTATAATGGCAATAGCTTCCCAAGACCATTCACTCATGATATATTATTAGATATTATTCATAATTTAGATTTTGAAATTAGTAAAGTAATTATATCTGATATTAAAAATGGAACTATTTTTTCTAAAATTGTTCTAAATAAACATGATCATAAAAATCATGAATTAGTAATCGATTGCAGGCCAAGTGATGCAATTATAGTAGCTATTAAGTCTGGTGCTACTATATTTATTGAAGATCATGTTATGCAAAAACTGGACCATTCTGATATTGATGTTCTTACATATACTAATTCAGATAATATATCAAATACTTCCCATGAATTAGTTGAAAATTTATATTCAGCTTTAGAAAAAGCTATAGATAATGAAGAATATGAAATAGCTGCTAAAATACGAGATCAAATCAAGCAAATAGATAAAAAGTTAGAAGAATAGTTTATTAGATTTCTTTTAGAGCTTTCTTAGCGGCATCTATTTGAGCACTTTTTTTAGTATTCCCTAAGCCTATATATAAAGTTTTATTAATGTTTGTAGTAGCTTGAAATTCTATTTGGGTTCCATTTTTTAACTCAATCAATTCAAATAGTGGTTCTTTATAATTAAGTTTATGACATCTTTCTATAAGCATTCCTTTATAGTTTATATTAGATATTTTAGAATCAATTAAATTTGACAACAGATGGATTTTTATAAAGCTTTCAACATTATCAATATTACTATCAATAAAAATAGCACCAATGATAGATTCTATAATATCTGAGAAGATATTATCTATACTTTTCTCATTATTTTTTTGAATACTTTTACTTATTATAATATCATCAGTTTTAAATATTTTTCTAGATATAGTTAGTAGAAATTTTTTATTTACCAACTCTGATCTCTTCTTAGTTAATTCTCCTTCATTATAATTAGGATATCTCTTATATAGCCACTTTGAGATTATTATATTCAATAGTGCATCACCCAAAAACTCAAGTCTTTCATAGTTATGCAAAGAATCTAATGATTTATGTGTTAGGGATTGTTTGAGAAGTTTCTTATTTTTAAATTTATAACCAATTCGTGCTTCAATACTATCAGTAGAATCATCATATAAAATATATTTTCTTAGAAAGTTAATTATGATTCATAACCTTTAAAAATTAAGACAGCATTATGCCCTCCAAATCCAAATGAATTTGACATTGCATAGTTTACTTTTTCATAGAGTGTTTTATTGGGTGTATAGTTCAAATCACATTCAGGATCAAAAGTTGAATAATTAATAGTAGGTGGGATAAAATTTTCATTTATACTTAAGATTGATGCTATTGCTTCAATACTTCCTGAAGCTCCTAATAAATGTCCAGTCATCGATTTAGTAGAGCTTATATTGATTTTATTTAAAAATTTATTAAATACATTCTTTATTGCAACTGTTTCAATCCTATCATTCGTTGGTGTAGATGTCCCGTGAGCATTAATATAATCAATATCTTTAGGTGATATTTTTGAATCCAACAATGCAAGTTTCATTGCTCTTGTAGCTCCTTCACCATTTGGAGAAGGCGAAGTTAAATGATATGCATCTGCAGTTGCAGCATACCCAGTGATTTCAGCTATTATATTAGCATCTCTATTTAGAGCATGATTCAGCGATTCAATAACTAAAATTCCAGATCCTTCTCCCATTACAAATCCATCTCTGTTTTTATCAAATGGTTTTGATGCATTTTTTGGATTATGGTTTTTTGAAAGAGCCTTCATATTTGTAAAACCAGCAATTGCCATTGGACTGATGGTTGCCTCAGAAGCACCAGTGATAGCTACGTCAAGTTCTCCATTTTGAATGATTCTAAAAGCATCTCCAATTGAATGAGAACCTGTCGCGCATGCAGAAACAACTGAATAATTATGTCCCTTAAATCCATACTTCATTGAAATCACGCCAGCCGCAATATCAGATATCATGGATGGTATAAAAAACGGACTAACTAATTTTGGATTTTTCAAGAGGCGTTTATGCTGAGTTTCAAATGTAGATATCCCTCCGATACCCGAACCAATTATCACACCTACCCGGTCTTTATTGACTGGGGAATTAAGTATATTTGAATTATTAATTGCTTCATGAGAGGCGAAAATTGTAAAGGCAGTAAAACGATCAATTCGATTTTGTTCTTTTTTATCGATTAAATCATCTAGATTGATATTTACTTCACCAGCAATTTTTACAGAAAATTTTTCAGTATCAAATGAATTAATATATGAAATTCCATTTCTTCCTATTTGCAATGATTCTGAAAATTCAGAACATGAATTCCCTATAGGAGAAATGACTCCCATTCCAGTAACTACAACTCTATTTTTCAAATTGTTAATTTAACTTAGATCCAATATAATCCAATGCTGATTGAATTGTTGTTAATTTTTCAGCATCTTCATCAGGGATTTCAACCCCAAATTCTTCTTCGAAATCCATTATTATTTCTACAGTATCTAATGAGTCAGCTCCTAAATCATCAATAAATGTAGCTTCTTTAGTAATTTTTTTTTNNTCTACACCTAATTTATGAATTTATTATTTCTTTCATTTTCTCATAATTGTTATCCATACACTCTCCTTTTATTATTGCATCACCATACCACCATCGACATTAATTGTTTGACCTGTTATATATTCAGCTTCATCAGATAGTAGAAAACAGACCAAATCAGCAATATCATCAGGTTTTCCTAATCGATTTAGGGGGATTAAATTAAGTAATTGTTGTTGATTTACTGCGCTTAGTTCCCTTGTCATATCTGTTTCAATATATCCTGGAGCTATTGCATTTACTGTTACATTTTTAGGCGCTAGTTCTTTAGCAATTGATTTTGTTAGTCCAATAATACCTGATTTTGATGCAGAATAATTTGACTGCCCTTTATTTCCAATTATTCCAATAACAGAGCTAATATTAATAATTCTTCCATAATTATTTTTTATCATCGTTTTACTAACGGATTTAATACCATTAAAAACACCTTTCAGGTTAATATCGACTACTCTCTCAAATGAAGCCATACTCATTCGAACAATCAAATTATCTTCTGTTATTCCAGCATTATTAATTATAGCATCTATAGTATTCCATTTATTTTTAGCATATTCAACTGCTTTTTCTAAATCTTCTAATTTTGATACATCTGCAGATTGGTAAATAGATTGAAATCCTTTATTGACAAGTTCATCATTGAGCATGCTTAATTTTTCTTCATTTCTACTCAATAATACTGTTCGAGCACCATTAGCAGCTAATTTTATGGTTATTGCTTTTCCAATACCTTTTGATGCCCCAGTTATCAACACTACTTTATTCTTTAGGTTATATTTCATTAAATCCAATCGTTTTATTTTTTGTTATTCTTCGATTTAGACCTTGCAAGACAGTACCTGGCCCAGTTTCTATGTACAATTTTACATTATCTTTATCCATATTATTAATTATTTTTACCCAATTAACTTGATTTTCTATTTGATTCAGTAAATTTCTTTTTAATTTAACTTTATTTATTGTCGGTTCAGATGTCATATTTTGATATACAGGCATAATTGCATCATTGAAATTTACATTATCTAATGTTTTTTTCAAATCATCAGTTACATCTTTCATTAGAGGAGAGTGAAATGCTCCTGAAACATTAACTTTAATTACCTTTCTTATATCTATTTTTTTTGATACATCTATAGCTTTTTCTATATTCTTTTCTGATCCCGAAACTACTACTTGATTTTCTGAATTAATATTAGCTATAACAATAGTAGGAATATTACATAATTCATCAACCTGTTCTTTAGTCGCATTAAGTAATGCAAGCATTTTCCCTGGATTTTTATATCCAGAAGATGCCATTGTTGAGGCCCGTACTTTTATTATTTTTAAAGCATCTTCTATAGATATTGATTTAGCTGAAACTAGTGCAGATATTTCTCCTAAACTATGCCCTGAAACCATATCAAATTTAAATCCTTTTTCCTTCAGATAATAAGTTGCTAAAATACTATATATAAATATTAGTGGCTGTGCATATTTTGTGTTTGATATTTGATCTATATTTGAGTTAAATGATATTTCTTTTATATTATATCCAAGAATATCATTAGCAGCACTATACAAATCTTTTGCGAATGATGATAGTTCAAAAGAATCTTTCCCTAATCCAGGATATTGAGACCCTTGTCCAGGGAATATTAAAGCTATTTTATCCATCAAGATTCCAATTTATATACATTGATCCCCATGTGAATCCAGCTCCAAAAGTTGAAATAATAAGATTGTCATTAGTTTTCAATTTGTTGTCAATTATAGCATCATATATTGCTATAGGTATTGTTGCAGCTGTAGTATTTGCATATTTATCAATATTAATTAATATTTGATTAGTTTTTAAATCTAATTTATTTCCAACTAGTTCTATGATTCTTTGATTAGCTTGATGTGGAATAAATAAATTTAGATCACTTGGACTTAACTTATTTCTATTCATTATTTCTAGGGTTATATCAGTCATTCCTTTCACAGCCCGTTTAAAGACATTAGCTCCATCTTGTTTAACATAATGCATTTTTTTTTCTACAGTTTCTTTTGTCGCAGGGTTTAGGCTCCCTCCAGCTGGCATATATAGATAATCTCCTCCGCTACCATCTATTTTCATTAAAGAATCAATAATACCATAATCATTACTTGGCTCTACTAATACGGCTCCTGCGCCATCTCCAAAGAGTACACACGTATTTCGATCATTATAATCCAGTATTGAGCTCATAGTATCTACTCCAATAACAATAATCTTTTTATAAATTCCAGATTTAATCATATTAGAAGCAGTTTCAAGACCAAAAATAAATCCAGAACATGCTGCAGATAAGTCAAAACCCCAAGAGTTATTAGCTCCAATTTCTTTTTGAATAAGGCATGCGCATGATGGGAAAAACATATCAGGAGTAATAGTAGAAACTATGATAACATCAATGTCATCAGTTTTAATATGAGTTTTTTTTAACAAGTTTCTAACTGCTTGAATTCCCATATATACACTTGCTTTTCCATTAGAAACTTGTCGACGTTCTTTAATTCCTGTTCTAGATAAAATCCAATCATTACTAGTATCTAATTTTTTTTCAAACTCATGGTTAGTAATAATTTTTTCGGGAACATATTTCCCGACAGCTGTTATATTGGCTTTAATATTATTCAGCATTAATTTTTATTTTATCTAAAATTCCATTTTCAATAGTTTGAATTAAATTTTTATCATATAACAGTTTTGCATTTTTTAATCAANAATTCCTGATAGANAGATTGTCATTTTGTTGAAGATCCATGACATTTTATTACAATACCTTTAATTCCTAATAGTGGAGTACCTCCATGTTGTTCATAATCAAAATTATTTTTTATATTTCTCAGTAAAGATGTATTTAAAGAGATATCTGTATCTTTTGATATCCAACTATATATATTATTAAATATTCCCTCAGTGAGCTTTAAGGTAATATTTCCTGTAAAACCATCACATACGACAATATCTACATCTTCATTCAGAATATATCGAGGTTCAATGTTTCCAATAAATGAATTTTTAAATTTATCTTTTAATAATGGATATGTTTGTTTCACAAGTTCATTTCCCTTATTAGATTCTTTCCCAATGTTTAGGAGACCTATTTTTGGATCATTTATATTTTCCATATTCTGGAGATAACATCTAGACATAATAGCAAATTGAATTAGATGTTCAGGCTTGGTGTCAACATTTGCCCCAGCATCACACAATATAAATCCTTTGTTTACAGATGGTATATATGGAGCTAATGCAGGTCTATTGATAGATTTAATCTTTCCAATCAGAAAAAGAGATGTAGATAATAATGCACCTGTATTTCCAGAACTTATAACAGCATCCACATTTTTATCTTTCAATAGTTGAATAGATTTAACTATTGAAGAATTGGGTTTTAGTTTAAATACTCTGCTAGGCTTATCATTAACAGAAATTTCTTGTTCTGCATTGAGAATAGTTATATGATTAAATGATTTTTTTTTCTTTTCTAGATATTCTTTAATTATTAATTCATTTCCGACTAAAAAGAAATCTATTGGTGAATTCTTAATATCTTCTAGATATTCGAAGACCCCATCTATATTAGCTGCTGGGGAGTTGTCACCACCCATTACATCTATAGCAATTTTCATGAGATTATTTATTGGAGAATTTTGCCTTTATAATACAAGACTCCATTGACATAATATGCTCGATGTCTTAAATGTGCTTGTCCAGTTTCACTACATGTAGATATGCATAAAGCATCATTGGCTTTCCAATGTGTTCTGCGTTTACGGCCTCTAGTTTTTGATATTTTTCTTTTTGGTACTGCCATTTTTACCCTTAAAAAATCTAACGCTAAATTTAGACTAATTATTTAATTATATCAAAGAAAATACAGATATTTCCATTTTTTTAAAATTTATCAATCCAGATTTGATTATTAGTTATTTTCTTTAATTCTGCCACTAATTTAATACAATCATTATAAGATAGGTTTTCTCCAACACGGACTCTATACCAATCTCTTCCACTTACTATAAATTCCTTGATATATGCATTAAATCCATTTTGCTGCAAGTAATCTCTATTTTTGAGTGCCTCTTCTAAGTTATCCCATGATGCAATTTGTATAGTATAAGAATTTTGGTTATTTGTTGTTTTTTTATTTATTTCATTATCTACAATAGGTTCAACGACTTTATTATTTATAATATTGGGCTCAGATAAGAAAGTATCTGAAATATTATCAGTATATTTATCGTTAAGAACATTGTAATAAAATTTTTCTTCTCCAAGAATTTTTCCCATACTGTTTTGTATAGAAACTGTAATAATATATTTCCCTGGAACTCCTGGATTAAAAAGCATGGTATTTCCATTAATAATTCTCGAAGAATTATGGTTTTCAGGGCCATCAATTTCAGTCCATAAATAACTTAGCGTATGATTTGATTGCCAATTTCCCTGTACTTTTATTTTCTGAGTTTTCTTTAAGCCCACAGATTTATAAAGATTTTCTTCAGTTTCACACGATATTAAAAATAATATAAAGATTAATATTTTTTTCATTAACTTAAATTAATTCAGATTCTTTAAAGAAAAATTTAATTTCAATCATTGCATTTTCATTTGAATCAGACCCATGTACAGCATTTTCACCAAGACTAGTTGCGAACGCTTTTCTTATAGTGCCTTCTTTTGCCTCTTCAGGATTTGTAGCTCCTATAAGTTTTCTCCATTCTTCAACAGCATTATTTTTATCTAAAGCAAGGACCATGCATTGTCCTGAGGACATGAAGTCAGTAAGTTCATCATAGAAAGATCTATCTTTATGAACTAAGTAAAAATGCTCAGCTTCTTTCTTACTCATTTTAATTAATTTAGATGATAAAATTTTGAAATCAGCTTTTATAATTCTATCATAAATAAGTCCTGTGTGTTTATTTTTAACAGCATCAGGTTTAATAATTGCAAATGTTCTGCTATTCATTATGAACTCCCTTTAATATTTTTTTCATATTCCCACCTATCTCAGCAACTGTTTTACAAACTTTTATACCGCAATTTTCTAATATATTCATTTTTGCTTCAGCTGTTTCATCACCGCCAGATACAATTGCTCCTGCATGCCCCATTCTTCGTCCAGGAGGAGCTGTTTGTCCTGCAATAAAACCTACGATGGGCTTATCACAATTTTCTTTTATCCATCTAGCAGCATCCACTTCCATGGTGCCACCGATTTCTCCTATAATAACAATACCATTTGTTTCAGGATCATCATTAAATAATTTCAAAATATCTATCATGTCAGAACCAATGATTTGATCTCCTCCAATTCCAAGAGCAGTAGAAACTCCAAGCCCCTCTTTAATGATTTGATCAATGGCTTCATATGTTAAAGTTCCTGATTTAGAGAGTATTCCAATACTTCCTTTTTTACATATAAAGCCTGGAATAATTCCAAGTTTACATTCATCAACACTAATAATTCCAGGACAATTAGGACCAATTAAAGTTGTTTTTAAATTATCAAGCTTATTTTTAACTTCAATCATATCTTTTACTGGAATCCCCTCACTAATACATACTACAGTTTCTATACCAGCATTTATAGCTTCTATGATTGCATTAGCCGCAAATCTTGGAGGAACAAAAACAATGGATGTATTAGCGTTTGTAGCTATTTTAGCATCTTTGACATTATTATAAACATCAATGGTATTATCTAAGGCTTTAAGCCCACCTTTCCCAGGGGTTACACCAGCAACTACATTAGTTCCATAATCAAGCATTTGTTGACCGTGAAAAGTTCCTTCCGAACCAGTAATTCCTTGTATGATTACACGTGAATCTTTATTTACTAAAATTGACATTTCAATTTAATCCCTTCTAAATATTATAAAACTTCTACACATTTTTGAGCTGCATCTTCCATGCTGGTTGCAGAAATAATTGATAAGCCAGATTTATCTAAAATATCTTTTGCTATGGTTGCATTAGTTCCTTCAAGTCTAACTACTACAGGTACAGTTAAATCTAATTCTAAAACTGCTTGTACAACCCCATTAGCCACCCTATCGCATCGTACTATTCCACCA
Source organism: Fidelibacterota bacterium SCGC AAA003-L08 (assembly GCA_000405805.1). Lineage (GTDB taxonomy): Bacteria > Fidelibacterota > Marinisomatia > SCGC-AAA003-L08 > D37C17 > SCGC-AAA003-L08. The sequence continues at coordinate 28,268 of ASPJ01000008.1, forward strand.
AAAATATTAATTAATATTGATTTTACATTTTTATCCTGGAGAATTATTTTAAATCCATTCTTAACTGTATCTACACTTGCAGCACCACCAACATCTAAAAAATTAGCAGGTTCTCCACCAAAACTCTTTATTATATCCATTGTAGCCATTGCTAATCCAGCTCCATTCACCATGCATCCAACATTACCATCAAGTTTGATATAATTTAAATTATATTTTGAAGCTTCTAGTTCATAAGGATCTATTTCATCAGGGTCTTCCATAGCATGAATTTCTTCATGTCTATATAGAGCATTAGAATCAAAATTAAATTTAGCATCAATAGCAATTAATTTGTTTTGTTCAGTAAGGACCAATGGATTTATCTCTATTAGCGAAGCATCTGTTTCCCAATAACAATTATATAAATTTTCTATGATGTTTTTACATTCTTCGATTAATGTAGCTTCTAAATTCAATACATTTATTAGATTATAAATTTGTTCATCTTGGATCCCTTTTATAGGATTTATCCATATTTTTTTAATTTTTTCAGGTGTTTTTTCAGCAACTTCTTCAATATCCATCCCTCCTTCAGAAGAGGCCATTACAACAATCTGTTTTTTCTTACGATCGAGGGTAAGCGCAATATAATATTCTTTATTTATATCTAATGCTTCTGTAATCATGATTTTTTTTACTTTTTTACCCTCTCTTCCTGTTTGTTTAGTAATTAATTTCATGCCTAGGATATTATTTGCATGGACAATTGCATCATCAGAGTCTTTACAATATTTTATTCCACCGCCTTTCCCTCGTCCTCCAGCATGTATTTGAGCTTTAATGATTAAATCTTTTGAATTGAATGTTTTTTGAACATTTTTTATTGTTTCATTTATATCACCCCTATTATCAACTACTAAACCATCTTGAATCGGAATATTATATTTTTTTAATATTTGTTTTGCTTGATATTCGTGTATTTTCATATTGCGCCTTAATTATTTATATATAACTGTTCCAGATTTATTTTTTACTGCATTTTCAATATTTTTTAATGACGTAATTACTACTTTTTTCCCATGGTAAGACAGGAAATATAATGCAGCTCTAATTTTAGGAGCCATTGTGCCCTCTGAAAAATGGCCCTCTAAAAGCCATCTTTCCATATCTAATATATTAGTTTCCTCAATACATTTTTGATTTGATTTTGTATAATTTAAATACACATTGTCAATATCTGTAATTATAAAAAGTTCTTCAGCTCTTATAACTCTTCCCAATAAAGCTGCAGTCATATCTTTGTCAACAACTCCATCTATACCTTCTAGCGTTCCATCTTTTTTATTATATGCAGGTATTCCGCCGCCACCACCAGCAATTACAATGGTTCCAAATTCAACTAAATGTTTAATAGACCTCCCATTAAAGATATATAATGGTTTTGGAGATGGGACTACTCTTCTCCACAGACCGGCCTCTTGTTCTTTAATAATCCAATTATATTTTTTTGAATATATTTCAGCATCTTCCTTACTAAATGTTCGCCCAATAAATTTATTTGGGTCATGTAAAGATTCATCTTCAGCATCAACTTTCATCTGAGATATAAAAGTAACTACTTCTCGTTTATTTTTTTCATTATACAATGCATTCTGAAGTGATTGCTGAATTATATACCCAATAGCACCTTGCGTATTAGCGACCAATACTCCTAAAGGTAGAGGAGGAATTAAGGGTGCCATTTCTTCACTCTTAAACAATTCAGCACCAACTTGAGGACCATTACCATGAGTTATACATATATTGTATCTTTTTTTGACAAAATGCATAACACCCTTCAAACTTTCTCTTGCATGAGCAAACTGTTCCTCTATTGTGCCAGACTCATCTTTCTGACTAAGAGCATTACCCCCTAATGCAATAATAACTGTAGGATTCTGTCTACCCATGAGCACCTCTAGATAATGGCAGAGTTAGACATCTTGGGCCACCTCGACCTCTACAAATTTCTGTAGAATTTAGAGTAATAAATATCTTATCATCTGAAATATTATCAAATTTTGATATAAATTCATTAGAGGTCATTATTTTATATCCATTTTTTTTCAATTCTTCTATCGTATGAATGTTTCTACTATATCCAACAGCAATACCAGGCTGTAAACAAAAGGCATTTGCTCCATCTGTCCATTGTTCTCGATATTGATTTAATCCAAGTTTTCCACCACATTTTATTCCATTAGTTTTATATCCGTCTTCATTTAGAAGTTCAATTAAGTTTATTTGTGTTGGTTTTACGTTGCTGATACTTTTACCTGGTGTAATATTATATATATTGGGTTTTTGCAAATCAAATAATGGAGGGAAGTATAATACATCCTCCTCATCTATTCTTGTAAATACAGTATCAATATGCATCATTGAACGTTTTTTAGGAAGTTCAACAGCATAAATCCGATTAAACCCTTCATCGAATATAATAGGCTCAAGTACTTTAATAGCTTCTTTTGTTGTACGCTCACTTATTCCAATGATAACAAGATCTTTATTAAAAATGGTCACATCTCCTCCTTCAAGAGAAGTATTTGGTGCAATATCATGGAAATGAATTACTTCTTCAGGTTCAAAGAGTTCATAAAGTAGATGAGCAAATAATTTATTTTCATGATTTCTCACTTTTTTAGCTGCCCATGTACCTACGATTATGCTGCCAATTCTTACAGCAAGATCACGTGTAAATATTAGATTAGGCATTACTTTATCAAATAAACCAGGGTTATGTTCATGCACTCCTGGATTTATTTCAGAACCATCTGTGAAGTAGTTCCAAACATCATAGCAACCCCCAGGCCCTGTAAACAACTTGATAAGATCAGTAAACTCACGATGTTCTTTTATTGCAAGTTGCGTATCAATTAAATCATCAAACAACAGGTAGTCTGGATTTAGAGTTCCCTCACTAAGATATTCCTGAATATGTTCAGGACGCATCAAATCATGATCCTTTCCAGGCTCACAAACAATGACTTCAGATATTTTTTCTATTTCTGACCTTACAGACATATTCTTTTATTTTTCATCCATAAAAGGGTATTTATATTCTTTGGGAGAATTATAATTTTCTTTTATTGTTCTTACTGAAATCCAGCGATATAAATTTATAGGGGATCCAGCTTTATCATTAGTTCCAGAGGCCCTACTTCCTCCAAAAGGTTGTTGCCCAACTACTGCCCCAGTTGGCTTATCATTAATATAGAAATTACCAGCGGAGTGAGTTAACATTTTCTTCCCTTGATCAATTATATTATTATCTTGAGCAAAGATAGCTCCAGTTAAACTATAAATACTTGTCGAATCAACTAGTTTACATATATTTTCCCAATTATCATCATAGATATAAATAGTTAACACGGGCCCAAAAATTTCTTCAACCATCGTTTTGAATTTTGGATTTGTTGTAACTATTGTCGTAGGATTAACATAATAGCCAATAGATTTATCATATATTCCTCCAGTAATGATTTCAGCATCATCAGCATTTTTAGCATATTCAATATATTTAATAATATTATCAAAAGAATTCTCATCGATAACAGCATTAACAAAATTCGTAAAATCGTTCACATCGCCTATTTTTATAGTATTAACAAAATCTATATATTTATCTTTTACTTGTGGCCAAATTGATTTAGGTATATAACATCTAGATGCAGCCGAGCATTTCTGTCCCTGGTATTCAAAAGCACCTCTAACCATTGCTGCTGCTAGAGCATCAGTATCAGCTGTTTTATGAGCCAAAATAAAATCTTTTCCTCCAGTTTCACCTACAATTCGCGGATATGAATCATAGTTTGCTATATTAGTCCCAATTTTTTTCCAGATATTTTGAAATACTTTTGTTGAGCCAGTGAAGTGAACACCTGCTAATTTTCGATGATCAAATACAATGTCTCCAATTTTAGCACCACTTCCAGGAAGGAAATTTATTATGCCATCAGGCAAACCAGCTTCTTGTAGCATTTTCATTAAGAAATACCCTGAATAGACACATGATGAAGCAGGTTTCCATATAGCAACATTTCCCATAAGAGCTGGAGCACAAGGAAGATTAGCTGCTATTGATGTGAAGTTAAAAGGGGTTATAGCAAAAACAAACCCTTCTAATGGACGATATTCTAGATAATTTTTATTATCTTGAGGTGAAATTAGATTCTGGTCATTATAGATATTTTCAGCATATTCAGCATTAAAATTGAAAAAATCAATCAATTCACAGGCTGCATCAACCTCAGCCTGAAATACATTTTTACTCTGTGATAACATAGTAGCTGCATTAATAGTATTTCTCCATGGTCCAGCTAATAGTTCGGCTGCTTTACGAAAAATATTAATTCGATCTTGCAGTGAAACCGCTGACCATGTATCCCATGATTCTAAACATGAATCAATAGCCATCTTAATTTCTTTCTCATCAGCTTTATGGTATGTTGCTAATTCATGCTGGTGATTATGTGGTTTAACACATCGTCCTAAATTATTTGTCTTATACTCTTTTCCATTAATAATTATAGGAATCTCAAAATGTTGCTTTTCTAATTTTTCGAGTTCAGCTTTTAAGCTCTTTTTTTCAGAGCTTCCAGGTAAATACATTTTAATATCTTCATTGGTTGATTTTAACATGAGTTCCTCAAATTTTTATTTATAATATGAATAACAATTATAAAATTTACTTATTATATTGATTTCTTATCAAGCTTTAAGGATGAAATTAAGATTTATTTTTTACTTTAAGCACAAATGAGACGCCTGTAACAAATAATTCTCGCAAAACAGGGATATTACCTAAGTATGATTTACGAATTTTAAATCCATATCTCAATGTATGAGATGGACGAACAGTAAAAAAATCACTTTTTATTTTTTTTAAGCCAAGTTCTCTGTATAGTTTAATAAAAGTTCTAATAGTCATTTTACAATTTTTGATTTCTAATAATTTTTCTAAAGTATCTTTGTTTTCTTTAAATATTGATAAAATAAATTTTAGTATTGATTTAGGCAATATACTTAAATAAGGTACATATCGTAAAATACTATTGCAAAACACTTGTTGATGGAGGCCAAAAGGAGAGTAAAAAGGAGGAAAAGTGATTAGAAAAGTAGTATCAGAACCTCCAAATATTTTTATCTTTTTCAAAAAAAATAATTTTTCATTATCAGGTATATGTTCAATGACATCTCTTAAAATAATTAATTTAACATTAGGACCAACTATAGTTGCTTTATACTCAGTCATTTCAGTTAAATCTCCAGTTAAAAAAACAACTTTATTTCTTATTTCCGTAGGCCAGTCGAACTCTTTAATTTCAATGCCATATAATTCTGTGCTATATTTAGCAAAAGCAGATATAAAACCCCCATTTCCGCATCCAATGTCAACTATTTTTTTATGTTTCAAATCTATATTTAGTTTTTTTAATAAGGGAATATAATATTGTTCTGCAAGTTTAAGTTGATACTCGAAGTAATATTCTTTCCATGAATTAAAACTATTTTTATTAATTTTTTTCATTTTCATAACATAAATAAACCAATAAAGGAATATTTAATTTAGTTTTTATAGTTATTTCATTATTTTGAGCAATATTCAAAGTGCCTGAGTATAAATTTATAGGTGTGTTTTTTAATTCATACTTAAGTCCTATAGTAGTTATTCTTTGATTTGGCTCTAAAGAGAAGAGAGAAACATGTTGCCCTGTAAATGTTTTTATGTTTTTTGTATTATTAATTACATAAAATATTCCAGTATTAGTCAAAATCTCTATATCAAAATTATATTTTTTATATAGAAAAGTAGAGATATTACCAATAGTATGATCTTCTCTTAACCCAGTACTACCAATTATTGATAATTTTTCAATATTCATATTCTCAGATATCCAGTTTAGAGCTTTTCTTAAATCATTATTATTTTGGTTTTGAATATGAATTATTTTTGATTTTTCTGAAGTTATTAACTCATTATTTAGAGAATCTAAGTCTCCAATAATTACATCAGCAGTTTTATTGATTTTTTTTAATGAATTAGCAGCCCCATCACAGCATATGATATATTTAGCATTATTAAGTAATTGGAATGGTTTACTATGATTAGGAAATTCTCCATTTGCAATTAAAACTATATTTTTCTTGATTAAATAATTTTTTGACATAATTTGTAAATAAGTTATTAATTTTCCACTAGTTATTATAGGCAAATTTTATTATGAACTTTATAAAGAGATCGAATGATGATTTAAAAGCTAATAGACCTACTTTAAAAGAAGTGAATTTTATTCCTAAAGTACCAGTTTCAATTTTAATTGAAGATATAAGATCAGTTTACAATGTAGGATCAATATTTCGAACAGCTGATAGTTTTGGGGCAGAAAAAATTTATTTAAGTGGTATTACCGCATTTCCTCCAAGGGATGACTTACATAAAACTGCATTAGGATCAGAAGAGTCTGTTGCTTGGGAATATGCTAAGGATCCAATTGTATTAGCAAAGAGAATAAAGTCTGAGGGAGTTTCTTTAGCATTAATTGAACAAACTAAAAAATCTCAAGATATTTTTAATTCAGACATTAATTTTCCAATATGTTTTATTGTAGGGAATGAAGTAGATGGTGTTTCTGAAGAACTAGCAGAATTAGCAGATATTCATCTAGAAATATCCATGCATGGTATTAAACAAAGTTTAAATGTTTCAGTTGCAGCAGGTATTATAGGTTATGAGTTGCTCAGGAAGTATAAACTAAACAATTAATGGTTTTTGTTACAGTTTAATATATAACTCTAGTTCTTTTTTTATCTAAATGCTTAGTAAATTTATTATTATGAAATTATTTTATTATATATTCTTATTATCTTATTTGTTTTCTGAAAGAGGGGATGTCCATAGTATAGAGTTTTTAGAATATAAAACTGTTGAAGAAATTCAATCTGAAATTGATCAAGACCTTGGAGGTCAAGGCATTAGTATTACTGCTGAATATGATGTTTCTCTTTATAAAGTTATTTATGAAACATTAGATGGTTATGGAGATACTGTATTAGCTTCAGGTGTAATAGGTATTCCTCAAGATTTAAATCATGCATTTGGAGTAGTAAGTTGGCAACATGGAACCGTTATCCAAAGAGATAGTGTCTCTTCAGTTACAGGATTCAATTTGTTATCTATGATATTAAGTAGTGCAGGATATGTGTATGTTGAAGCAGATTATCTAGGACTTGGAGTATCAGAAGGTTTCCATCCATATTGTCTTAATATTCCAAGTGCTAATACTGTTATTGATATGATAAGATCTGCAAGAAATTTTTGCAATGATTCTCCGGAGATTCAATTAAATGAACAATTATCTCTTATAGGATATTCAGAAGGAGGATATGCAACTTTAGCAGCCCAAAAAATGATGGAAGAAAATTTCTCTGATGAATTTGATATAACAATATCACTCCCAATGGCAGGGCCTTATGATATGTCAGGGACAATGGTTGATGTAATGCTTAATAATACTGAACCATATGGAAAGCCATATTATCTACCGTATGTATTATTAGCTTATATTGAGTACTATGATTTAGGTGAATTAGAGGATTTTTTCTTACCAGAATATGCCGAGATGTTACCAATATGGTTTGATGGTTATCATTCTGATTCATATATTGATGAGCAGTTACCTAATCCACCTATTCAAATATTATTGCCAGATTTAATACAAGAGTTTGAATCTAATCAGAATCATTTTTTAAGAACTCATTTACAGGATAATGATTTAATTAATTGGGTTCCTCAATCACTAACCTATTTATTTCATGCTTTAGCAGATGAATTAATCCCATTTGAAAATGCTCAGATAGCATATGATAATTTTATTATTAATGGTTCAGAGAATATCACCCTTGTGCCAATACCTGAATCATATGGAGGTCATCAGGATGCAGCTCCTTTTGCTTTAATTACGGGTTTTCAATTAGGATTGCCTCTTCAAGATATAAATCCTAAAGGAGATGTTAATACTGATGAACAAATTGATATTTCAGACGTAATAATAATTGTAGATTATATTATGAATGTCTCAGAACTTAGTAATTATTTGATTTGGGCTTCAGATATGAATAATGATAATATGCTAGATATATTAGATATAATTGAATTAGTAAATCATATTCTTAATTAGTATTCTTATGGATAATAAATTTTCATATAATATTCATGAATCATTCATGGCAAGAGCACTAGAATTATCAAAGCAAGGAGTTGGATTTGTTTCTCCTAATCCATTGGTTGGATGTGTTGTAGTTAAAAATGGAGAGATAATTGGCGAAGGGTTTCATGAAAAATATGGTGATTTTCATGCCGAAGTTATGGCGTATAAAAATTCTATTAAAGATCCAACGGATTCAACTATGTATATAACCTTAGAACCATGTTGTTTCAAGGGTAAAACTCCCCCTTGTACTAAATTTATTATAGAAAATGGTATAAGAGAAGTATATATTTCAATGGAAGACCCTAATCCTAAGGTCTCAGGTATGGGAATTAGAGAATTAGAACAACGTGGTATTAGGGTCCATCTTGGATTATTGAGAGAAGAATCCAAATGGTTGAATAGGGGATATGTAAAATTAATCACTACAAATAGACCATGGGTTATAGCAAAGGTAGCTCAATCAGAGAATAAGTTTTTAGGATTAGATTCAAACAGTAGAATAGATATTACAGGTGATGAGGCCAAATTTCATTCCCATGAATTAAGAAAAAATGTAGATGCTATTATGGTTGGAAGACAGACGGCATTAATAGATAATCCACAATTAACAGTAAGACATATTAAAGGTAAAAATCCAGCAAGAGTTATTTTAGACACCCACCGAAAATTACCATTGACGTTAAACATATTTAATGATAATGAAACTCATACTATTATCCTCTGCTCAAAAAGAAATTTTGAAAAAAGTAGTACATCATTTGCTAAATATATTCCAATTGAAGAAGATGAAAGTGGTAAATTATCCTTGGGTAATATCCT
>ASPJ01000009.1 GCA_000405805.1 Fidelibacterota bacterium SCGC AAA003-L08
GTCCATCCGATTGTTTTAATACTATATATGAAGCATCAAAAATAGCATTAGAATTTATGATTCCAGTGATGGTATTATCTGATGGTTATGTTGCAAATGGCTCAGAGCCATGGAAAATTCCACAATTTTCACAGTTGCCAGATATAAAAGTAAATATACCTAAGGATTCTAGCACATTTAATCCTTATGAACATGATAAAAAAACCCTAGCAAGAAAATGGGCAGTTCCTGGAATGAAAGGTTTTGAACATAGAATTGGTGGCCTTGAGAAAGAAAATATTTCGGGTAATGTTAGTTATGACCCTGACAATCACCACTACATGGTTGAGCATAGACAGAGAAAAGTTGATATAATTGCAAATTATATACCTAAATTAGAAATATTTGGTGATGAATCAGGAGAATTACTAGTGTTAGGATGGGGTGGAACTTACGGTGCTCTTAGGTCTGCAGTTGAGAAAGCTCAGATAAAAGGATATTCAGTATCCCATGTTCATTTAAGACATCTCAACCCATTTCCATCTAATTTAGGTGAAATATTGGTTAATTATAAGAATGTTCTGGTTCCCGAATTAAATTTAGGTCAGCTTGATACATTGATTCGCTCTAAATTTCTCATTGATACAAAAGGATATAATGTTGTTGCAGGAAAACCATTTACTTCAAATGAAATTTTAATAGAAATAAAAAAAATAATTCAAGCAAAATAATATGGATAAAGAAAATATGCAAAATAAAGATCAAGTATTAACTAAGAAAGATTTTGTTTCAGATCAGGATGTTAGATGGTGTCCAGGATGTGGAGATTATGCTATATTATCTCAAGTTCAAAAGATTTTTCCACAATTAGGAATTCCTAAAGAGCAATTCTTAGTTGTATCAGGAATTGGTTGTTCTAGTAGATTTCCATATTATATGGATACATTTGGTTTTCATTCTATACATGGTAGAGCTCCAGCCTTTGCTACGGGAGCAAAATTATCAAACCCTAACTTATCAGTTTGGATTGCAACCGGAGATGGAGATGCTATGAGTATTGGTGGCAATCATTTGATTCATTTATTAAGGAGAAATATTGATGTAAATATCCTTCTTTTTAATAATAGAATTTATGGTTTAACTAAAGGGCAGTATTCTCCAACATCTGAGTTAGGTAAAGTAACTAAATCAACTCCAATGGGTTCTTTAGATTTTCCGTTTAACCCTCCTTCTTTAGCTTTAGGTGCACAGGCAACATTTGTTGCCAGGACAATAGACACGGAACAAAAGCATCTTGGGGAAGTATTAAAAAAGGCGAATAAACATAAAGGTTGTTCATTTATTGAAATATATCAAAATTGCAATATATTTAATGATAGAGCTTTCTCAGAATTGACAGATAAAGAATCTAAATTAGATAATCAGCTTGTATTAGAGGACTCTATGCCTATGTTGTTTGGAGTTGATAATAGAAGGGGTATTATTCTTGAGGGCTCTAAATTAAAAGTGGTTGATGTTAATGGTGAATACTCTGTAGATGATATATTAGTTCATGATGAAAGTGATAAGAATTTAGGAATGCTATTAAGTGAGGCAACATATGCCCCTGATTTACCAACGCCTCTTGGAATTATCTATCAGGAAGAAAAAGAAACTTATAATTCATTAATGGAAAAACAGATTTCTGATTCACAACTTAAAAATCCTAATATATCAGTAGATGAACTATTACATTCTGCTAATACTTGGGAAATTAAATAATAAAATAAAAAAGCCTATGGCAAAAAAAAATATGCGTATAGAAAGAGATTCTATGGGAAATGTAGAGGTTCCTAGCCATGCATATTATGGTGCTCAAACTCAAAGAGCGATTGACAACTTTCAAATAAGTAATCTTCAGTTCTCTAAATCATTTATAAAATCATTAGCAATTATAAAAAGGTCAGCAGCTATTGTTAATAATAAACTTGGGAAATTAGATTCTAAATATAGCCAAGCAATTATCAAAGCTTCAGATGAGGTAATCAATGGAAAATTTGATGATCAATTTAAAGTAGATATTTTCCAGACTGGTTCTGGAACATCCACTAACATGAATATAAATGAGATACTATCAAATAGAGCAAGTGAAATGCTTGGAGGGAAATTAGGTTCTAGAGAACCAATTCATCCAAATGATCATGTTAATTTAGGACAGTCAAGCAATGATGTTATTCCCTCTGCAATACATATTTCAGTATATTTAGATGTTCAAGATTATTTAATCCCATCATTGACTGCATTAGAGAAATCGTTAGGAAAGAAATCTAAAGAATTTATTGGTATTATTAAAATTGGAAGAACTCATCTCCAAGATGCGACTCCAATATCATTACAGCAAGAATTTTCTGGTTATGTGCAACAAATTAAAAAATCTATAGTTCGATTAAAAAAATCAAAGAAAGATTTATTGGAATTAGCAATAGGTGGCACTGCTGTTGGGACAGGAATTAATACTCATAAAGACTTTGGTAAATTGATGGCTGCTGAAATTTCAAATTATACTACAGCAAATTTTATTGAAGCAGAGAATCATTTTGAATTACAGGCTAGTCAAGATAGTATTGTAGAACTTTCGGGAAGTCTAAAAACTTTATCAGTTTCATTACATAAAATTGCTAATGATATTAGATGGTTGGCATCTGGACCTCGTTCTGGGATAGGGGAACTGACAATACCTGCAGTCCAACCGGGTTCATCAATAATGCCCGGGAAAGTTAATCCAGTGATATCTGAATCATTAATTCAAATTTGTGCTAAAGTTATTGGTAATGATACTGCAATTACAATGGGTGGTTTAGGTGGATTTTTTCAATTAAATACAATGCTTCCTCTTATAGCCTATAATGCATTAGAATCTATACAATTATTAAGTAATGGGATAAATATGTTTAGAGAAAAATTAATAGATGGATTGGTTGCAAATAAAGATATCTGTAATAATTATATTGAAGGGAGTCTTGCTATGTGCACATCCTTAGCTCCAGTCATAGGTTATGATAAAGCTGCACATATTGCTCATTTAGCATTTACTTCTGGAAAAACTGTAAGAGAAATTGCGTTAGAAGAAAATATTTTGTCAGAATCAGAATTAGAAAAATTACTTAATCCTGAAAATATGATTAAAACTGAATAAATGTTGCGCAGAAATAATAATAATTCAATAGTTTGTCATATTCGAAAGGTGTTTATAAACACCTTTCTTTTTTTATTTGCATGTTTCCTTATAAGTTTAATTTATTTGATTTTTTTATCTAAAGACTTACCATCATTGGAAGAACTTCAGCAATTCAATCCAGAACAAGTTTCTAAAATCATGTCATCTGACGGGAAGGTTTTGAGTGAACTATATCTTCATAAAAGAGATGTCGTCAAAATTGACAAAATGCCAAAAAATTTAAGAAATGCATTATTATCTATGGAAGATAGAAAGTTCTATAATCATTCAGGAGTAAGATTTGAGGCAATTTTAAGAGCTACAATAGTTAATATTCTTACACTAAGCAAAAAACAGGGAGCAAGTACAATAACTCAGCAACTTGCTCGTAATATGTATAATACTATTGGTTTTAAGAAAACAATAAACAGGAAATTAAAAGAGTTAGTCACAGCTATTAATATCGAACAGACATATACTAAATCTGAGATCATGGAATTATATTTAAATTCAGTTTATTTTGGTCATGGAAGATATGGTGTTCAATCAGCTTCAGAATATTATTTTGGAAAAAATGTAGATGAATTAATGCTTGATGAATGTGCTATTCTAATTGGATTACTTCCAGCTCCTGCAAGATATTCTCCCAATTCTCATCCAGATAGATCACTCATTAGGAAAGAACTTGTTCTAAGAATTATGTATGAGCAAGGATATATTACTAAAACTGAATATAATATTGCTATTAATAAAGAATTGCCTTCTAGACAAACTCCTGAAAATGAAGGTATAGCTCCGTATTTTACTGAATATATCAGGAGGGAATTAGAAAAAATTGATGAAGAATTAGAGGTCGATTTATATAAAGATGGTTTAATTATAAATACAACTTTAGATAGTAGAATCCAAGAGATTGTCAATATTAATTTTTACACAGGAATGCTCCAAAATCAGAAAATTTTCAATGATGAATTAATAAAAGATGATATAAAAATGAAAGATATATCTGAAAAAAATAAAATAGATTCTGATTCTCTTTTAAAGATATTAGAGTTGCAAATAATACAAGGAGTATTAAATGAAAATATTGACAGGGAAAATTCAAGAATTACTGATTATAAACTATTAAAAAATGATATAAAAGAATTATTAGATAATAATACAAAACTCAGAAATATAACTAATAAAAATCGAATAACTACTGATTCTTTAGAACAAATATTTAAAATTCAACAGCCAATACCAAGAGGATTAAGAAATCAATTATTAGTGCAAGGGGCAATGGTTGTTATTGATCCATCTTCTGGGGCAATATTAGGTATGATAGGTGGTAGGCAAGAGCCAGATTACGTAGATCATTTTAATCGTTCTTCCCAAGCAAAAAGACAGCCTGGTTCTGTATTTAAACCATTTATATATCTTACGGCTCTTGAGAAAGGTAGTCGAACTACAACAGAGTTATTAAATCAGCCATTAGTATTGTTCATAGATGATACAACTCATTGGAATCCTCAAAATCATGATGGGAGTACTGGATTATTAACTACATTAAGAGATGGTTTAAAAAGATCCTTGAATTTAATTTCAGTTAGAATTGTCCAAGAATTAGTTAAACCTCATAATGTTGTCAAAAATGCTAAATCATTCGGTTTGACAACAAAGATTCAACCAGTTGAATCGATTGCTTTAGGCGTATCAGATGTTATCCCTCTAGAAATAACATCAGCATATTCGACAATATCAAATAATGGTATAATGAATAAACCGAGAGCTATATTTAGTATACAAGATCGGCACGGAAAAACTATAAAAAATTTTCTATCTGAGAGCCATGAGATTAAAGATGAAAACCTTATTTATATATTAAGAGATATGATGAGGTCAGTAATTGATTCTGGAACAGGTGGATCAATTAGATGGAAATATAAGTTCAAATCACCTATGGCAGGAAAAACAGGAACTACAAATAGTAAAGCAGATGCATGGTTTGTAGGTTTTACACCTCAATTAGCAATAGGTGTATGGGTAGGAATGGATGACCCCGCAATATCATTAGGAGAAAAACAGTTTGGCTCAAGTGCAGCATTGCCAATTTTTGCTAAGAGCATAAAGAAAATATATAATTTAGGCCATTATTATTCTGATGATGAAGAGATAGAGCTTAGAGATAATCAAGATTGGCAAATCCCAGATGGAATAGTTGAAGTCAATATATGTTCTGAAACTAATAAAAAAGCCACTAGAATATGCTCTCAGAAAAAAGAGATATTTTTAAAAAGTAACCAGCCAAATGAAGATTGTGATATACATGCGACGCCATTATCTAGATTTAAAGGGAATTAATTTTCGACAATTATATTTACATCTAATTTGGAAGCTAGAGTACCCATTTTTTCCTTTAATAAAGCATAATCTAACTTAGGATGAGTTACTCTTGCTGTTAATGAGAATAAGGCTAGACCTGACATTGGAGCATTCCCAATATTTGTTCTAAGCTCTTCTATATTTATATCTAATTTTGATAATTCATAAGTGATGTTATATACCAATCCGTCAGTATCAATACCATTTAAGTGTATGGTATAAATATCTTTATTTATATCTTTAAAAGTATCTGCTAATTCATGGATTGATATTTTATAATCTGAATAATTAATTAATTCATTATTTAAATTTGCAATATCTTCTCTATTTATAGTAATTAAAACCATTATGGTAAAAAAGTCCCCCAATCTAATCATTCTACTTTTTTCAATATTACCTAAATGATTTTTAACTATCTCACTGATATCAGAAACTATTCCAGGCTTATCAGGTCCGATAATTGACAATATAATTCTAGTATTCATATTTAATTTCCTATTTTTTCATATTAATAATATTTTTTTCTACAGATACAATATAGCATAAATATAAGCCAATAAATCCAAGAATTATATTTGGTAACCACATAGATAATCCTGGATGTAATAAACCCCTATCAGCTAATTCCTCACCTCCAATTAAGAAAGCCCAATAAATTATAAAGAACAGAAGGCTTATAGAGATACTTGTTCCCAATCCTCCTCTTCTTGATATCATACCAAGAGGTGCTCCTATAATAATAAAGATTATACATGCAAATGGTATTGAGAATTTTTTATGTAGTTCTACTCGATATGAATTTATTGATTTCTGATAGGAATTTATTAATGAAAAATCAGTATTGATTCCACGTTCTAAATTTTGCATTCTACGGTTAAAAGCACTTAATAATCCAAAATTATTTTTCTTTAATGAATCGGATGTAGCTTTCTTAAAAATCTGAATAGTTGATAGAACTTTTTCTTTGGATAATATATCGAATTGTTTATCAATTTTATCTTTAGTTTTTCCAGCAACATCGTATTGTCCGCTCCATTCACCTGAATCATAAGTAGCTCTTGGTTTAATTTTCGGTTCAAATTGCTTTGGTCCTCCCACTCTTACTCCGCCTTTAGTGAGGCTAAGCGTTTTATCAAGAACTTTTTCTTTGGATAATATATCAAATTGTTCATCAATTTTTATTTCTTTCATCAAGCGATTCTTCACTCGGTCTTCAACAGTTTCAAGTTGACTCTTTAAATTATTAATTTTTTGATTCATCATTGAAAAATCCATTTCTCGATCACCTCTAATAGTAGTATTATTTCTACTTAAGATCATATTTTCTACAGGGATTACTATATCATACGTTTGATAATCTATAATTCGATATTCATTTGATTTTTTTTTGCTTATATTTTTAGATAATTCATGTATAGTACCATTAAATAGATTGAGTAGATAACCATCTTCTAGTTTTGTTATAGTACCCTCATTAGCTGTTATTGTTCTTGTTTGTACATCAGACGATTTATTAAATATTATAATGTCTGTCCATAAATTATTTTCTTTTTTACCACCAACATATATAACATTGTCTGGTAATTGATCAATGAAACGCCCCTTTTCAATTAAAATTTCTGGATTTTTTCTGCTAAAATCTGAAGATAATAAACGAGCTTTATGATTCATATCAGGCAGATAATAGTTATTAAATAAAATCATTAAAATGGTTGCTACTATTCCAAATAATCCAGCAGGTATTAATAATTTTATAAAAGATGTTCCGCATGCCTTCATAGCCGTTATTTCATTGTCAGATGATAAACGTCCAAATGCCATAAGAGTAGATACTAGGATTGCCATGGGAACAGCAAGTGCTAAAATCCAGGCCATATTTAATAATACAAATTCAAAGAACAAACTTATATCAAGTCCTTTGCCTAAGAATTTATCTATACTTTTAATTAAGAAATTTGCTAGAAGTACTAAGAATAAAATTACAAGAGATATAATAAATGGTACTAGGTGCTCTCTTAATATATATCTGTTAATGATTTTCATAAAATAATTTATAGTAATAATTATGTTATTTAAAGAGAATATTATTTTATCCATTGCATTAGATAAAATATCATACCTAATATTTAAACCTTAGTTTTTGAAATAATTCGAGGTGTAGCGTAGTCCGGTTAGCGCACCTGCTTTGGGAGCAGGGGGTCAGAGGTTCGAATCCTCTCACCTCGACATTGAATTAAGAAAGCCTCTTTTATAGAGGCTTTTTTGTTTTGTAATTTATAGTATGTTTAAAAGAAACTTTTTAGAAATATTAAGATGGGGATTAAGATTACATGGTATAGGGCATTTAGTTGAAGTTGTTTCAGCTGTAAGTGAAGGTGCTTATATAACTGCAACATTAGCTTTAATTTTTATTTCATTTGAATTATTAGCTAGTTTTTATTTACCTAAAGAACATGTCCATTTTAAACCCATTAAATCAGATGTTCATGAAGATTGTAAAGATTAATTTTATTAACAGCATCCTGCTTTGGGAGCAGGGGGTCGCAGGTTCGAATCCTGCCACCGTAGAATAGACAAAAAGAGTTCTAAATGGAGAATTTAAAATGAAAAAAACATTTATTAAAGAATTATTACATAGAAGAATTCCCCAAATTATAGGATCATATTTTATTGCTTCTACTAGTATGATACTGTTTCTTGATTGGTTAAAGGTTAACTATGCTTTCCCAAAAGAATATATTACTCTTGCTCTGTTTGGAGCTGTATCAATTTTACCATCTGTTGTTATCGTAGCATATTTTCATGGTGCTCCAGGGAAAGATGAGTGGACTAAGATTGAGAGAATAGGTATACCAATAAATATAATTTTTATTTTTTCTGTATTAGTGATTGGATATAAAGGTAACTGGTGGTTTTCTCAAGATGAATATACTTCTATTAGTAGGGGAGAATTAAATGCACATAATAATATTTTTATTCCTTATTTTGATTGTCGTAATGAAATTATTAATGTTGCAAAAGGCTTTGTGCCATTGCTTCTTGAAGAACATGGTGAGAACGGGAATCCAGAAGATTATTTAATTACTCAATTTACTTCTAATGAAAAAATAGAAATATATGAGAAACTTATTAGAAAAGCAAAAACAACTTTTCATCCAGAATATAATATATATTCTCATGAAGATATAGTTCGTTCCTATGAAGAAACAGCTCAGATACCTCCAGATTTCAAGACATTTCCATCAACAATGGAAACACATACAGTAGAAGCAGAACTTCGTGAAAAAATATTAGAACCTTTTTCTGGTTCCCTAACTGATACTTTATATAATATAGTATCCCAAATAGATAAAAATGAAAACTCAAATCATTTTTTCTTATTAATTAATGCATTTAAAATGAAACCATCAATTGGTGGTAATGAAATTTTTTCTGGATGTGATTTTACTAATAAAAGCGTTACAGATATTAAACGAAATAATCAAAATAATGAAATAGATAGAACTAATACAATTTCTTCAGGATTTCGTGGTGAAAATTCTAAGAATATAGATGAATTAGTATCTGACTATATTGAATTAATAAAGAGTTTATTAGAAGAATATAATAAACCACAAATTAAAGCCTATATTCAATCTGTCCAAGATGATAAGGTATTTATTAAAATGACAGAGAATAATTTACTTTTAACTAATACAGAAATGACCTTGTATAGAGCATATAAGTATCAAAACAAAGAATCAATACAAGATAGGATTAAACATATAGAAGAATTCAATGAATGTTGCTCTAATAATTCAGAAAATGACGAATGTAAACAATCTAAAAAGTTTTATGAATGGTCTAATGATGAATATAATGATTTGCTTAATGAAAGTCATGGTTATTTCAAAGGAGATGGGACACATAACATAGGATTAGATAAAACAGTATTAATTGAAGAAGTATATGATAGTATTGCAGTTGGAAAAATCATAACTAATGTTAGTTCATGTTATAAAATAATTCCTGGAGATGTTATCGAAATGGGAAATTAATTTCATCATGCTTTAGGAGCAGGGGGGTTGCAGGTTCGAATCCTCTCACCTCGACACATAATTAGAAAGCCTCTTTTATAGAGGCTTTTTTGTTTTGTAGATTTCAGCATGAAATATTTGATAACTATAATCATTTTATCATTTACTTTTTCCTCATATTATACTATAGGAGATACAGTAACCTATAGTCATCAGAATGAACTATTTAATGTCTGTTATGGAGATTATCCATATGAACAACTCCAACTATCTCATTTTAATGGTAAAATTTCAATTTTTGGCTTATCTACTTCCTGGTGACCACCAACTTGCACCTTTAGTTTAGAGGAACTTATTGATTCGCTAGGCAATGACAATAGAATTGGAATCTTTGAAAGTCTTGATGATCCTGGACAACCATATACTTGTACTCAATGGGGTGACTTGGGCGAGGAAGGAGTTCCAATAATTGTTGAACCTAATTATCAACTTTTTGATTGGTTTTCAATAGATTCTTATTTAGGAGTGATAGTAATTCTAGATCCTAATATGGTTTATAGATATTATGGGTCTGATACGAATCAAATTTTTAGTATAATTGAAGAGATACTTTCAGAGACAACTTGGATAATAGGTGATATTAATTTTGATGAAACTATAGATATCTTAGATGTAATACTTATAGTCAATAGTATTCTGGGTGATGATTACAATTATTATTCAGATTTAAATCAAGATCAGATTGTAAACATACAAGACATTATTATATTAATAGCAATTATTTTAGGAAATTAACTAAAAGCCCTCTACTTTGGGAGAAGGAGGTCGCAGGTTTGAATCCTGCTACCTCGACTCAAGATTAGAAAGCCTCTTTTATAGAGGCTTTTTTATTTGTATATTAATTAATTCATAAAAAGGGAATTAATATTATGTTTTCTAATGATGAAATAGATAATGAATTAAATCAAATGTATGGAAAAGAATCTGAATCAGAAGATAAAATTGTAAAAGCAATAAAACTAACTGACAATATTTTTAGTATAGGTATTAAAAAAGCAGTATTAATAAATGAAGATGCATCGATTGGAGCAGTTATTAAGTCTATGCAGACAGCAGATTCATCATGTATTATAATTATCAAAAATAATAAAATTTCAGGAATATTTACTGAAAGAGATATTGTCACTAAAATAGTTGCAAAAAAGGTTGATTATAAAAATGAAAAAATTTGTGATTATATGACAAATAATCCAGAAATATTACAATCAGATGATTCTATTGCATTTGCTTTAAACAAGATGACAGATGGGGGATTTAGACATGTTCCAATAGTACATTCTAAATCAAAAGATATTTTTGTCATTTCAATGCAAGATATTATTAATAGTATAGGTAATTATTATTTTGATGATATTATTAATCTACCACCAAAGCCTTTAAGAAACACAAGTCAAAGAGAAGGTGGATAATTTATAAAATAAAAATAATTAATTAATAGCATCCTGCTTTGGGAGCAGGGGGTCGCAGGTTCCAATCCTGCCACCTCGACGAAAGATTAGGAAGCCTCTTTACAGAGGCTTTTTTATTTTGTAAATTAATATATGAGGTATATATATCTACTATTAATATTATCTACTATTTTTGCTAATTATAATTCTCATGATTCCTGGTGTGGAACTATACATCAGGGGCAGAGAGATTTTGAACGTTTTGAATACATGTATCCTCAATTTATTGATGGTGACCATTTTAGGGTTCATTTTACTACTGAAGCTTCAGACTCACTATATTGGAATGATACATGGATGACACATCAATCTACAATTGTATACGCCACGACAGTCTTAGAACAATCTGAATTTGCATACTCAGTATATGAAAATAATGATTGGGAAATGCCTCCTATAGACTGCGATGAATCTATAACAGATATTACCAATCCTGGTCATTGCAGTAATTATGGGGGTAATAGTTTATATGATATATATATTGGATTAGTTGAAGGGCCAGCTGCTGCAGTTGTTCCAGAAAATCCTAATTATTCATTACCTTATTTGGGTGGGTTGTCATCATACATGCTATTTGCTAATGGTCTAGGGTTATATGGAAGCAATGATGATTTAGCATCTATTAATTATTATATCATTGCTCATGAACTCCACCATGCTATTGAATTCTCTTATGGTTCTTATATAACTGGTTCTCCAGGAAATTATGTTTTTCATTCATGGATGCTTGAACAAACAGCAACTTACATGGAAAATATTGTTTATCCAGATGCAATGCATCTACGTCTATTATTAAGCAATTGTAATATTGAAACTCCATTAACTAATCCACAGCTAGGAATTTTTCAATCTTATCCAGGTGCTTTATGGCAAAAATTTCTGGTTAATTATTTAAATGATCAAACATTGATAAGACATGTTTGGGAATCCTATGGAAATAGAATTACAAATACTGAAGACCCAATAACCTTCTTTGATATATTTAATGATGAAATAATGGCTTCAAGTAATAATCTTTTTAATTTAGAAAGCATGTATGAAGAATATTCTATCTGGAGATATTTTACTGGGGATAGAGCTATCTCTAATGAATACTTTGATCAAGCGAATTTATATTGTACATCTACAACTATACAGATGTCTGATAATATCCAACTCCAAGCTGAGTTAGGTGGAAATCGTTATATTGAAATTCCTAATAATAATATAATAGTTTATTTGGAGGCAGAAAACATTAATTCAATTCCAGCTATATTAATTAAAATTCAGGATAATGATGAAATCGCTTTTTTTAATTTAGAATTATTAACAGGAAGTAATTTGATAAATATAGACAATCAATTCAATGGAGAACATGTCCTGATTGTATTGTCGGGCTACACTGGTAATGAGTTGAACTTTGATAATTTAATTATTTCTACAGATATTAATTCATCTATCTTTGAAGGAGATATTAATAATGATGGAGTAGTTAATATTTTAGATGTAATAGAATCAGTTAATTTGATTTTAAATAACGAATATCAAGCGAGTGGTGATATTAATTCTGACGGTCTATTAAATGTGATGGATGTTGTCTTGTTAATAAATATGATTTTAAATAATTGATAGTGCACCTGCTTTGGGAGTAGGGGGTCGCAGGTTCGAATCCTGCCACCTCGACTTAAGATTAAGCCTTTTTTATAGAGGCTTTTTTGTTAGTAAATTATATTTATGCTAATAATTAGACAAATAATAATTATGTTGAGTGTATTTGGTTTCTTATATCCTTGTAGTTGCATGGAACCACCACCACCTGAAGATGCATATGAGGAAGCAGATGTAGTATTCTCAGGTGAGGTTACAAATATGCTTATTAATGAAGAGGGTTATTATTATGAAGTCACTTTTCAGATAATCAATATTTGGAAAGGTGAATACTTAGAAGAGATAACTGTATTAACAGAGCTCTTTAGCGATACATGTGGATATCCTTTCCAAATTAATAATGAGTATTTAGTTTATGCATATACTTATAGCTGGGACATTTATACAAATATTTGCACCCGAACCAACTTATTGGAATATGCTAGTGAAGATTTAGACTATCTAAATGGACTTAATAATGGTGATTTAAATGATGATGGCAATGTTGATGTTCTTGATGTGATAATTTTAGTCAATTATATTTTAAGTCCAACAGCTATGGAATTAGATGGTGCAGATATCAATAACGATGGTGAAGTAAATATTCTGGATGTTGTTCAACTAGTAAATATAATTTTGATTGAAGATGACACACCAATTTATAGTAACAATCCAGATATGAATGGGCAATTTTTAGATGCAGTACTTATAAATAGAAACCCAGATTGCAGAGCTTACACATTGGACGCAAATGATGGTGACTATGGATCAAATCTGATTGTGGATATATCAAATGGAATCGACGATGCTGTTAGTGATGTGCATATCCATTTGGTCATAGCGAACAATTGGAATCCCATCAATTTTGACTATGATAGCGTAACGGAGATTAACGATCCAGAGCTTGCAACGCATTGCAGAATGATATCAAACATGATTCCAAATCATAATTTTGGAGTTGAAGTAACTGGACCCAATGGGGATGGTTGGATACATGCAATTGATCATTCGGATATTGAAGTTACCTATATTCCTGTAAATCCAATTAAGACGAATGTATCCACAGATACACCAAGAAATCCACCTATATATGATTTTGATGGTATTTTATTAAATGGAGTTGGTATTTCTATGGACTCAGGGTTTTGTTATAATCCAGGGGTGGTAACAGGTCCAAATCATTTACAATCGAATGAGGCTGGAAACACTTCAGGATGTGGTCCACAAAATTCTTGGTTTGAGTTACCAGCATATACGATATGGAATCCTGATGCTGAATATATGTCAGGTATTTTTGATAGCTATTTCGGACATGGATATGAGGGCACTTATCATTACCATGCATTAACTCACCCCTTTCAGGAAGATTCAGATCAATCACAACCTCCTTCTAATGGAGATGGCTCTCCAGTTATAGGATTTGCAGCTGATGGTTTCCCAATTTATGGGCATTGGTTTATTGATAGTAATAATCAGTTAGTGAGGGCAGAATCTAGTTATGAAACATATAACTCTAACTCACGAACACCGATAGAAACTGCTTTGCATGGTACTCCCCCAACCCCATGGGATATTGAAAATAATCCTAATGAATTTGAAAGTGATTTTGGTTTAGAAATGGGGCGTTATGAAGAGGATTGGTATTTTTCAGGCACAGGAAATCTAGATGAATGTAATGGTGCCTATGATGTAAACGGGGATTATGGTTACTACATAACTGATAAATATCCATTTACTCCCCCCTGTACTTTTGGTATTAGAAATCCTTCGTTTGGTAAAGAGTCACCTACACTCCCATAAATAGATATAATTTTGAACTAAGCACCTACTTTGGGAGCAGGGGTCGCAGGTTCGAATCCTGCCACCTCGACTTAAGATTGTAAAGCCTTGTAACGCCAAAAGTTATGAGGGTTTTTTTTTGTAAATTTATATATGAAAAAGACAGTAATAATATTAATCTCATTATTATCACTATTATACAGTCAAATTCCTGAAAGAAGGATTGTTGCTGAATGGGAACCTGCACTTGGAACAATGATTAGATGGCCTCTAGGAATTCCATCAGATTTAGTAGTTGAACTGGCGAGCGAAAATATCCTTTATGTCCTTGTAGAAACAAATAATCAACAGAATCAAGCAACAAATAATTTTAATAATTGGGGTATAGATATTGATAATGTAGTATTTATTAATACAGATACTTATAGCCATTGGACAAGAGATCATGGTCCTCAATTTTCTATTGGAAATGATTACTGGAGGGTCATTAATCAGGATTTTAATGGTTATCCTGTAGAGACTGGATGTGCATTTGAATGTGATGATTCGATGATTCTATTTGATTGTGTTGGTACAGAGTTTTGTAATAATGCACCTCTTTACCCTGAGTATGATTGTTATGTTGACAATGATTTATGTGAAGATTTTAATGGTGATGGACAAATTACAGATTGGATTGGTGATGGATATTGTGACGATGGAAGTTGGGGATTAAATTTTTTGTGTGATGAATATAGTTGGGACTGTGGAGATTGTGGGGGTGAAATATCTGATGAAAATGGATATTGCGATGATGGTTTATTCATTGGAAATAGAAACCAAATTGAAGGAAGACCGCTGCCATCTCAAACAAGAGGGTGGGAAGAGGATGATGATACAAATATAGATTTTGCTAACCAAATGAATTGGGATATTCAAGATTTACCATTGTATTGGACTGGTGGTAATTTTATGACAGATGGATATGGAATGGGATTTTCAACGGAATTAATGATTAATGAAAATGATATAGGTGAAAATGAATTTAAAGATATTATTGAAGAATATTTATATATTGATGATTACCATATATTTGAGAACCCAAATCAAGAGAGTATACAGCATATCGACTGCCTAGCAAAATTAGTAAATTCAGAAACAATTATTATTAAGCAGGTTCCAGAATCAAGCCCTGAATATGAATGTATGGAAGATTTTGCAGACTCATTTTACCAATTAAATACTTTTTATGATAGACCTTTTAAAATATATCGAATTTTATGTCCAGAAATAAATGGAGGTTCATGGGAAACAAATCCAGTTGCTGCATATACGAACTCCTTAATATTGAATGATAAAGTACTAGTTCCTCAATATGGTATTCCTGAAGATGCTCAAGCAATACAATCATATAGGGATGCAATGCCTGGTTATGAGGTTGTAGGGTTTGATGATACATTTGGAAATCTCTGGTATGCAGAAGATGCTCTACACTGTAGAACGATGGGAGTATTTAATCCTGATATGATACATATATCTCATAAATCTATTAGGACTGAAGAGCTTGTTAATAATGGCAATATTTACATAGAGGCTGAAGTTGTTGATTATAGTGATTTTGATACAACATTAGATGTTATTGCTCATTGGAAATATAGTGCTGAGGATGGACCCTTTGGAGAGTTTGCATTAGAATTTGAATTAGATAATATATATTCTGGAACATTCCCACTAATTAATTTAAATTCAGAGATTGAGTATTTTATTACAGCTACAAATATTTTAGGTAGCAGTGTTTCTCACCCTAATTCAGGATGGCATATATTTAGTTCTGCAGATTCTATTCTAGGGGATGTTAATTCTGATAATGTAATTAATATTTTAGATATAATTCTTGTTGTTAATATTATTTTAGGCATAAATGATTTTAATAATTTAGCTGATATAAATATTGATGGAAGTATTGATATATTAGATGTAGTACAATTAGTAAATATAATTTTAAACTAACAGCATCCTGCTTTGGGAGCAGGGGGCGATAGCTTTGATCAAGATTGCCATTTAATCCTGATTTAATATTTCAATATACAATAAATATAGATGGGCAGCTGTCCAGCTAAAATGAGGTATGTTTAATCCTTGTCCAGTAATTGGATGATAATTTTCGTATAATGCGGGATATTGAATTTCATTAAATATTTTAAAAGTAAGGTTTACAGCTTCATCTTCATAGCCATACTGTTTCAAGCCTATCAATGCGAAATAAGCCTGATCCATCCATACTGGCCCCCGCCAATAACCTTTCTCGGGGTTAAATTTAGAGTGACTAGCATCCAGGGTTGGGAACGGAATTTTAGTATTGAAAATTTTAGGGTCTAATATTTTTTCAATCACTGCATCTCCTTGAGTCTGTGAGGCAACCCCAGCCCAAAGGGGAATCCACCCCTCAGGACCTTTCACTTTTACGAATGATTTATCATCAAGCTTTATGTCATAAAAATATCCATCGCTTGGGTCATACATTAAATTTTGAATCTGCTTTTTTAAATAAGCTGCTTCTGATATATACTTTTTCACATCTACATTCTTACCCAAAATAGCAGCCATATTTTTTAAATAATTTTTTTCTGCAAACAAATAGGAATTAAGATCTACAGATTCCTGATTCATTGACCAGGCACCCTCATTATTCTTTAGCATTTTAATATCATCAAATCGGACAGCATTATCCATTCCGCTTTCCCATCGGGCAGCAATTTTTGTTCCATCTGCTGAACCATATTCACATAAACCATTACCATCGTGGTCCCTATTTTTATACCACCACTCATGGTACTTTACAATTTGAGGATAGAGTTCTTCTACAAATGAGCTGTCTTTTGTCTTTACATAAATGGACCAGACCGCCCAAGCAGAAAGAGGGGGTTTTGTATTCCTCCAATTATGGTTTTCTATAGTGGTGTCTGGGAACACACAATCTGCTATCATTCCCTGTTTATTTTGAAAATCATACATTGCCCGCACCTGATTTTTAGCTAGTTTTGGTTCAAAATTCACTAGAGCTACGGCATGTTTCCAGGAGTCCCAAGCCCAGAAACCTCTGAAATAAGGAAGGGTATAAGAAGGGAATAATCCATCATGTTTTAATTCTCCATAAGGAGCACGCCAATTATTAATCAGAGTTAACAAACTTTTAGCAACAATAGATTGTTGAGCAAAAAAAGATACCTCAGAACTGTTATTAGAAGAGATTGATAATGCATATCTACCCCATCTGTTTTTATTATTATCTAGCACAGAAACTGAACCATTGAGAACTGACTGTATAAATTCAATTTCTGTATCCATATATTCATCTTCTGAAAAAATAGATATAATAACTTTATTACTAATCAGTTGTTCGCCAATTGTAATGGTTGTCCTTGAGATACCTTCATATCTATTTTCTGAAAAAAGAAAATCAATGTTGGGGTCTGTAAAGCGTGCTTGTATGACTAATCCATTATCTAATATAACTTGAAAACCTCTATCTATTTTTTCATACTTTGCTTCTTGGATTAATAATTCCCCAAGCCAGTGGAGATTTGCGATAAATTCTGTATTTGATAGTATAGATGTGTGAATAAGTACTGAGTTAGCAGAAATATATTGCAAAGTCTGATCTATTTCCAGTCCATTTATTTTTTTATTGAGATGCAATTTTCCCTCATCAAAATATGAGTTTATGGACTTTTCCTCACCTATTATAATACTCTGAGAATTGATTTTTAAGTCTAGATTAACAATGGATTGACTTAGCCACGCCCCATATTTATAATGCATTAAATAGGGTCCGATAAATCCAAAAACATCATTTGATTTATCATTATCAGGTAGAGTAAAACCAAACCATGCTCCAAGATCTGTGAAGACATTTTGGGCAGAATCAGAAGCATCCTTAGGGCTATTAAGTGAAGAATAGTGAGCACCTAAAGAAATGAGGTTAGATTTTTGATATTTCTCAGCTTGCATATTATTTCTTAAAGTAGTAGCTACTATAATCATAAACATGAATAATTTTAAATTGTATTGCATGTCAAAACTAGATAATTTAACAAGATAGTTCTTAATGTTTCTAAACTTTAATAAATAGTAATAATTAACTAACAGCATCCTGCTTTGGGAGCAGGGGGTCGCAGGTTTGAATCCTGCCACCTCGACATTCAATTAGAAAGCCTCTTTTATAGAGGCTTTTTTATTATTAAATTGTAAATTGTATTAAATCACTTTATCTATATCTATGACAATCGATCAAATTGCTATATTTTGTATTATAATATTCACTTTTGCCTTATTTATTTGGGGAAAATGGAGATATGATATTGTTTCGATTATTTCTTTATGTATTTTATTTGTAGTAGATATGATATTAGGTGGAGAGAAGTCCAATTTAATTGTAGATACTGCAGATATATTCCTTGGTTTTGGACATCCTGCAGTTATAACAGTCGCTGCAGTTCTAATTATTAGTTGTGCATTGCGTAATGCTGGAGTTGTTGATTTGATTTCACGTTATATTGTCCCTTTATCTAAAAATAAAATTGTTCATATCACAACTTTAAGTGGAGTGGTAGCAATCTGTTCTGCTATCATGAATAATGTTGGAGCTCTTGCTTTAATGTTACCTGTAGCAATTAAAACATCTTTAAAACAAAAACGATCTCCAAGTATTTTATTAATGCCTTTAGCATTTGCAAGTATTTTAGGTGGAATGATTACTATGATTGGTACTCCTCCAAATATTATTATATCTACTTTTCGTGAATCTCAGCTATTAAGTTTAAAAATGCAGGCACTCAATGATACAGCATCAGATGCGGCAAATTATTTTTTAATAAGAAATATAAATATAGAAGAACTTATTCCTTCTTCTTTTGGAATGTTAGATTTTAGTCCAGTTGGATTCTCTATTGCTATTATGGGTGTATTATTCATATCAATTATTGGGTGGAAATTGATACCTAAAGAATCTCATAAAAAACCAGGGTCAGGCTCTCTTTTTACAATAGATGAATATATTACAGAAATACGTATCTCTGATAAATGCAAGTTTATAGGGTTTAAAGTAGGAGAAATAGAAAAATACACTGAATATAGATTGACAATTTTTGGAACTATAAATGATGAGGGGAAAGTTATTAGTCCAGATTCCAATCAGGTTATAGAAGAAAGTGATAGATACTTAATAAAATCAGACCCTGTTGATTTGAAATTAATGATGGATGAATATACACTACGCTTTACAAAAAAAATGAGAGAGCGTATAGATAAGTTAAAAGATGAAAATACTGTTTTTAAAGAAGTTTTGATAACGCCCGGATCTCCACTTGAAAATCGAGATCGCACTTATTTTAGAAGGCGTACATCAAATAGTGTGGTACTTATGTCTATTGCTCGCCAGGATGAACCTATTCAGAAACGACTAGAAAATATAAAATTTAGAATTGGAGATGTTTTATTATTACAAGGAGATGCAGATATTTTAGAAGATAATATTGACTTATTACATTTATTGCCTCTCCAACATAGAGATATTGAGGTAGGAGTATTTTCTAAAGTTGGTTTATCTTTATTAATATTTTTCTCTGCTATTTCATTGAATATATTCGGAGTTCTCCCAATTACCTTAGCTTTTATTATTGCTATTTTAATGTATGTTTTTATGGATATTTTGCCAATACGAGATTTATATAAACAGGTTGATTGGCCTATTATTGTTTTACTAGGAACTATGATTCCAATAAGTAATGCTCTTCAAACAACAGGATCCTCACAATTAATGGCTGAAATTTTAATCACCATAACTCAAGATCTTCCCTATTGGTCTATCTTAACATTGATCATGGTAATTACTATGTGTTTATCAGATATTATAAATAATGCTGCTACAGCTCTTATCATGGCTCCTATTGCATCTGGAATTGCTATATCTTTGGGGTTGAATATTGATCCATTTTTAATGTCTGTAGCTGTAGGTGCCTCATGTGCTTTTCTTACTCCTATAGGTCATCAATGTAATGCCCTGATTCTAGGTCCAGGGGGATATAGATTTTCTGATTATTGGAGAATGGGATTGCCTTTAGAAATTTTAATTGTTTTATTTGGAACACCTTTAATACTCTATTTTTGGCCTCTTTAATAGTGCAACCAACTTATTCCCATTTGAGAGTAGAGGGGGTCGCAGGTTCGAATCCTGCCACCTCGACATAATTAGAAAGCCTCTTTTATAGAGGCTTTTTTATTTTGTATATTATAGAAATTCAAGGGAGAAATTATGAAGTATATAATATTAATAATAGGACTAGTTAATTTTTTAGTTGCTGAACATCCTTCAGAGCATCCAACAACAGTAAAATCTCTAAAATTAACAATATCACAACTTGCTGAATCAATTGAAAAATATATACAACAAGATGTAGAACTTAAAGGTGGTTTTTTTGTTTTTGATGTAAAAAATGATGAAGTATTAAATCTAACATTAAACAAAATACATAAGGAAAGACTCAGTAATATTGGGAACGACACATATTTTGCTTGTGCTGATTTTAAAGCTAGCAATGGTAAGGTTTATGATTTAGATGTTTTTATGATGGGAAAATCACAAGATGATTTAGTGGTAACTGAAATCAATGTTCATAAAGAAAGTGGTATAGCAAGATATGGCTGGCAAAATCAAAGTGGAATTTGGGTTAAAATATATTAAATAACTAATTCATTCTGCCACCTCGACTTAATTAAAAAGCCTCTTTTGTAGAGGCTTTTTTATTTTGTAGATTAAAATATATAATAAAAGGAGAAAGTATGGATATAGCTACAATGACTCAATTCTTTAAATGTTGTTCAATTATAAATGTTTCTATCCTTGTCATTAGCTCTATCATTTGCTCGCTATTTTCAGGTTTTGCTTATAATGTTAACAATAAACTCTTTTCTTTAGGCCTTAGCAAAGAGGAGCATAACCAAATCATATATAAAATACTTGGATACTATAAGATTGTTATTATAGTATTTAATGTAGTTCCTTATTTTGCCCTGTGTTGCTGCATTAGTAATTAATAAATATAATTTTAAACTAACAGTATCCTGCTTTGGGAGCAGTGGGTCGCAGGTTCGAATCCTGCCATCTTGACTTAAAACTTAAAGCCTCTTTTATAGAGGCTTTTTTATTTGTACATTCAAATATGTATAAATTTTTATTTATAATATTAATATCATCGTTTCTCTTATCTGAAACTTATATATTTAATGAGAATATTAGAATTACTACATCTGATAACAACCAGAAATTCCCTGAAATTGCAATAGATGATAATCTCATTCATTTATCTTGGGTTAGCATAAATGGAGGGAGTAAGAATGTTATATATTCTAAGTCTGAAGATTATGGAGAATCATTTTCTATACCAATGCAAGTAAATCATTTAAATAATAATATTGTTGCATATGGTCAAAGTGGTCCCAGAGTAGCTGTATATCAGAATAAGGTTTATATAACATATACGGATGACAGGAGTGGACTTACAGCAATTTATTTAAATATATCTGAAGATTATGGAGATACTTGGCAAGAAGAAATCTTGATTTCAGATACACAATATTTAAATGCTTATCAAGATTTTGAGGTTGATATCAATGGGAACCTGCATTTAGTATATTATAACTATGCAGCCAATTACCATTTGCAAGATGTAAGATATAGATTTTTTGAAGTAGGTGATGTCATTTATTTTAATCCTAGCATATTGCTAGGTATTGTTATAGATGATATGGAACCCTGTGATTGTTGTCAGCCTGATTTAGAAATTGATCAAAATGGTGATGCTTATGTTATTTATAGAAATAATTTTCAAAATATTAGAGATGCTTATTTAGCGGTTAAACGCTATTCTGATAATGCATTTTCTGAATATTATCAAGTATCTGATACTCAGGATTATATGGGCTTTTGTCCATCTTCTGGACCTTTTTTAGATATTAATAATGAAACAATTGCAATTTCGTATACTTCTTATAATCATGAAAATGCATATATTGGTATATCAACATTAGATAATTTAGATTTTTCTGATTATTTAAGTCTTAATCCTACGTCTAATTCATTTCAGAATTACCCCTATATTCTACTTGATGATAATCTATATGCAGTTTGGGTAGAACAAGATGGTTGGGATATTTATTATGGTATGAGAGATATAGAATCTGGAGCTATGATAAATATTCAAAAGATTAATGATGATAATACAAACTCAACTCAAAAAGATCCAATTATTTATAAACAAGGCGATACTCTATACTCATTTTGGTCTGATAATAGAAATGGTAATTATGAGATTTATTTTTCTCAAGGATTAAATGAATTAATCATACCAGGAGATATAAACCAAGATAATTTTATAGATATATTAGATATTGTAATTATAGTTAATATAATTTTAGGGCAATATCAGCCTGATGCCCAAGAAGTTATAGCTTCTGATCTCAATAATGATAGTTTGATTAATATTCAAGATATAATATTATTAATCAATATAATTTTAGGCAATTAATAGCGCACCTACTTTAGGAGCAGGTATTATTTCTTTTCCTTTCCTTTTAAACAATTTGGACAGTATTTTGGATTTTCCCAAATAGGAATTTTTGTTTCACAAAATTTACAGACTATAATAGAGGATCTTTTATTTACATGCCAATGATTTTTCCCCTGATGAAATCTTTTTGCTCTTTTGTGTGCTGTTTTTTGTGCTTTTTCTTTAATGTTCAATTCTTTTTCATACTTTAATATAGTGAAATTAATAATAATAAATAACCCATCCTACTTTAGGAGAAGGGTCTAGGTTTGAATCCTCCAAATCTCATTGAGTTTCTAAATTGTCATAAAGATTGATTAGCTTCAATTTGAGATAAAAATTTAATCACTTCAGATTTATTAGATTTCAAAAGACACCTATCCTTTTTTGCTTCTAATTGATAATCATACATTGGATCATAATAGTTAACTAATAATTCTTTTATCCATTCTTCATGAGATATTTTATATAAATCAATTAGAATATTTTGAATGGTCATACTTATTTCATTATACAGTTTTAGACCTAGACGTTTATGTATTTTAAATAATGATGATTGTAAGAATTTATTTAGTTTTTCTTTTGACATCCCATTCTTTAGAGGATCATATACATATTCTTTAGCTATATTTATGATACGTTCCTCAAGGGTTAACTCAATTACAATTATTTTAGATTTATTCATTTTTCTATACCATGCATTAGGAATAGTAAGTTTTCCTATCTTCCTCGATTCATCTTCAAGAAATAATATATTATTATCATGTTTTATATATTCTGAAGCTAAATAATTTTCAAAATTTATAGTTGTTGGTTGTTGTTTAGTTAAGCCTCCAAATGCAGAGCCTCTATGTATAGCATGTTTTTCTAAGTCAATTGCTGAATGTAAATTTTTTAGGATAGCAGTTTTTCCTGTTCCAGTACGTCCAGCTAAAATTATCCATTTTTTTTGATCATTATTAACTGAATTAAGTATTTCAATAGCTGTATTTCTCAGAGCTTTATAACCCCCCTCAACAATAGGAACATTTATTCCCTCATCACTTAGCCATGATTTTGCGATTTGAGATCTCTTTCCCCCTCTCATGCAATAAATATATGTAGATGGATTTTTTGCTATAAATTTTTTCCATAAATACACTCTTTCACTTTGCTGATTCTTTACTAGATCAAAACCTAATTTTTCAGCTGCATTAGTTCCTTGTTTTTTATATTTTATGCCTACTTCAGCTCTTTGTTTATCATTTAAAATAGGGATATTTACACTTGATGGAAAAGCTCCCTTATTAAATTCAATAGGAGCCCTTAAATCAATTAGGGGAATATTATTCTTTATAATATTTATTCTATTATCCATATTATGGTTCAATTTCATGGTGCAATATATAATAGAATTAAATAACTAATCCATCTTGCTTTGGAAGGGGGCCTTCTAGGATTAGAAGAGACTATAGAGTATACATTAAATTTAAGCTATATGCTTGGTTTGTAAAGTCAATTCCATCCTCAAGAACATCCTGCAACCCATAGTAATAGGATGCGCGAATTCCGAGTCCATTCTTTAACCAATAATCAATTGATATTAGTCCGCCATAATCAAGATTGAAGTCATCTAAATCATCTCCCAAACCTATAGACTCTCCATCAGATTTAACATAGCCATCATATATTTTTCCTACTTGTAGTCCAGAATAAATGGTCAAAACTTTATCAGTATATAATGGCAATAGTATGTATCCTGTATAATAGTTAAATATCCATTCTACTTCTACCTCTACTACTTCTTCGTAGTATTCCCCATAATAAAAATAATAATCAATAGTTTCAAATTCAATGAAGCCTCCTCTTTCAATGATTCCACCACCTATTATGAAACCTCCAATAGGTTTTTCAATATATAAACTATATCCA
Source organism: Fidelibacterota bacterium SCGC AAA003-L08 (assembly GCA_000405805.1). Lineage (GTDB taxonomy): Bacteria > Fidelibacterota > Marinisomatia > SCGC-AAA003-L08 > D37C17 > SCGC-AAA003-L08. The sequence goes on from ASPJ01000009.1 coordinate 24,965, forward strand.
GTACGATGAGTTAAATCATGAGAACTTCCACCAAAGTCTGTCAATTCTCCACTTTCAAATTTCAATTTACTCATATTGAATCCTGCACTAATCGTTATTCCTTTGGTTTCTTTTTGAATCTGTTTGTATATATCGTTCGAATTATTATTACTACTATATGGTTTGGTGTTAGGCTTTTTAGATTGTTGATTTTTATTAGAATTAGTATTACTAGTATTAAATGTCATAGCTCCCATATTATCAACTATTAATTCTGCAAGTTCTATGCAAGCTTCTTCAAGATTATCAATATCCATATGAGAAGAAATTTCTTTTCTAAAGGAACTAGTTTTAAACCCCTTTTGGCTTAAAATCGAACCTAAAAATTTTATTCTACTACCCATTTTTGTTAATTTGACATATATAACCTTGGTGCTCTTTGTTTTCTCCAATTCATCTAATGCACACTGATCATCTTCGCAGGATATTGACGATGTCTTAATATCTGAAAAATCGTCATATTCTATGATTATATAATCATTGAGTGCTTCAACAAACAACTCATTAATATAGGTAATATCATTTTCATCTAAATATTTAGGGTCTATTGTACTATGGGGTTCAAGCACTAGAATTACATCATCTGCATAAACACTGGAAATAATTATAATATATAGAAATATTTTTTTCATAATTATATTAAGTTTACTTAATTAAAATTTATAATTGACAGAAAGACCAAGTTCATACAGTATTACGGCTGTATCATCGCCACCATAGCCATCAGTAGTAATTGATGAATATTCAGCATATACATCTAAGTACATGGATCCAATATCATAACCGAAACCACCAGTAAAACCTGATAAGGATACAGGGTCATCATCTCCACTATCAGTTGCCATAACCGCATCACTAAAATAACCCATTCGCAATGACAATGGATATCCCCTAGATTCAAGTCCAAATCGGTAGCAAGCACCATCATCTAGTCCAGTGAGACCATACTCACTCGATTTCAAATCAGAAAAATTTCGACTTTGGTATTCTCCAACTAGCAGCAATTTTGGAGAAAGCTGGAAGGAACCCCCAAGAACAAGTAGAGCGGGTATATCATAAGTCATATCCTCACTATCTGTACCTGACTCATTATAACCATCATAGCTCTCTGTCCAGTCGACTTCTTCTATTTCCCATTCAAATTCAGGAGTATAGGAAAAGCCGAGGGTTAAGTATTGATTTGCTTTTAATAATCCACTGAATTTCCAAAAAGAAGCAGAATGCTCAATTTCTTCTTCATATTTAACTACGTCGCCATACTCCCCGGTTGTCGTAGATTCAGTTTCGATTTTCCCTCCTATAGATCTATTAAGAGTAATCCCTAGAAAAAGATTATTTTGCAAGCTTATTGCGATAGTTGGAGTAATAACATTTAAACCTCCATTAGAACTTATTTCGGTAGTAGTTTGGTCACCACTGCCAGAATAGTAGTCATCATCTGTACTTTCTTCTTCTAAATTGTAGCCCCAATCAAAATATGTTCTATAGCCCATACCAAGAGCTAATTTTGCGACTGAGCCACTTAATTTATAAGGCATCGAAAATGAAATATGATTAATTGAAAAATGTGGAGGAAATGTTAAATCATAACTATAGTAATAATCTTCTGCCCATTCATCTTCAACTGTTCCTCCAATCACTCTAAAGCCAGCTTGCATTTTTGTTTTATTAAAACTTGCAATCATAGCAGGATTTGAGAAGATGGCATTACTTCCTGTTGCGGATACTATACCTGTTTTACCCATTGCAATACTCCTAGCATCTACAGTTCTTGGACTAAACCCAAGGAAGTTATTTTGCGAAAAAATATATGTTGGCAAGACTAGCAAAATCATCACGATTATTTTAATTTTCATCATTGGTCTCCTTTTAGAACAAGACATTATTTTTAAATTTTAAGCTAAATTTTATTTTATAATATACACAATTAAAAGACCTCATGGAATAGACTTCATTTAGTTTTTTTTGCAATAATTCACATTAACCTTCCTAATGATCGTAAAAAAATAGATATAGGCTCCTTATTTAAATGCCTCTTTTATAGAGTCTTTTTTATTTTGTATATTAATGAAATGAAAAAATATTTATATATTCTGAGTTTTTCTCTATTTTTTAATTCTCTTTATTCTCAATGTGAAGATGATGAATTTCAATGTCATGGAGGAGCATGTATCCCTAATCAATGGGTATGTGATGGCTGGTTTGATTGTGAGGATGGTTCTGATGAAATTAACTGTGGCGAATCAATGTGTGGTGACGATTTTGCCTGTTCTCCTGATGGCAGTGAATGTGTTCCGTTATCCTATATATGCGATGGATGGGATGACTGTACGAATGGTGCTGATGAAATTAACTGTCCAGAAAACTCAGATTTATATTTTGATAAAAATATAGTTGGCTATTATACATCTTGGTCTATTTATGGAAGAGATTATCATGTAACAGATATCCCCGCAGAAAAAATTAATATAATTAATTATGCATTTGCTAATATTGATCCTGCAACAGGAACGGTAGTGTTAGGTGATTCTTATGCAGATATAGATAAATTTTATCCTGGTGATTGCTGGGATGAGGGCTGTTTAAGAGGTAATTTCCATCAATTACAAATATTAAAAGAAAATTATTCTCATTTAAGAACTTTAATTTCTGTAGGAGGATGGACGTGGTCGACTTATTTTTCAGATATTGCTTTAACTGAAGAATCAAGAGAGATTTTTGCTCAATCATGTGTTGATTTTATTGTAGAGTATGATTTTGATGGTGTGGATATTGATTGGGAATATCCAGTTGAAGGAGGTCTTGGGGGAAATCATTATAGCCCTTCTGATAAAGAAAATTTTACCTTACTATTGCAAAAAATAAGAGAACTACTTGATTTACAAAGTAGTATTGATGGAAATGATTATCTGCTAACTATAGCTTCTACGGCAAGCTCGATTTATGTAGAAAATATTGAGGTTAATCTTATTCATGAATATTTAGATTGGATTAATCTTATGAGTTATGATTTGCATGGACCTTGGGGTGGTGAAACAAATGCTGTAACAAATTTCAATTCATCCCTATATGCTATTTCTGATGATCCATCTCCGTATCCTGTGAATGAAGACTTTAATTTAGATGCATCTGTTCAATTATATATTGAGTTAGGTGTACCTAGAGAAAAACTAAATGCAGGTTTAGCTTTTTATGGAAGAAGTTTCGCTGGAGTTCCAGATGAGAATAATGGGCTATTTGTTTCATATACGGGTGTTCCTGGAATAGGTACATGGGAAGCCGGGGTATTTGATTATTGGGATCTTAATAATAACTATATCAATTTGAATGGATACGTTTCATATTGGCATCTTGAGGGCAAAGTCCCCTGGCTTTATAATCCTATTACACAGATAATGATTAGTTATGATGATGAAGAATCAATTAGAGAGAAAGCATCTTATATAATTGAACAAGACATTGGTGGTGCGATGTTTTGGGAATTTTCTAGTGATAAATTTTCAGATCTTCTAAACCAAGTAAATGATATCTTTAATTCAGAATCATCTAATGGGGTTATTGGAGATTTAAATAATGATGAAATGGTTGATGTTTTGGATGTAGTCATTCTAGTGAATCATATTCTAAGTCCTGCAGCTGTTGAATTAGAGGGAGCGGATATAAATAATGATGGTAATATTGATATTCTAGATATAATTCAACTTATAAATATAATTTTAAATTAGCCCATTCAGTTTTATAGATTTTACAGAGGTTTTCTTATTTTGTAGATTTATTCTATAATATGTATTAGTTTTGAAAGCTTTTTAATTAACAATAAGGAAAAATAGAATGAGTGAAGAAGTAAAACAAGGTACTGTTAAGTGGTTCAATAATACTAAAGGATTTGGTTTCATTGAACCCTCAGAGGGTGGAAAAGATTTATTCGTCCATATGAGTGAAATAAAAATGGAAGGATTTAAAACTCTAAAAGATGGTGCAAGCGTTGAATACCAAGAAGGGCAAGGAGAAAAAGGACCTTGCGCAACTAATGTAGTACCAAAATAAATGAAGTGAAAACCCTCTACTCTTAGAGTAGAGGGTTATAAATTTAGATTTTATTATATAGAAAATAAATTAGGAGCCTCTTATATAGAGTCTTTTTATTTTGCAGATTTGATGTAATTAATTAGGAGTTTTTATGAATGCTTCAAATATAAAAATCATAGTATTACCTTTAATCATTTCAATATTAGTTATAACCCCTATCTTTGCTTCTTGTGGTTCTTGTCAAGTTCAAAGTAAAGCTAATATTTCAAAAAAATCTAGTGCATTTATCACTACAATTCCTAAATCTGGGGATATAGAAGGTTTTGTTATCAGTTCATGTGGAATGTGTGGTTTTGGATATAAAAAAATCAGAGGATGCAGTCTAACAATAAAAATTGGAGATATTGTATATCCTGTAGAAGGAACAAAAATTCATAATCATGGAGATCCTCATTCTAAAGAAGGATTTTGTAATGCTCTTAGAGTAGCATATGTTTCTGGAAAAATAAAAGATGATAAATTTTATTCTAATTCTTTTACTTTAATGGAAAGTCCAAAATAATTAGCAAACAACTTTTCTACCCCTAACATAAAATTAGAGAGCCTCTTTTATAGAGGCTTTTTTATTTTATAGATTGGTTCAACCATAATACCATAGCTTTACAATTCATCTGTTTTGTATATTAGACGTTATGAATAAAATAATATTAATATTTTTTTCTATATCAATGACATTCGCAGATTTTGGTGAAGTTATTCATTCTATTCCTGCTCCAGGACATTATTCAAATGGACTCGCATGGGATGGAAGTAGTCTTTGGGTTGCTAATATCGCTGATGCAAATCATCCAAATAATTATTGGTATAGAATATTTCAAATCTCACCTGAGAATGGAGATATATTGACATCGTTTTCAACAGGCTCTTATTTTTATCATGGCCTCGCGTATGATGGTAACTATATTTGGGGAGAACATAATTATACATCAATAGAAAAGCTCAGTAGTTCAGGAGAATCTTTAGAGGAAATCTCGGCAGTTCCTCTTGCAGTAGGGTTAGCGTTTAATCAAAATGATAATATTCTATTTCAATCTACAACTCAGCCGGGTGCTATATATAAATTTGATATAGGTACGGGTGAAATTATTGGTGAATTATATCCTGATGAGCCATATGAACATGGGTGGTGTGATTTAGCTTTTGATGGAACTTATCTTTGGCATATTAACACAGCATCTGATATGATTTATAAAATTGATCAATACACAGGTGAAATCCTTGATGAGTTCTCTGCGCCAAGTAATCAGTGTGAAGGTTTAACCTTTGATGGATTATATTTATGGGTATCAGATACAAGTCTTGACATCCTATATCAAATAGATATTGAGTTTGAATGTGTAGATGGAGAAATAAACAATGATAACCCCTGTAATCCTATGGAGTGTTGGGATGGACAATGGTATGAGATTATTATAGATTGCCCAGAATGGTTTGGAGTTCCTTGTGAAGATGGTTTATATGTTCCTCCTACTGAAGGAGAATGTTGTTCTGAATGCGTTCTTTTAGGTGATATTAATAATGATTCGATTGTAAATGTATTAGATGCGATAGAAGTAGTTGATATGGTACTTAATGGTGAATATAATCCAATAGTTGATATGAATGATGATCAGGTTATTAACATACTTGATATAATTGATATTATTTACATAATATTAAATTGAGTGTAAAAAAATATATGAGAATATTTTTAATATTATTAATCACATTATTACAAGCCCAAGATACTCGGTATTTGGATGAGGTATTTGACGATATAACTATAACAGAAGATGTAATATATGGTAATGCCCCTGATTTGCCNTTTTGGTTTTTATTTGAATGGAATACGTGGGATATAGATTTAGATATGGATATTTATGAACCAATGGGTGATACTTTAGATGCAAGGCCTGCAATAATTTTTCTTCATACTGGCTCTTTTTTTTCTGGTCATAATCAATTGGATGATGTTGTTGATTTATCCATCACATCTGCTAAACGGGGATATGTTTCTTTTAATATGAATTATCGGTTAGGATTGAATATTTTGAGCACTTATAGTGGAGAGCGTGCTGTATATAGAGGAGTCCAGGATGCAAGTGCTGCAATACGTCATATTAGAGAATTTCATGAAGAATATAATGTTGACCCTAATAAAATTTTTATTTGGGGGACTAGTGCAGGGTCTTTAATAGGTATGCATTTAGCTTATTCGCAAGATGATGAAAGACCAGAGTCAACTTATGGTACAGATACTGACCCTGATTTAGGATGTATTGATTGTTCTGGAAACAATTATATTCAAAATAATAAACCCAATGCATTAGTAAGTTGTTGGGGAGCGATTGGTGATCTAAACTGGATCGATCCTGAAGATGATATACCTACGTTAATGTTTCATGGAAGTCTTGATCCTATTGTACCTTTTAATTCGGGTTTCCCATTTACTATAGATATTGCATTACCCATTGTTTATGGGTCAAATCTAATCCATGATAGATTGCAGGAATTAGACATTTACAGTGAATTATATGCACCTTTAGAATTGCATGAGTATTGGGGTACTGTTAATGGAAACTGGTTTTTTGGTCCGAATGATTATTATGATCAAATCATAACAGATACATATGGTTTTTTATATAATTATTTAGATATCATTGATTTGGGAGATCTCAATGATGATAGTAATATTAATATCCTTGATATCGTAATCTTAGCTAATTATATATTAAATCCGTCAATGCCTGAATTAGATGGAGCCGATATGAATATTGATGGAAACATTGATATATTAGATGTAGTACAATTAGTGAATATAGTACTAAATAGATAAAGGTCAATTTATAGATTATGAAAAATTTAATTTTATATATTTCAATTATTTCAGTTGCTTTTGCATATACTGCGAGCGATAGTACCCTTGTTTTAAAAACCTATAGCACAATAGATTCTGATTATTTAGATGAGAATGATGTCAGTACTATTAATATGCTTTTTGTTCAAGGATTGAATAGTCATATAAAAAATATTGAAACATCATCAGTATCTTGTGACAATAAGAGTTGTGCATTAGAACAACTCTCTAAAGCACAAAGCAATCAGGTTGTATATAGTCAATTGCAGAAGTTAGGTGCTAAAATAATATTTTCAGCTGTTATATTAGATTCAAATAGTTCTTTCGAAAGTAGGGCTACTGCTATGAATGTTGAAGATATGGAGCAAGTTTGTTTAAGACTTTCGAAATCAATAGCTTTAAGAGAATCCGTAGAAGAAGTTGCTGATATTGATAATATAATAGAAAAAGAAGAAGAGGAGCCACTCCGAAGGACAAGTTTAAACCGAGTAGGGCTCAGTGCGGGCTATCTATTTCCATTAGGTGATTCATTTCATGACCAATCTCAGATACTCAAATTTGGAGCTAATTATTATTACGAATTCCAAAACAATACGGCTCTAATGGCCGAATTAGAAACTGGCACTAGTATGATGGGAGTAGATTTGAACTTTTTAAAATTTACCAATAATGTGGATACCTCTCCATTTTATGGATTTGGCATGGGTCTATATGGAGTATTCTCTTCAGTGGAAGCAAATAACTCAGATGAGGGTTATTCAGGAATGGCGCTCAATCTCCAAAGCGGGATTATGGTATATAGAACTTATGATGTCAATGTGCTAGCGAGAGCTCGATATCTACATATTTTTAATTCAAATTCTGATAATGCATTTGTAATTGACATTATATTTCAGAAAAAAATGAAAGAAAGAAAAAAGAATAGAGTCGTAAACAGATATCCAGTGTTAGAGTTACTTCTTCCTAAATAAAGGGGATTAGACATATTTATCCAAACTCATTATTTTTCTATCTAATATGAACTTAAATCAATGAATTTCTATGTTCAATCATTATTTATAGCTATACCTTCGTTTATAATCCTTATTATAATCGAAATCATTGTTTCTAAAGTAAAGGGAATTAATGTAAATGAACATGCAGATATGATCTCAAGTTTAAGTTCTGGTATATCTAATACTGTTAAAGATGTATTCAAAATCAGTATAGTCATCATTAGTTATGCATGGCTTGTAGATAAAGTATCAGTCTATAAGCTTGAGCCATTATGGCTAGCCGTGTTAATTGCATTTATAGTACAAGATTTCACAGGATATTGGATGCATCGTCTTCAGCATAGAGTGAATGTATTTTGGAATAGCCATATTATACACCATAGTAGTGAAGAGTTTAATTTATCTTGTGCTTTGAGACAATCTATATCAGAAACATTTAAATTTTCAGCTGTATTAATGTTGCCTGCTGCTATCCTTGGAATACCTGAAAATATTTTTATTATATTGGCTCCTGTTCATTTATTTATGCAATTTTGGTATCATACTAGATTAATTAATAAGATGGGAATTTTAGAGTATATAATAGTTACACCTTCTCATCATAGAGTACACCATGGAATTAATCCGGAGTATCTCGATAAAAATTATGGTCAAATATTAATTATATGGGATAAACTATTTAATACATTCCAGCCAGAACGTGTCAATGTTGAACCTATTTATGGGACACTTCGTCCAGTATCAACATGGAATCCTATACTTATTAATTTTAAACATATATGGCAGATAGCTAAAGACGCATGGTATACCGACCAAGTATTAGATAAATTCAGGATATGGTTTATGCCTACAGGATGGAGGCCTGTGGATGTTAAAGAAAAAATGCCATTAATAGAAGTCAAGAATCCAAATAGCCAAATTAAGTATAAAACGAAAAATTCTAAGCTGATGCTTGCTTGGTCATGGATTCAACATGTCATTGCTGGATTGATGATGTTTCATTTATTCACTATCATGAATATAGGCAGTCCATCTAATTCAGACTATTTATACGGCATCTTTATTATTGTTCATATTTTTTCATTTACAGCTACACTTGATTATAGCAGATATTGTCTTGCAGCAGAATTATTCAAGATTATAATAGGATTTATTCTATTGCATCAGCAAAATAAAGTATGGTTCAATATGGGAGAAATATTTTCTTTGGGTATTATTTTATACTTTATTATTTCTTTTATTCTTACAGTTCAATTTTATTCAAAACATCCCAATACTCCAACTTCAACTTAACTTGTAATATATTGTAAAATTATTTTTCTATATATTAATTATGTCATAAATTAGATAACCATGAATAAATTATTTAATATTATTATATTTGTTTTTGCTACTACTCTAGTAGCCGATTATAATTATTCTTTAGAAGATTATAATTCCACATCACCAACATATGGTCTAGATGTATGGAATCCAGAATATTCAGGGTATATCACCTTGCATTATTTTGGAAGTCAGGGCTGATCAGGCTGAACAAATATATTTGGGCAGTTGTCCGATTTTCAAGATGAAATAAGAAGTGATGGCTATGAAAATGTAGTTATTATAGGTGTAGGTCAAACTAATATAAGTAATTTTAATACTAATTTTACTGCCAATTCTGATTTGCCACTTGTAATGGATTCATATCCGATGTTACCTATCCGAGCGGCATTTGATGGTTTACATAAACAAGTTGTTGTTTTAGATACTAATGCTATAGAAATTGGTAGAGTTACTTTTAGTTTTAGCAGTATATCACAACACGAAGATTATTTATATGATTTAATTGTTCAAAATTATCCAGATCAATCAGTGGTTGGAGATATTAACGGTGATCAAATTGTTAATATCCAAGATATTATTTTAATAATTAATATGATACTCGTTGGGAGTAATGATGCTGTTGGTGATATTAATTCAGATGGAACAGTTAATATATTAGATATAGTGCAAATGATAAATATTATTTTAGGTTAAATTTTGAATCTATCTATGCTTCGTTTAATCTTTTTTAGTTTATTTATTTCAACTTCCTTCTCTAATTCAAACAATTTTTGTCTAAAAGAAAATTCTTCTGAATATAATTTAAGAACAGTATATAGTATTGGCGACACTTTGTCAATAGAAGATCAGAATACATTATATTCTGTATGTAATGGATCTGGAGATTATGAGACTAGTGATTTTTTTTCATTTGCTGATTTAAATGGAGATTTAAATGGTGGAGATTATAAAATTACTTTAATTAGTATGAATGCTACGTGGTGACCAGCATGCTATGAATACATCAGTTTGATGGATGAGTTGATAGAGTTTGTAGAAGAATATGATGAAATACAGTTTTTAGTTAGCCTGGATTATAATCAAGATGAATCTGAATTATATTCTTGTAATGAGTGGGCAAATCTTTATGATGAACTAGGAGAATTTGGTAATAACCCCTTAATACTAAACACAGATCCAGAACACCCAATATGGAACATGTTTGCAGGAACAACATATTCTGCATATGCTTTTATTGACCATAATATGGTTCTAAGATATAAATTTGATATGCCTAACCTATATGATTTTCAATATACATATATTCCGAATTTATTAGATGAAATGCATGGCTGTATAGATTCTAATGCATGCAACTATGATATGAGTGCTGTTATTGATGATGGATCTTGTTTATATAATAATGAATGTAGTCAATGTGATGATACTTCAACTCAAAATGAATGTATGGAGATTAGTGGTTGTATGTGGATGGGTGATCATTGTATGGAATCCAATGATGGATGCATGGATTATTATAATGAATTTGATTGCTTGAATCAAGAGGGTTGTTATTGGATGGGTAA
>ASPJ01000010.1 GCA_000405805.1 Fidelibacterota bacterium SCGC AAA003-L08
ACATCATCAGGAGTTGGCAAACCTAGCTGCTTATTTAGTTTCTGATTACTCTGCTTATGTAAATGGAGAAGTTGTTACCATTGATGGAGCTGAATGGGTTCATAACGCTGGAGAAATGAATAAACTTGAAAAAGTGCCTAAAAGTGCTTGGAGTATGCTTGAAAAATTAACACGAAAGAAAAAATAAGAAAATATTATATAATGAAAAGAAATCATGTTTTACATTTATTAACTACAATAATTACACTTACAATCATCTATTGCAATGATGATTATGACCCGCTAAAAGTACATACCTATCAACTTGATAACGGCCTAACTGTATATTTAAACGAAGATCATAATACAACAAGTGCTTTTGGAGCTCTTGCTATACGAGGTGGTGGCAAAAGAGATCCTGAAGATGCTACTGGAATTGCTCATTATTTAGAACATCTACTCTTTAAAGGAACTGAAGAAATGGGTACTATTGACTATGCTAAAGAGAAAGTATATTTAGATAGTATAGAAGTAAAATATAATGATCTTGGTAATACTACCGATGAAAATGAGCGAATGAAAATTCAAACTGATATAAATCGTTTGTCAGTTCAGGCCGCTAAATATGCTATCCCAAATGAAATGGATCGTTTATTAGAAGAAATGGGAGGTAGTTGGATTAATGCATTTACTAGTAATGATGCTATTGTGTATTTAAATAAATTTCCAGGAAATCAAATGGAAAAATGGCTTGAAATTTACAGTCATCGTTTTGAGGCTCCAGTATTTCGTCTTTTTCAATCAGAATTAGAAACTGTCTATGAAGAGAAAAATAGAAGTATGGATAATCCTTTTGGACAAGCTTTTGAATTATATAGTAGTCACTTTTTTAAAAATCATCCTTATGGACAACAAACAATATTAGGCTCTGTTGAACATTTAAAAAATCCTTCATTAACTAAAATGAAAGAATATTACAATACGTATTATGTTCCTAATAATATGGCTTTGATTATCACAGGTGATATTAATCTTGAAGAAACCCTAGCTATGGTTAAAGAAAAATTTGGAGGATGGGAAACTAGACAATTACCTGGCCCAATTGATGAATCTGAAGCCCCTTTTAATGGAAGGGAATTTATAAATAATGATATGACTCCTATTAAAATGGGTAGCATGGGATATAGAACAGTTGCATCTGGCCATAAAGATGAACTTGCCTTGGAGCTTGCAATAGAATTATTAACTAATAATTCAAAAACAGGTCTTATAGACTACCTGCAAATAGAAGGAAAAATGCAACAGGTAGGCATTTACAATATGCGCTTTGTTGATTATGGTGGTGTGAATTTTTTCTTTTTTCCGCTTCAAGGGACCCAAACCTTAGATGATGCTGAAACGCTTGTCAAACAACAGATAGAAAAGTTAAAAAATGGTGAATTTGATGATGTTTTTTTTAATGCAGTTAAAGTAACTATGATACGCGAGCATGAGGAAAATATAGAAAATATGGAGGGGCGATTATTTAATCTGGTTGATACCTATATAAAAGACTCCTCATGGGAAAATATTATAGATTGGCCTTCAAGATTAGAAACTGTAACTAGAGAAGATATAATAAAAGTCTCCAATAAATATTTTGGAGCTAATTATCTTACATTTCATTCAAATGAGGGGTTTCCAGGAAAACATAAATTAGAAAAACCTCCTTTTGAGCCTGTAGCTCCTGAAAACTCAGAAAAATATTCAGTGTTTGCTAATAGACTCAACGACATTTCTGAAGGAGATTTGAATTTGAAATTTATTGAATTTGGTGATGATGTAAAACGTTCAAAAATCTCTAATAAAGTATATCTTTACCATACGACAAATCCTATTAATAGCATATTTAATTTAACATTCCAATATGGTGTAGGAAATTTTCATAATCCAGAACTAAAACAAACTGCTGAACTTTTAAATTTATTAGGAACAACAAATTATACATTTAATGAATTTAAAGGAGAATTGCAGAAAATTGGCACCACTATCTCATTTGAATCTAACAGAAATTACTTTACAATTAATATAAAGGGTTTTGATAAGTACCTAGCTAAATCTATTGAATATCTTGATGAATTTATAACCAATGTACAAGAAGAAGATGAAAAAATAAATATTCTACTTGAGAGTGCAAAATCAATGAGAAAAGTTGAAAATGAAGAACCTTCTACTATTGGAAGAGCAATACGAGAATTTACTGCTTTTGGTGACAAATCTACTTATTTACGTCGAATGACTATCCAGGATATAGAAAAATCAAAAGCATCAGATTATATTGAATCCTTTCAAGAGGCTCTTCGATATGAATTAGATATATTATATACGGGACAGCTTAATTCTGATGTTGTTTCAAAAGCTATAAAAAATCAACTTTCATTCTCAAACTATCCTGTTAATTCAAAATCTCCTATTGATCGTGAGATTAAAAATATTAAAAAAAACTTGATCTATCTTGTTGATGATTCAAGCGCAGTGCAAAGCCAAATATATTTTAGCGTCAATGGCCCAAGAACGACTGATAATATTCGCTATGAAAGCGAAGCCTATCATAAATATTTTAGTGGTGGTATGAGCAGTATAGTTTTTCAAGAAATTAGAGAATTTAGATCCCTTGCATATAGTGCATGGGCATATTATGTAAGACCAAACCGTAATGGAAAAAAGGGGTACTTTATAGGCTATGTAGGTTGCCAAACTGACAAAACATTAGAAGCTATTTCTGTTTTTAAAGATATTACAATGAATATGCCTGAAAAACCTGATAGAATGAATCAAATTAAATCATCTCTTATTAAAACTATTAATACTAATCGTCCAAATTTTAGAGCATATCCTAAAACGGTTCTAGACTGGAAAAAAATGGGTTATAATGATGATCCTAGAAAAAAACAGGTATATTACTTTGACGCCATGTCTTTTGATGATATTATTAATTTTCAAGAGAAATATATTGCCGACAAGCCAATGGTTATAAATATTCTAACTGATAAAAATCGTATTGACATGGATGAATTACGTGAATATGGTGAAATTATTATATTAGAAAAGAAAGATGTGTTGAATTAATCATAGAATCTTTTCAATTGAAAAGGAATCAGTAGTAACATAAATATTGTTATAGCTATAATTTCCATGCTAAGTATATATCTCCCCCCCTCTCCAATTAGAAAAGGATTATTTATAGGAGGAGGTTCACGCAAATACATATAGTTAGCATAACCAAAACCTAACTTATAGATTAATGAATTAACTAATGCCACAGGTACCGCAATAATATTTAATAATACAACTGTACTGACAACACCTTTGAAATCAGGAATCATATCAAATGCATATATCATCCATACAACGTTAATAATAATTAAGAAATGATGTAGAAAGAAGAAGAAAACTCCAAGATCCCCTACGACACCATCTAAGTCAGGAGTTATATTAGCCATTAAAGCACCTGAGAATGCATTGAAATAACAAAAATTAAACAAATACTTATTCTTATTATATAATACTACAATAGATATAAAAAGAACGTAATTACATATATGAAACGGCAAGTCCACACTTAACGAAACCGTGCCATTGATATACCTATTTAAATAATCACAAATCTCTTGAAATATCGTAATAGCAATCAGCGCTTTAGTAATAAGTACCATTGTTGCATGATTGTCTCTAAATCGATTAGCTAAAAACCCTATACCAAAAGTGATTGCGGTAAACACTGCAAAAATAATGATATGCTGGACACTAAATACCTTAAATGTTTCTAGAGAAAAAAGATTACTCATAGGTTATTCTGAGTATACTGCATAGCTAGTGGGAGTTTCCCATACTTTCACCGACATCAAATGCAAACCATTTCCGTAATTATCTATAATTTTAGGAGATAAGGTTTCAAAAATATATTTTGCAACATTTTCTGCGGTTGGAGTAAATGGAACAATAATAGGCTTATGACCTTTTGAAGAATTGAAAAAATTAATCATTTCCTCATCTTTATCCCACACCATGAATGCATGATCAAGCTTAGAGTGTATAAAAGATAGTGCAATTTCTTTAATATCTGAAAAATCTACAACCATACCTTCCTCAGAAACTCCTTCAACATCAATCATGTCACCTTGAATACATATTTCAGCCCTATATCGATGTCCATGCAGTCCTTTGCAGATTGAACGATGATTCATCACTCTGTGGCCCATATCCCATTGAATTATTTTAACAACTTGCATTTGATTCCTTTAATTAATTTTAATTTTTATATCAAAATTTCTCTTTTTAGCCTCTTTAAGAAAATTCGTACCTGATATTGCATTTTCAATAGAAACAGCTCCTTTTGGGACTAATCCTTTTGCTATCTGTATTGCTAATATTGAAGCATGCCATCCAGTCCATTTTTCCATAGCTTTAAATCCAGTAATTTTATCATAACGCTCAACAGACTCTACTGTTGAAACTTTCGGAGACCCATCTTTTAAACCTTTCGCTTCAGTTTTCATTATACATACATCTTCACTATCATTTTCCGTAAGCTGAGGTTCAAGAAGATAATGATAAAATTCTCGAGGAGAAAATGATGTTTTTTTAAATTTAATTTTTTCTTCGTCGAATAATCCAAGTTGTCTATATGCTATCATTTTATCCCAATGTCCTGGATATCGCAACGTCTTATTTTCAAGGGTAGATAATTTCCCTTCATATGTCCATGGCATCGTAGATAAACCCCCTGATGTTACAGCTGCTTCTAAAGTACCTATAGAATCAAATTCAATTTCTTCAAAGCCTTCAAAACATGGAACTTTATCAATCTTTCCATCTTTAAGAAAATAAGCTTCTCCATCATATTCATTAGTAAGACCATTAATATTAAAAAATAAAGAATAATTCCATGGTGGGTTTGGATTTAGAGGCAAGCCTCCATCCCACACTCTAAGATGATGAGCTTCATCAAGTTGTTCCATTGCCAACAACCCTAGAGTTACATTCATTCCTGGCCCCATACCACAATCTGGCAAAATAGTAATGTTTTGATCTAAAGCCTCATTGTTTTTTAATAATTGTTTGCGAACATTATCCGTATGGCCCCCAAGATCTACCATAGAAGTTTTAGTTTCGATGGCTATATCTGTAAGGTATAAATTATGAAAATACGGAACTGCGCTAATCATTACATCTAAATCAGTTAATACATCTATTATATTTTCTCTATTGTATATATCTAGCTGAATATAACTTGTGACATTTGCACCTATCAGGCTATTAATTCTATCAGACGATTGTTTTGCAACATCTAAATCAATATCTCCTAAGATGATTTTAGACGCATCTCCAAATCGAGCTAAGTCATACCCAATCGCAGTGCCTTGTTTTCCTGAACCTAATACTATATATTTATACATTATTATTATATATTATTTTATCTTAATTTAAGAGATAATATTTATTCAAATAAATCAAAAAAATTAGGACTTACTATGTTAAATAAAAATTTATACATGCTGGGGTTTTGTTTTACAGTTATATTTTCCCAAAATATATGGACAGGAACTTCAGTCGCAACTTCAGATAACCTAGATGTGTTTTCATTAAACCCTGCTGGATTTGGAGTTTCTAGAGGAACTCAAAATGGATTTTATATGCCAGTAGATAAAGATGACTTTACAATCTTTAAAGCTAATAGATATGGTAATTTTGGATACTCTTTAGAAATAAAAGAAAATGACCCTTGGGATCATCTTACTGGCGTTGGAATTGGTTTTGGAACAAAAATAGGTAATGGGAATTATATAGGAATACGCTGGAATAAAACTAAAGCAGTTCCTATTTCTTCATCTATATTTACAATTGGAGCTATGATTCGCCCATGGGACTTTCTTTCAATTGGTGCTACTGCATCTTTAGATGAACGCCAAGAGATTTCAAACTTTCCTTTTTATAGAATCGGAATTGCTCTTAGACCTTTATCTAATCACCGATTGACAATAGGTGTTGATTATATGGAAAATAATCAAAATGATCTACAAACCATCCATCCATTTGCAAATATTAAGTTAGTCGATGGAATTAATCTTTCCTTATCAACCGAAATGGACTTAAATGCAGATAAAATGGAGCCTGAAGGATGTCAATTAAACATAGGCTTTAATGTTAATAAATTTGGTGCTTACAGTATTCAGGATGGTGATAGTAATATTGGAATTGGGTTTTATTCAAGCGCTGAAACTCTTCCAAGCATATTCAGTAAGAAGAAAAAAGATTCAAGACATTATATACGAATGGATTTATCTGGAAATTTTATTGAAGAAAAGCCATCAGAAGTTTCTTTTATAACTAATATATTATTTCCATCTTCAAAAGGGACACAGCTAAGGGGCTGGCTTGAAAAAATGGATGAATATACTGACGACTCTGATATCCATGGATTAATCATAGATATTGGCTCAGTAGGTGGAGGGTTTGCTAAAAAGAACGAAATGAGACGTGCACTCCAAAGATTCAAAGATGCTGGCAAAGAGATTATAGTCTACTCTGAATATGGTCTAAGTGGTGGTAGCTATTTTCTGATTTCAATGGCAGACGAAATATTCATGTCAGGTTCTACGGGAATTGAGTTAAAGGGGCTTAATATAGAAGTCAGCTTCTATAGAACATTGTTGGATACGCTAAGTATTGTTCCAGAAGTCTTTAGAGTCAATTATGATGGAAAATCTTACAAAACAATGGGAGATCCTTTCTTGTATTCAGGAATGACTGATGAGTTTAGAGAAAACTACACAGAACTATTCCAGGGATTGTATGATATATGGGTTAAGGGAATATCTGAAGGGCGAGAATGGACAACAGAAGAAACAAAAAACGTTATAAATAATGGTCCTTATTATTTGCTTGATAATGCAAAGAATGCTGGTTTAATTGATAGTGTTATGTTTAAAGATCAATTTGATGACTATGTAGATAATTTAAATGATGGTAAAAATACAGTTACAAAAATTGAAGATATAGATTCTTCAGAATATTATGTTAATGATTGGGCTCCCAAAGAAAAAGAAAAAATTGCTGTAATCTACGCAGTAGGGTCTATTATGCCAGGGAATAGTAATCCTGGACCATCAGGCTCATCTATAATGGGTGACAAAACAATTATGAAAGCTATTAAATCTGCCCGTGAAAACAAGGATGTGAAAGCCATTGTTCTGCGTATTGATAGTGGTGGAGGATCTGTGCTTGCTTCAGATAATATGTGGAGAGAAATATATAGGACTACTACAGAAGATACTACAAATGTAAAACCATTTATTGCATCAATGTCAGACGTTGCAGCTTCTGGAGGTTATTATATTGCTTGCGAAGCTGATTCAATATTAGCTGATGAAGCAACTATAACTGGTTCTATTGGAGTAATTGGTCTTCGATTCAATACATCAGAACTTATGAAACGTATTGGAATCAATACAGAAAGCATTACTTTTGGAGATAATGCAGATTTTGCTACAGGATCGAGATTGATTAGCGATGAACATAGAGCTCGGATACAGGAATCTATTAATGAGACCTATACAGATTTTAAACAAAAAGTGTCAGATGGAAGAGACAATATATCAGAAGAGGATAATCTTGATGACATAGCTCTAGGAAGAGTGTTTACTGGGAAGCAAGCGTCTGATTTAGACCTATTCCTTGTTGATAAATTAGGCGGTATCTATGAAGCTATTGAAACTGCAAAAAATGCAGCTGGTATAGATGGTGATGTTGAAATAATTGAATATCCTAAAAGAGACATAAAGTCCTCTTTTCAATTTAGTCTTGGAATGAAAACTTCAATACAAAACAATATTATAGATGAACTGCCTTATGAAATCAAGAAACATTATGACGCTGTAGAATTGATAAATGTATTGTCCAGTGATACTAAACATATGATATTCCCATATAAAATTGAAGTAAAGTGACCTGTGCAATTGACTTTTATTAATTTTATTTTTATATTTACGCTAGAATGAAAAGATTAATACTCATGATAATCATCATTTCGACTGCTCTTTTCTCACAGCAACGGTCGATAATATTTAATACAGGCAACCCTGCATATACATGTAATGGGGCTGGGGGATCATACTCTAACTACACTTGTAATGATGAATGCCTTGCGGATGATTATTGCACCATACTCATGGATGGATACATAATAGATCAAAATAATACTTTAGCTGATAAATTTACCGTCAATCAAGACTATGCATTGGAAGCGTTTGGAGTATATTTAGCTTTACATCCAGATAGTGGTAATCCTCAATTAGGTCATACAGCAAACATCCAAATACATTCAGACAATAATGATAGCCCAGGTGAAGTATTGGGAGAATGGAGCATTGATATCGGCAATGGTTATTATTATTCCCTATATGTCGGAGATGGATGCATTAATCTGGAAAATGGTAGCTCTTATTGGATTTCTGCTCATATAGATACTGATTATACTCAATTAATATGGCTATATACACTAGCCCCACTCTATACTTTTGCTCAGACAGCTGATGATGGATTGACTTGGAGTGTTGAAAGCGGACATGCTGGTGCTGCTGGAATCTGGGCTGAACAGATATATTACACTGATTGGCAACCTGCTCAATCTGCAGACGTTAATTTAGATGGAACCACTAATATTCTTGATGTCGTGCAAGTAGTTCAATTTGTTCTTGGTAATGTAGATTTCGATGATGAACAAATTCAAAATGCTGATTTCAATCAAGATGATACTGTTAACGTTTTAGATGTTGTTAGTATTGTCAACCTGATTTTATTCGGAGATACTTCAGAACCAATGCCAGAATTTTCTCTTGAAGACATAAACCCTGCTTCAGATTACTATGGAGAATACATAGGCCCAGAAACATTTCGAGATGACATCTCACTTTATTATTTTGGGAAGGCTGGTTGAAGTCACTGTCGTCACCGGTTCGGTGTTCTCAATGATTTATACTTGGAGCTTCAGTCTGAAGGCATTACTGATGTAAGTATTATGGGTCTAAATGGATATCAATATATCAATGATGATTATAGTTGTATGGTATGCGATGATCAGTGCACCAGTTCAACTTGTGATGATGGAGCACGAATACTACCTTGGGTTCAAGATTTAGATTTTGATAATAATGATATTGGTGATGTCTGGGAAGAATGGAATATTACCTTGAGAGATTTAATAGTCCTTGATAGAGATGGTATTTATGTAACTAGAGTTAATCTTACCTCCTACAATCCTGATCCTGATGGAATGGGAGAGTGCACTGACAATTATGCTACTATTAAGCAATTAATTCTTGATCTGCTCGAAGAATAAAAAGTAGCTTAATCTCCTTTAATTATATTTTTTTTCATATCTATCTTAATATAAATTATACATTACTATTTTTTGCAAATAAAGGAACTTATAATGCAATCAAAATATATTAGCGCAGTTGTTATCGCTTCTTTCATGGCATTAATGACATTTTTCTCCTGGGGAACGAGTTCATCATCTGCCAGTAGTTATGGCAACAATTTTAATTTTTCATTCTCAGGCGCTTCTGTATCAGCTTCAGTAGATCCTTCATGGGGAATTTTTGCTTTTACATTATTTGCAATAGTATATTTTGTAATGTCAATCAATCTTCTTAAAAATCCAGAATAATAATAAAACAAGGAATAATAGAATGTTAGTAACAAAACAAGCACCAGGTTTCAAAGCAAATGCTGTGATGCCTGACAATACTTTTAAAGAAATATCTTTATCTGATTATAAAGATAAAAAAATAGTCCTATTTTTCTACCCCCTTGATTTTACATTTGTTTGACCATCTGAATTACTCGCTTTTCATAATCGTCTCGGTGAATTTGAAAAGCGAAATACCCAGGTTCTGGGTTGTTCAGTAGACTCACATTTTAGTCATCTTCGATGGAAAGAAATGGATGTAAATAGTGGTGGTATTGGAAAGGTAGGATACCCTCTTATTAGTGATTTAGATAAGTCGATCGGAAGATCTTACGATGTTTTACTTGGAACATCGTCTGCAATGATTGAAACCGAAGAAGGTTTAGAATCAACTTCTATGGGTGGAGGAGTTACTCTTAGAGGTTCTTTTTTAATTGATGAGAAAGGTGTTGTACGTCATTCAATTAGAAATGACCTGCCTCTAGGTAGAAATATTGATGAAATGATTAGACTCATCGATGCATTAGATTTTCATAATTCTCATGGTGATGTATGCCCTGCTGGATGGAAAAAAGGTGATGAAGGTATGAATCCAAGTGATGATGGAATGCGAAAATATATCGCTAAAAACGCAGACAAATTATAGAAATAAATAGTTTTTAGTGTGAGTTAGCTGGAAGGGTGGACAACGGCTGTCGCGCGGTCTTGAAAACCGTCGCCCCATTGGGGTTGCAGGTTCGAATCCTGTCCCTTCCGCAATGGAGAGTTGGCAGAGCGGTAATGCAGCGGATTGCTAATCCGTCATGCCTTAACAGGCATGCAAGAGTTCAAATCTCTTACTCTCCGCACGAGAAGATAAACTACCCCTCTGTAAATGAGGGGTTTTTTATAAATCAGATAAAAGTTTTCAGTTACTCATTTATACTTATAAATACTATTAAATAGGCAGATTAGTACCCAAAGATTAGTACCCATGACCACTTTTGTATTATAAATTGACATTACATTTTGGTAGTTGCTTATCCCTCTCAGATACCCCTCTCATTTCAGGAACAAAGAGGAACACCTTGTAGTTCTTATTTCAAAGGAGAGAGACACGATAGCCCTATCCCATCACAATTCCATTAATCATTTGTTTTGCCTAAACCCTTCAATGTTATTTATACTATATAATGAGCAATCAAATATATTCAAGTAATTAACTACAAAGGAGATATTAATAATGAAAAATAAACTATTTATTTTTTTACTTACTATAACAGCATTAATGATTATAGGCTGTGATAAAGATGAAGATCCAGCTGTTAACCCATTACTGGGAACTTGGAACTTAACAGGGGTTGAAATAACTAATGATGAGGTAACTGAAGAAGAGTGTGAAGCTGCTGATACAGAAGATGGAGTAGAAACAGCCTTTGCAAATGGTGAATGTGTTATCACATATACAGATCTATCAATATATATAGGAGATGATGTCACTGTGAGCTATGCATTCAATGATGATTATGCATTCACACTGTCAGTAACAGATGCTGATGGTTCAGCAGTTAGTCAAACAGGTACATGGTCTGCTTCTGGAACTACATTAACACTAATTTCAGATGATGAAGAAAATGATGATCTAGTAGGTACTTATTCAATTAGTGGTAATACATTAAGAGTTACTGATAACGATATGACTATGATATTTACTAAACAATAATTAACTACTAAGGAACTATGAAAAAAATATTAATACTATGTTTGTTTTTATTTGCCTGTGATGATGATAATTTGGATAAAAGTAGTTGTGTATTAGTTAAAGAAGCTCAAGAAGGAAATTATATTTACAATAAATATAAGTGCTATGAGGATGTATATACAGAAGAAGAATGTAGAGATTATGATAATGATGGTTGGACATTTAATGTTTTTTCGGATACAAAATCCTGTAAATATCGTTGTGAAGATGAGGGGCGTGATACAGACCCTTCTTTAGGCATCATAGATTGTCCTATATATTATCATAAAGATGAGTAAATGAAGAAACTACTACTTATAGTTACAAATATATTCAAGGAAACTAAATCTCCAACCCCACAAGGTCCAAATGGTAGGGGAGGTCACATATAAAAACACCCACACACATTCTGATATAAAATTTGTAAATTAACATATGCGTAACATATTCCTGATATCAATATCATTGTTTATATTTTCCTGTGATGAAGAAGATAAAAATGAAATAGATATTGATATTGATTGGTTTATTGTTAAATCACCAAATACGCCTTTTATTGATGGAGCAGGTTCTGAAGGGTCAGAAGGAGATGGCTTAGGTTATTATTTTTATTACACAAACTCTTCAAATATAACAAATTTAAATATTGTAGAATCTATGCTCACAGATGAAGTAGGTAATGATTTAGGTTGTTGTGGGATAATTCTTCAAGGAGATGGAGAATTCCAGGTTGGAGAATCCTTGAGTAGTCTATTAGGAACTTTTGGATATGCAGAGGATGTTGGTTTAGATGGTCTCCCAAACACTAATGATTATGGTGAAGGTGACGGTATTTGGCAACCAGGTGATGGCTGGATTGATGTGAATGGTAATGGAATAGTAGATTTGGGAGGATTTGGTGAGACTGGATATGATACATATATTGCCCCTGACCCAAATAATTATAATGATGTCTGGCCACTTTCAAGTGGTATTTTATTATTCACTGCAAATGATGAAGAATTTTCTTTTGATTTAAGCGATTCCTATATTTTTTTAATGAATGCGGATAAAGTTTATAGGATTGAGTTCGAAGGTGAGCCTATACAAAGAATTATATATAATAAATATATGGAATATTTTACATTGTTTGGTTCAAGTGAATATCAAACAATAAGTTTTTCAAGTCCAAACGAATTAATTGATTATAGGTAAGTAGAAACCTTAACCAAATCCCCAACCCCACAAGGTTCAAATGGTGGGGGACATCGCATAAAAAAACACCCACACACATTCTGATATAAAATTTGTAAATTATTATATGCGTAAAATATTCATGATATTATCATTATTCATATTTTCTTGTGATGAAGAAGAAAAAGAATATGTTAGGGGATGTACTGATGAGGCTGCTTGCAATTTCAATCCTGATGCTGAGGTAACTTTTTTAAATGATAGTTGTGTTTATTTACCGGAAGGTAATGGATATTGGAATTATGGAGAAAACTATATAGATGAACCAGATGGTATTTGCGGTGAAGGAGATGATTACATTGATTTTAATGGAAATGGTATTTGTGATACGGAGAATGGTGATACTTTCTTGAATGATATTGCAGGAAATGGTGTTTGGGATTGGGAAGATTTAAATCAGAATGGGGTTTGTGATGAAGGTGAATGTGAAGAATTTATTGATGAATCCAATTATGATTGTGATGGAAATTGTACAGCAGAAGTTGATTGCAATGGTGAATGTGGAGGTGATAATTCTATATGTTTAGGCTGCATGTCTCCATCCGCATGTAATTTTGATCCACAAGCAACCATACCTAATAGTTCCTGCATACAACCTATAGGCTGCAATAACTGGTGTCCTGAAGATAATGGCTCTCCAGGAGAAGTAGATTGTGCAGGAGAGTGTGGTGGCACAGCATCTATTGATGATTGCGGTCTATGTACTGGTGGAAATACAAGTAATGCCCCAAACTATATTCAAGATTGTAATGGTGATTGTTTAGGTAGTGCTTTTATTGATGATTGTGGTATATGTACATCTGGGAATACAGGCTTTACACCTAATTTTTTAGAAGATGAATGTGGTGTTTGTAATGGTGATAACAGTTTATGTGCAGATGAGTGCGGTATACCAAATGGCATAGGGGCATCATACGATTGCGGAGGTCTGTGTGGTGGATTTCAATGTTCAAGTGATGATTGTTCAGCACCATGGAATCCAAACTATGATTGTTGGGACAACTGTATTGTGAATATAGATTGTAATGGCATATGTGATGGGAATGGATGTTTTAATCAAGATTGCAATGGATACCCGTCTGAATTATTTGATTGTAACGGGGATTGTCTTGATGTATTTAATCCAGGATGCCCTTGTGGGTATTACGAACAGGAATGTCAGTATGGTAATGGACCTACTTGTATTCCTAATGGTGAAACTTGTCCTTAGGACTCAAGATATCATTTCTTAAAGTTATTAAGAAATAATCTAATTTAAATAATTCCCCAACCCCACAAGGTTTCAGAATAGTAAGTACCACATAGTCAGTAGAAATTGTTAAATTAAAGTATGAAAAAATATATACCTATAATCACAATTACAGCTATTACAGCTATTCTTGTTACTATAATATCAAAGATATTAGGGGGAGAATCAGAATCAAATTTACCTTTATTTGTTAGTGTAACTATACTACCAATTTTATATTTTTTAATTGGAAAGAAATAATACCCAACCCCACAAGGTCTAAATAGTGGGGCATCGCATATAAAAACACCCGCACACTCTGATATAAAATTTGTAAATTTATATATGTCTTGCAAGATAGAAAGAAAGTTTGCAGCGATAATGTTTACAGATATCGCTGGCTATACAGAGCAGATGTCTAAGGATGAAAATAAAGCCTTTTCTCTAATTCAAAAGAAAAGAGAACTTTTACTCCCACTTGTAGAGAAATACGAAGGAAAACTGATAAAAGAAATTGGTGATGGTACACTCACCAGATACTTTAAAGCCGATAATGCGATTGACTGTGCCAGCACCTTCCAATCCAAAACAAATGCAGATTTAAATGTCAGAGCAGGTATCCATGCAGGTGAGGTGATCATCGACAAGAAAGATGTTTTTGGAGATGTAGTTAATATCGCCAGCAGACTAGAGTCTATTGCTGTTCCAGGTAGCATTTTAGTATCTAAAGAAACGATTGATAAACTAGAGATGTCTGATAAGGTAGAGCTGGTATCCCTGGGGATGCAGTCCCTGAAAGGGGTGGGACGGCTTATTGAAGTATATGCGATTAAAGGTGAAAACTTAATTGTACCAAACCCTGAGGATTATGAAGATACGAAGATTGCTGTTCACTCTGATAAGGAGGTACCATCAATTGCGATTATACCATTTGAGAATAAGGGCAAAGAAGAAGATGATTATTTTGCCTATGGCATATCAGTAGATTTAATCTCTGATTTAACATCTGCAGGGTTAATTAGAGTAGCTAGCAAGAAACAGATAGATGAAGCTGGAAATATCCCACAAGATGAAATAGCAAAAAAATTAGATGTACGATACATAGCAAATGGGGAACTCTGGCGTATAGGTAAAATGTTCCAGATATCAGTCGAACTATATGATATTAAAAATAATAGCGTTGTATGGTCAGATAGATGGCAAGAAAAATGGGATAGCCTTCCAAAAATTAAAATGAATTTATCAGATGGATTATTAAAAACACTAAATACTAAGCAAAGTAATAAAGTTGAGATAATATCAGAAAATGTAAAAGCTTATGAATTTTATCTTAAAGCAAAGTTTATCTATTTAACTAGAAAAGATGATAAAGATATAAATTCAGTAAAAGAATTATTAGAAAGAGCAATAAAACTTGATGATAAATTAATTGAAGCAAAGCATATGATTGGAAATATATATGCTGATAAAGGGAATATAGATAGGGCTATCAAAATATTTAAGTCACTACTTATTCAATGTAGAAAACTTAATTATAATATTGGTATTGGACGTTGTTTTGGAAGTATAGGCATATTGTACGGAAATACAGATAATAATGAAAAATATTTAGCATATTCAAATAAAGCTCTACAAATACTTAAGAATATTAATGATAAAGATGGAATGGGGACTGCTCTTCAAAATATATCAATCTTTTATTATAATAAAGGTAATTATAATGAGTCTTTGAAATATGCAAGAGAATCGATGAAAATTAGAAGAAAATTAGACGATAAGTATGATATTTCTAGAGCTTATAATTCTTTTGGTATGATTTATAATGAGATGGGCGAAAATAATAAAGCAATGTATAATTATAAGAAGGCACTTAAAATTGCTAAAGATCTTGAGTTTTCTTATTTAACATGTATATTATTGATGAATATTGGAAATGTCCAATTAGCAAATAGAAAATTTGATAAGGCAATTGAAAATTATAATAGATCATATAAAATATCTAAAAGTATTTCATCTATTGAGCAAATAGTCCTAAATCTAAATAATTTAGCTAGTGCTTATATATATAAGAATAAGTTCCAAAAAGCCTTGACCCTGTTTTCTGAGTCGATTGAATATTCCAAGAAAACTGGAAATAAAAACCATTTAAGTCTGGGATATGGAAATTCTGCAATTATTTATTTGGAGATAGGTGACTATACTCAAGCTTTAAATTTGTTTAAAATTTCTTATAAATATTCCAAGCAGTTAGGTGGAATGAAGATGATATGTTTTAATTTAAAGTCTATTGGAATAGTTTACTTTTATAAGAAACAATACAATAAATCTTTGCAATACTTAGAAAAAGCATATAAAACATTAAAAGAACTTGAAATTAATGATTATGAAATGGATATGTTTGAAACCATTCTATTTATGTTTAGTAATTATAAAAAAATTGGAAGAAAGTATAATAAAAGTGAACTTATTATGTTAGCAGAAAAACAAACTAAGATTGAATCGAGTCATTATTTATTATTATATGAGCTGTTAAATAAAAAAATCTATTTAGAAACAGCATACAATTTTATAAAAAAAGAAAAAGACTCTGAATATTTTGATTATCCAATCCCTAAAACAATCACACAAGAATACAATAAAGTATTCAAAAAATAACCTATTTTATATAAAAACAGAAAATTATTTAATAAAATATTTATAAATTTAAACTACTAAAGAGGAGTACAATTATGAGATTACTATTATTATTAACTACAACTACATTGCTTTTCTCTGCAACATCCAGCTTTAATGTTGATGGAATGATGTGTGGAGTAGGATGTGTAAATAAAATTAAAAAACATGTAGGCTCACTTGATGGTGTTAAAAAATGTGATGTAAATTTTAAAAAAGCAGTAATGACAGTAGAATACGATGAAGCACAATTGAATGATAAACTAATTATAAAAAAGTTGCATGAAAATACTACTTATTCATGTAGTGTAAAAAAAGAAGAACCTAAAAAAGGATTATTAAAAAGAATATTTAGCTGGTTCTAATTTTTAAATTATTTAAATAAACTATGTACCCTATTATATATGATTTCACAGGATGGCCTCTCTTGGATGGACTGCAAATTTCATCGTATGGACTAATGCTTGTTATTGCATTTTTAACGTGTAATTATCTCGCTCGTAGAGACTTAGTCAAAAAAAATAAAAATCCCAATATAGCAGATGATATTACATTCCGAGCTGCTATTGGTGGAATCATAGGTTCAAAAATATATTATCTGATTGAAAACCCGGGTTCAATGAATGATTTATTGAATGCATCCAGCATTATAGAAACTATATCAATATTTGGTTCTGGCCTAGTATTTCTTGGCGGATTAATTGGAGGAATGATATCTGTAACTCTTTATCTTCGAAAAAATAATATCCCGTGGCTTGAAGCAGCAGATTGGGTTGCGCCTTATTTAGCTCTAGGGCATGGAATTGGTAGAATTGGTTGTTTCCTAGTAGGTGATTGTGAAGGGACTAAATGTAGTTTACCATGGGCTGTTACATTTCCAGAAAATAGCATGATAGGAGGTATCCCACTCCACCCTACTCAGCTATATGAATTTGGAGTATATACTCTGATTTTTGGATATTTAATATATATTAGAAATAAGAATAAATATGATGGACTACTTATGTTTGAATACTTATTCCTTGTTGGACTATCAAGATTTCTTATTGAGTTTGTAAGAGTCAACCCTCGATATGAACATTTTTTCAATCTATCAGGAGCTCAAGTGATTTCTGTCATCATGATGATTATCGGGACTTATTTTATGTATATAAACAGATTGAAGCTTAGAGAAACAGTTTCTTAAGAACTAAATTCTACTTCTTTTCCACGAATATCTAAATTTAATTTATTATTGTCATAGACAATGTTTCCATTGACAATAGTTGTAATAGGCCAGCCTTTGGTTGTTTTTCCATCAAATGCTGTCCATCCACACTTAGAATACATATCTTTATTCATTATAGTATTTTCTTTATTCATATCAACAATAGTTATATCTGCATCATACCCAGTTCTCAAAAACCCTTTATTCTTAATATTATAAAGTTCCGCAGGGTTTTCGCACATCCATTTTACAACATCTTCTAAGTTAATTGCCTCATTAGAAACCTCATTAAGCATAAGAGTGAGTGATGTTTGAACTCCAGGCATACCTGATGGAGCCTGCCCATAGGGTTTATTTTTTTCTTCGATTGTATGAGGAGCATGATCAGTTGCAATACAATTAATAGTTCCATCTTTAAGGCCTGCCCATAATTCTTTTTGATGATATTTTTCTCTTATTGGAGGATTCATCTGTCCAAAAGATCCAATTTCATTATAAATATCAGGAGAATATAATAATAAATGTTGAGGTGTTGTTTCTGCTGTTATTAATCCTGTAGATTTATGTTTCCTAAGGAATTCAACTTCTTCAGCTGTACTTAAGTGTAAAATATGTAATCGTTTATTAAACTTAATAGCAAGTTCAACGGCTTTTGTTGTAGCTTTAACAGCAGCCTCTACAGGCCTAGCATCAGGATGATTAGTAAAGCTATCACCTGTTACAGACTTCTCCGCTTCTTTTAGCGTTTTTTCATCTTCAGCATGGACAGCTATAATCTTATTACAAACACTGAAGATATCAGCAAGAATATCATCGTCGTCAACTAATAAATCGCCAGTCGAGCTACCCATAAATATTTTCAAACCACAATTATTATTTAACTTTTTAATCTCATCTAAATTATCCTTTGTTGCTCCTAAAAAGAAGCTATAATTAACTAGACTCTTCTTGGATGCATCATTATTTTTATCATTCAATCTTTCAATGGTTGTTGTTGATGGATTTGTATTCGGCATTTCGAAGAAAGTAGTTACACTGCTGCTGCCATTGATCCTGTATGCAGATCTTCTTTATGAGTTAATCCTGGATCTCTAAAATGAACTTGGGGATCAATAATACCAGGGAATAAATATTTATCCTCAGCATCTATTACATGGTCAGCCTCCATATCTAATACTAATCCAATTTCTATTATTATCCCATTAGAAATAAATATATCAGACTTTGAAATTCCACTAGAGCTAACTAGTGAACCATTTTTGATTAATAAAGATTTATTCTGCATTATTTATAGTATTAATTTATTTTAATTACAAATAATTAAGTAGGGTTTTATTTAATTTAAAAAATAATTGAAATTTAATAAACAAGAAGCATTTTTCTACTATCTACCTCTAGTCCATTAAGCATTAATTTATAGATGTACATACCAGATGGTATTTTTTGACCTTTACTATTATTCCCATCCCAGAAAATAACATAGCTCCCTGCATTCTTAAAACCTTTATCTAAGGTGAGTATATTCTTTCCATTAAGATCAAATATATCAATGAGAATATTGGAAGGCTCTGATATAGAATATTCAATCAAAGTTGATGGATTAAATGGGTTTGGATAGTTTTGTGATAAAGAAAATTTATTAATTGAAACTTTCTCATCAAAACCTAGAACAGCATCTTCACAATCAATACCAATACATATACCATCGCAATCATAATCTTCCATAGGATATTCACACCCCTGATTAATACTGGCCATTATATCATAATTACATGCTGTGTCATCAGTGCATCCAGAACAAGTAGAATTATTACCATCACATTCGCCACAATCATCATGCCCAAGTGTACATGGAGATACCTCATCAAAAAATATTGTAATATAACCACTCGTTCCATTTTGACTATAATAATCTATAGCCCAAAATTTATAAAATGTATCCCCCATTCCAGATCGTACAATAAATTGATTATCTGTATAATTCATTGTATAATTATCATCTATATCAATTATTCCCCATGTTTCCAGTGATGGATTTGCTATTCCAGCCCCATAATAATGTTCTTCAATGCCATCCCCATCAGTATCAGGAGTTACGTAATAAAAAGTATTTACTAAATCATCTTTTTCAAAAAATGAATTTTCGGGGACTTCATTAACTGAATTATATAAGCTAGTAGTCCAGGTGTTTATTGAATCAACATATGCCCCTCCATTACCATTTCCAGACAAACCGCTATTGGTTCTAAAGTGATAACGCTGACAAGCTATGTCCCAACCTAAATTATCTTCTGGAGAAATTGGGTCAACTTCTGAACCCAAAGATAAATTAATATATACCCAATGATCATAATCACTTGCATTTATTACCATACTAGCAGATAATAAAAAATTTAACAATAGTATAATTATACTAAACTTCATATCTGAATTTATATACTAACTCCTAAATTAAAATAGATTCTTCTCCCCGGATCTGTCGTTGTTAAAATGTCCGTATTTGTCCTGTTAGCGTCCAAATAATTAAATATATTTTTTAGACCTAACTTTATAAAAAATCTAGATTTTTTATATGCAATCAACATATCTGTTATATAATAAGATTGCAAATGTATTTTAACAATCCTTTCTAATGATTGATCATAAGTATAAACATCTTTGCTGCTATTATATTTTGCAGAAAGCATTACACTGGTATTAGAAAAAATATCATATTGCATTCTTATATTAAACGTATGATGACTTATCCCCTCAATAAATTCCTTTTTATCTGCCTTCCCATCAGTATAGCTATAGATAAAATCAATTCCCAATTTATTAAAGTCCTCCTGCATAGTAATATTGCAACCATATAAATTAACTAAATTACTATTATCATAATATAATGCTGTCTTCGTACTATCTTCTAAATCAGCATCATATCTAGTATATATCATGTCTGCAATATTATTAATATATATTTCTATATAAGAATTCGCTAATTCTCGAGATTCAAAAGATATTGCGTAATAGTTTGACAATGATGGGCTAAGTTTAGAATTTCCATATATTGGGAAAATATGATCAGTTTTCTTATAATACATTTCTTTCAAAGAAGGTATCCTGTAGCCCTGGCTGTAGTTTAGCCTTAAATTATAGTTTCCCAACTGCCTACGCAATGATACTGATGGAATAATTCGTATGGGATATAAATCATTTCTCATTAGCCTAATTCCTGCAACTAATTCATTTTCTGAAATTTGAAATTTATTAGTAAAAAATATAGAATACTCATCAGTAAGTCTTTTATTTCCATCAAGGAGAGTTGATTGTTCAAGAACTTCATCCCCATCAGGCCCTATTATATCAGATGACTGATATATTTCTCTAACATATTCAAATCCAATGTGAAAGAAATAATTATTAATAGCTATATTAGATAATACTGAGAAATCATATCTTGTGGCTAGGGCTGAAAAAATTGTTTTCCCATCTGAGTTCTGAGCGTAGGGGTAAGGATTATTGTAATAAGGATAATAAAAACTTTTTTGATAAACTTCTTTTGATGATTTTATTTCTAAACTAGATAGATTATTAAATTGATACCTCATGATCAAAGCATGCATTAAATCTTGATAAACTGGATTTTCTGTTGACAAATCAAGCATATAATAGTCATCTTCTAATAGAACGCCATTTTCATCTTGATAAACTCGATGATGTTTTATTTTGTTAATATTTTTAATGTAATATTTGTTAGTATAGTTAATATTGAATTTATTTTTACTATAGAATAGAGAATTCTTTATTTTATAATACATATTTTCATTTAGAGTTAATATTTCTTTAGAAAAATCTGTTAAATCATATCCAGGTGATTCATTGCAGTCTAAATGCAATTTATAATTAAAATTATATAATTTAGCTCCAACATTAAATGAGTATGTTTTTACAATTGGAAAATCATATGAATAAGATGCTTGCATAGAAAATTTCTTCTTATTTTTTTTAGTAATAATATTAATTATACCCCCTATTGAGTCAGAGCCGTATAAAGTCGACATGCCGCTTCTGATAATTTCAATTCTTTCAATATCAGATACATCTATCATAGAAAAATCAATATTCCCTGCAAATTCTCCTGCAATTTTATTCCCATCAACCATAAAAACTATGGATTTATTATCTAAACCTTGAATGGTAATTTTATCCCCATGAGAGTCATAAGTTTTTTGAACATTAGGAATAGCAAACTCCATGATATCCTCAATTAAGTTATAAGGAGAGCTTTGAATTTCATCGCTAGTTATAACATGAGTAATAATAGGAGTGTCTTTAATATATGATTCATAACCTAACGCTGTAACCACAATTTGTTGCATATCCATTATTTTTTTATCAAGATATATTATAATTGTATTTGAATCAAGAGAATTCACATTAATTTCTTTAGAAACATATCCTACATGAGATACTGATAAAATAATCCGTTCACTTATTGGAAGAGAAATTTTAAAATATCCTGAAGCATCTGTAACAGATCCTGTGGAAGATTCCTTAATGTATATTTCTACATCAAG
The DNA here is from genome assembly GCA_000405805.1 of Fidelibacterota bacterium SCGC AAA003-L08. Taxonomy (GTDB): domain Bacteria; phylum Fidelibacterota; class Marinisomatia; order SCGC-AAA003-L08; family D37C17; genus SCGC-AAA003-L08. Next base: position 22,330 of record ASPJ01000010.1, read on the forward strand.
TATTCCTTCTCCTGTAGCATCATATGCATAACCATCAATAATATTTTCTGATGATAATAAAAATGAAATAAGTAGGCTAATAGATAAATATTTTTTCATGATAGATAAAAATAAGCCTTTTAAAAATCAATCACTTGAGGCAATTAATATTAAAAGGCTTTATAATTTATAATATAATAAAAACTATTATATTGTGTTAATTCCCTCCTAAAATAATTCCAACTAACGTAACAATGTCCATAATGTTGACGATGCCGTCATCATTAACATCACCGCATAAGATAATATCAAATGTGTCATGACTAAGAATGGATCCTACCATATCAACAATATCAATAACATTCAAGGTGCCATCACCATTAACGTCTCCAATCAAATTACATTCAAAACAATTTTCATCCCAATAAGGATTACTTGGATTATTAGGCATTACCTCGATTTCAGTTGGTCCATCACAAGGAAAATCATAAGAAACTGCATGAGTAACATAATCATAGCAATAAGAAAGTTCACAGTCCCCACAATCATCAATCATTGCATTCCCATTAACCGCTTCATTGCAATCTGTACAAGTTGCATTCCAATACGGATTAGATGGATCATCTGGCATAACTAACATCACCGTAGCTCCTTCACAAGGAAAATCATAAGAAACTTCATGAGTGACATAATCATAACAATATGCTGATTGACAAAGACCACAATCATCTACCATGGAATATCCTCCACAGTTACCTTCGCAATCTGCTACCTCTCCATCTGAACATTCCACTTCATCACAAGAGCTATTCCAATATGGATCCCCTGCATTTTCTCCAGGGACAACCCAAACTAATCCACTGTCTGAACATTCAGATTGAGTTATGTCATAATAGGGAATATGAACACTGAAATCATAACAGTATTCCATCCAGCAATCACCACAATTATCTTCATAAAAACTTTCAGGACAAGATTCACAATAATTATTGAAAAATAGATCCTCCTCATTTCCAGGGACTACCCATATTGAAGTAGTTCCAGAACAAGATTCTTCTGTCAAATCATACAATATTTCATAAGTTGTATAATTATAACAATAAGGCAACCAACAATCACCACAATCATCTTCATATAAAACTTGAGAGTCAATTATTTGAGGGCAAGATGAATATAAAAAAGAAAAAATAAATAGATATTTCAAAGTATTAAACATATAAGGTCCTTGTATTTCAAGTCTTTATTCTAATTGAGAACTATTCTCAATTATAAATTAAAAAAACTTTAAGACATAATACAATATATTTTTCGAACTATTATTCGGTTTTTAAAATTACTGGTATTATACTCTAGGTTTTGAAAGAAGTAGATTAGAAATCATTAGTTCAAATTCTTGTTCGGTTAACTTATCCTTTTTTCCCAGTAATAATTCATGAAACAATCCTCCTATTGCATGTAAAATTACTTTAGGATCTAAATCTATAAAACAACCTTCTTTACAGCCTTGCTCTATAGTGCTTTCAAGAACTGAATAGAGTCTTTCTTGATATGTTTTCCAAGGCAAATTCTCGGTACTCTGTATATAATTAGGAGCTGTAAATAAAAATTTATATAAATTTCTGTTTTTTTTTACAATATGGCATATTTGCTCTAAAATTTCAAAAATTTTTCTTTTTGGGGGACTATTATTTAAAATAGTCTCTTCAACTTCTAGCCATAAAGATTGCCAGCCAGTAACCATAATCTCAGAATACACCTCATCTTTTGATGGATAATAATAATATAAAGTTGCTTTGCCAAATCCAGCTTCAATAGCAATTTCTTCCATCGTTGTTTTATCTATTCCATCTCTATGAAAAACAGATAATGCAGCATCAATTATTCGTTTCTTTCTTGCCAATCTTTCTTCTTTTTTTCTTTCACTAATCAATCTTAACTCCATTATTTATTTTTAAACATAAGACGGTATTGTATGTAAAATAGTATATGAACCTAATTCAATATACTTATATGTAATTTATTATGGAAGAATAAAATATAATATCAGTAAAAGACTGACTTTGATTGCAGGGGTTATCTTCCAATATTTAATTGAAAATTAAGAAAAATGGGATTTTAAAGCGTTAAATAATGCAATAGCTGAATCAAAACAGTTGTCACACTCTTTCACGAAATCTTTATCCTCACGCAATTGCAATCTTATAAAGGCCTCTAATTTTTCAGCATTTTGAAATTGATAGTACTTTCCTTCACCAGGGACTCTTGTAGCAATCATTTGCCCTCCCTTCAAATCCCCAAGATATCTAACATAAACATGAGCATAAAGTAAATCTACTTCACAAGTATTCAATATATAATCAACATATCTATTTGTTGATTCAAAAACAGGAATATTTTCAATATCTTCTGATAATTCTTTTAAATCTTTCATAATATTAGGAGCTCTCTTTAACTCCTCAGGAATCGGATTTATAGAGCCTTCAACAGTATTAAACCTATCTTCTAAAGCAGTATAACATTCATGCTGCTGCTTTAAATAAACCGAATACTGTTTAGGGGTAATTTCTCCACTCATCATTAATCCAGCAAACCATGATCTTTCAGCGCCTGAATGCTTTGATTGTGTCATTTTCTTTAGACTCATAAAATAGTTGCCCCTTTATTTAAATACTTCATTTAATTAGATAGTATATTAAACCCAAAGTATATTGCAATCAGCCATAGAATCCCTTTTAATAAAAAAAACATAAAGACTATTACAGCTGATTTTTTACCATATTTTGCAAAAAGTTTCTTCATATCTATATTTAAAATTTAATTGAGAATGATTCTCAATTACAACTATTAAAATCTAATATTTAATTCCTATTAAATCATAAGCCTGAGAAAGAATCCACAAAGGTCCAATTAGCAAAAACTGGAGATCCTCAAAAAAAGATGGCTTTTTCCCCTCAATTTTATGACCAATAAATTGGCCTATCCATGCTACTATAAAAATAATAATATATGGAATCAAGCTAGATGTATTAATTTGAATTATTATATATATCATAATAAAACTAATCAGGAGCATACCAACCCCCATAGGTAGAGATAATTTGAAATAATATAGGCTAACCAAGGCTATTAATAATGTAGCAGCATTAAAATATTTAAATTGATTAACAATAGGTATGTCAAGGATCCAAAGGAGTCCTAACAGGCTGAACATAATAAGCGGAACGCATACCCAATGAATTTTTTTATTTACTAGATTCTGATGACTTTCCCCATATGCATTTAACCAATCTTGAACAGTTCTCATTATTTAGAGTAAAATCAAATTGATTAAGATAACAATATCAAGAATATCAATAAAAGTATCTGAATTCAAATCTGCTAAAAGAAAATCTGACTCACTGAAATTCTCACTAAGGATTAAATTAGAGAGTAAAACAATATCAAGGACATCGAAAGACATATCCCCATTCAAATCACCAACTTCATAATCAGATGACGTAAAAGATCCATTCCTAAGGAGATTTCCTCTATGGATACTCCAATCTTCATTAATACTTGAAGGCTCTTTGATATCTATACCAAATAAAGTTGTATTGGCTCCAATTATAACTTCGATATCACCATCATTATCTAAATCAGCAAGCATAGGAGAGCCCGTGACACCAATTCCAGTTTCAATAGGAAAATAATCTAACATTTGATTATCCATATTAACTGCAACTATCAAGCCTCCTGAAGTTCCAAATATAACTTCAATACTTGAGTCATTATCTAAATCTGAAATTACTGGAGATGTAATTATAGGACTTCCAAAGTCTATAGGGAAGCCAGGAAGACTGTTCCCATACTTATCATTTCCATATAGATATCCATCATAAGACCCGTAGAATATACTAAGACTATTACCATACTGATAAAAAGCAGGAGATGTACGTATTCTATCATTTGTTATAAATTCATAAACTATCTGCCCATCAGTAGTTACCCCATATAGCATACCGTTATCATTGCCTGAAAAAATATAATTTTCACCATCTATTTCCGCTATTACTGGAGCAGATTTAAATTTTTCAGAGGCAGTATATAATACCTCTATAACAGCACTATCATTAATTAATAAAATTTGATTATCTGTTTCAGTAGCAACAACAATATCATCTTTAGAATTATCATTCAAATCCTTAAGAGCAACTCCTCTTAGAGCTTTTTGATTGATCTGAAGAGGAAAGCCTGGGACATTAGATCCATCATGATTTAAAACATATACTTTTCCATTGATATCATAACCTACTGCAACTATCTCATTCATACCATCCCCATCAACATCACCAAGTGCAGGCGTACCCATCATATATTGGTCTGTTTCATATTCTAATTCAATATTGCCATATACATCAACTACATAGATATGTTTATTTTTGCTCGTAAAAACAAGTTCTATTACACCATCTCCATCAATATCATCTGCCGAAGGAGAACCCCATATTTGCACTGCATCTCCCGACAATTGAAGCGGAAATCCATCTATTATGCCTCCAAAGGCATCAATCCCATGAATAGCTCCTCCATGATCTCCAAAAAATAATTCTTTAAACCCGTCTCCATTTATATCAATTGCAACAGGAGAAGATTCAACAGTATGATTATTTAAAAATGGAAATGATGATTGATTTATCGATACTTCAAAATCGAGAGAATAATCCTCAAAATACTCGTCTCCTACAATATAAACGTTCAAGCTATACATCCCTAATTCAATATCATCTGATATTGAAATGGAAAATGGATTTAAATCATTAATAAAGGTTTCTCCAGCATCAATGCTATCAATATAAAAAGTATCCGAATTAAGAACAATTGCATTGCTAGTAGACTCAATCTGAACTTCTAAATTGCTACCATCAGCCCAAGGGATAAAATTTTCTAATTCTAAAATTAGCTCAATATTTTCTCCTGGATTAATTTTTCCATCATTATCCCCGCCATTCTGATCACTCATTTGAAAAGAATTAATCACTAAGTTAGGTACTGTTAAATCCTGCGGTTGCATCTTAGTAAGTGCTCCTTGGCTAGAATCAAATCCACCAAGAGTACTTAAAGGAAAATAGCCATTATTATATCCTCCCCAGCCCCAATTACAATGGAATTCATCTCCTTCATAGCCATCTATATTCCATGCATGGCATCCATCATTACTACAACCTCTATATATTATAGGTCGATGTAAATCAAGATCATCAATTAATTTCTGCCTATATACACTATCTGAAAAATTCTCAGGATAGATTCCCGTAATAGTAGATTCAAAGTTAAAATAGTTAACCATTGCATGATATGTTGAAGGTGATTGTGGACCCATCACCCATGCCCCAGACCCACTTGCTCCATAATTCATATTAACCGCTATACCTGCATGAAGGAGGAGAAGTTGAGATTCTGTATTACCTACATTAGTTTCCATATTATCATAGTCATAGAAAGTATTCCCAAAATCTGCCTGTAAATATCCATAAGGAGAGTTATATCCATGACTTCCTGTTCCATACTGCGGATATTCCCAGTAGTGCATGATTTGCCCCATTGATACTGCCACGCAGCCAACAAGAGCATGCCCATCAGGACCTGCTTGATCATTAGGGCACATTGTATTCCATGTAGCCCCCTGGTCAAATCTTGCTGTCAATAACGGCGCCATATTTCTTAAATCCAAGGGTGCAATATCATCAGAGAGATATTTACTCCAAGTATCTTGGATTTTTATTGATGGGGAAGAATCTTCTATAATTGAAGTTTTAATTTCATTTTTAAATAAATCTAACAAATAGCTAATGTTAGTTGGAGTTTCATCCGAATAAACAAAATTATTTTCAAAACTATAACCTAAAACTGGAAGGACACGATTATTTGCTGCAATCAAAATAAATCCTTTTGGGTATAGGTTGAATATATAGAATATATCATAAGAATTATCTGATATTAATTCTACAGATTGAATATTAATATTATCATCACCACTTCTTTCCATAAATAAATTAGAAGCTACTATAGTTGCATCATCTTGATTAATAGGCATGGATAGTAAAAAAGTCAGCAATAATGTAAATGTAAAAAATCTTGACATAAAATCTCCAGTTATATCTGCCTATAAATTACATCTATTTATTTAAATTTTAATGAGTGTTTTTGTATCAAAATGTTTCTTGATTACTCATAATATGAACATATAAACTTTTTATAATCGCAGTAGTTGCAGTTAATTATATTAGGATTTGCCACAAATACTTTAGATGATATTCGCTTAGCTATATCCGTTATTCTCCTGTCAATTTCTTCAATATCATCCTTATATAATTCTATTGATTTTTCAATATCATCAAATCGTAGAGATAACTCGCTAACTGCTATTGGGCTTAATCCACTTTTTATTTTAGAATTTAATTTTTCTCCATCCAAGTAGATTGCTAGTGCATATATAGGTAGTTGAAAACTATTATATATCTTAGACTCAGACTTTTGTGATGTAGATGTTTTGTAATCATAAATTTTAATATTACCATCTTTATCTATATCTAGTCGATCAATAACTCCTGATAAAATATATTTATTCATATTAATTCTAAAAAAGGCTTCAAATAATACTGGCGATGGATTATTGTCTTTTAAATATATACAATAATTCTCCAACATATCTTTAGCATCTTGGTAGTATTGATCAGACTCACATTTATAAAAATAGAGTGTACTATCCCAATGCTTTATTAATAAACGGTTCATTTCACTTTTCCCAGACAGATTTTTTGCATGAAATTCTTGCAATATTTTATGGACTATATTTCCTAAAGCAAAAACTGAATTATATTTAATATAGGGTATTAAATCAAGACTTGAGTATTTATACTTAAGTGCACATCTATCATATGTATCAAGTTTGCTTGCTGATAATGACAATTTTTCTACAGATAAATCTCTATTATATATTTCTTGATGTTTATTATCTGAAATAATCGGGATATTGACTTCAATATTACTTTCTAAATATAAATCTTTACTAATTTCCTTTACAAACCTAGACTGCCTTTTCTCTGTTGTTAATAAAAGTAATTTTTTCTTAGCTCGAGTACATGCAACATAAAAAAGTCTTCTTTCTTCATCTAGATGGTATACCTTTGGATCTGCATATTCATTTGACCATTTTTTAAAATTTAAAGGAATTTTTGATAAAAACTGCGGATTCTTAAATGACTGAGGAAACTTGGAGCTCTGGAGAAACGGTAATACGACATAGTCAAACTCCATTCCTTTAGAATTATGGACTGTCATCAAATAAATTGAGGGATCTTCCAAAACATCTTCATTCTTAGCTATAAAACTATTATTGTCAACTAATAAATTAATGTAATCACATAGACTCCTTATGCTCTCCTTTGAATTGAAATTATAAAATTTTTCAATAATTCCCTCAATATCATCAATATATTTCTGTTCTCTTAAACACAAACGATAATTATCATTTATAAATCCATTGATAGTTTTAATCAAATTATATCTGTTTAAACTATTGGCAATCAAAACAATTTTGTTAATCCATAGATTTTCATCTACATTAAAAAGCTCTTTATTAGCAGTACATTCATCCAATATATTAGAATTATTTTTCCATAGACGAACAACAGACTCTCTAAAACTATTGGAAAATTTATTTTTTGTTAATCTAAGCAATGAATGTAAATTATATTTTGAATTTGATATAAGATTTAAAAATGCAACAACATCTTTGATAATCTTCTTCTCAAATAATCTATCGTTTGAATATGTATGTGAAATTCTGCTGCTGGTTAAGATTTTAGACATTATATTACAATCAGAATTCGTTCTACATAAAACAGCTAACGATTTATCTTTTTGGTTATCAAAAAGCTCTTTAATTAAATATAAAACTTGACCCGCTTGTAAATTCTTATCTCCTATATACATCTTAACAGAATCATTAGAATATTCTTGATCTTCAGAAATTAATAATTCTTTATCCATTCTATTCTCATTATTAACAATCACTGCATTTGCAATATCTAGTATATTTTGATTAGACCTATAGTTCTTAATTAGTTCGATTTTCCTATATTTCAGATTTTTACTATAATACTCATTGAAGCTGAGTATATTGTAAGAATTTGATCCCCTAAAGGAATATATAGATTGGTCATCGTCACCTACTACTGTAATATTATTATGAGACGCTATCTTATAAATAATTTCAGAAAAAGCAAAATTATTATCTTGAAATTCATCAATAATAATAAATTTAAATTTATCTTGAATAGATTCTAGAATACTTGGATTAGAATCTAATAAATTCCATAAATCATAAATCATATCCTCATATTCAATAAAAGAAGATTCTTTCCTAATTTCATTAAACTGCTTAAATGTCTCTATCGCATCATATAATTGCATAAAAACTTCATTGTCATTTTCTGATTCTTCAATTTTATCTAAACAATGATTCCTCAAGTTCTTCAACTCATTATTATTAAAGAGTTCTTGCTTAAACTGATCGTGAATAGAGAGCAATGACTTTATTGCTTTAATAGGAAATCTATTATACAATTTACTTTTAAAAGGTTCTAAATCATGGATTTTCTTTGAAAGGAGATAAACTGATTCATCTTTACTGATTAGTGTAGGAGAATTATCATATTTTAAAAGCAAATGATTGTCATCAACAATTTCCTTTGCAAAAGCATGAAAAGTACATGTTGTTATCAAGTCACTTTCTTCAATATTCTTCTTAGACAACCTCTCCTTTAAATTAGAAGCAGCATCCACAGAGAATGTCAAAGCAAGTATTTCAGAAGGATGAATAGAGTGATTATTTATAGAATAAGTAATTCTTTCTATTATAGTAGTTGTTTTGCCTGTACCCGCACCAGCAAGAACTAATAAAGGGAATTTACCATGCTGAACAGCATCTAATTGTCTATTGTTTAAATGAGTTGAATTTTCAGGCAATAAATATTATTTCATTAAAATTAATTTTTGATTTGAAGATATATTTTCTGATATAATTTTAACGAAATAAATACCACTTGGATACATAGATGCATCCCAATTAACAGAATGTATACCTCTGCTAAAATTGTTTTGAACTAAATTTTCAATTAATCTGCCATTAATATCGTAAATGTCAATATTTATATCCATATCTTTATCAACTGTAAACTCAATATTTGTTGATGGATTAAAAGGATTTGGATATATTGTTGTAATAAAAATATTATCAGGAATCTCAAGATTGGTTAATACTCCAGTATGGAATAATTCATTATTAGTCCATTCAGGGATATCTCCCTGTAAAACATGTATATCTCCATCTAAGTCTAATACTTTAAGAGTTACATCGTCTGAGGCTGTTAAATAACCCGAAGTTTCAATAGAAAAATCATAACCCATTGCTGGAACATCTGTGTATTGGCCCATCCATTTACGTGCACCAACGAGTACATTTTCATTATACGCTAATATCCATGAACCCTTTTCTATAGATTTATTATCAATTAGAATATTTTCTATAAAATAAAATGCTTGATAAATAGATTGATTATACTCCATTCCTTTAGGATATTTTTGAGTATTATCAATATTAGAATCAATACTTCTAGTTAACTGTTCATCTGCAATATTAAAATGAAATTGAAAATCTTCACTCACTTTAAACCAATAACCTTTTCCACCATCAAGATAAGTTAAACTACCCGCCCAGGAGCCATTAGGTAATAAACTTGCAGCAACACCTTCTCCAATAACACCATTTATATAATCATAAAACTCGCTAGATATAGCATCTCCTATTGGCATAGATATATCTGATGGATATGAAATTAAATTTGCACCTGCATGTAAATCATATGCTAATTCTGGGTCTGATGGAATCGCATCTGACATTAGAAGACTAGCAGCATCTTCAATCTTAATCCAATATCCTGAAGTTGTAGTGATTTCTGATAAACTACCTACCCATGTACCATTTGGCAATAGATTTGCAGCTAAACCTTCTCCTATAATACCAATCATAACATCATCTAATGAATACATTGTGTTATATAGTGAATTATCTTCTGGGATAGCATAAAAACTAACTAAATTTGCGCCTGCATGTAGATTCAAAGAAACCTCTACATTAGAAGAACATTCATCAACACCAGTATTGCCACCAACACATTCATCACATTCATCTAAATAGGCATTTCCAAAACAATCTCCATTACAATCTTGATCTGTATTTTCACCATCACATATACCGCATTCATCATATTCAGCGGTTCCAGCACATTCACCTGTACAATCTAATACATTAGCATCGCAATCACATGCACCTTCATCAATACCATCTCCACCACATTCTCCGCATTCATCTACTACTGCAAAACCTCCGCATTCACCAAAACAATCTGCAATATTACCATCACAGTCACATGTACCCTCATCAATACCATCTCCAGCACATTCGCCACATTCATCTATTACTGCAAAACCTCCACATTCACCTGCACAATCTAAAACAGTATCACCATTCGGAATACCTGCACAATCATCACAATCATCACCTGAGTTATCAGATGCAACACAACCACAATCACTTACCCATGAATCACCATTTGGAACACCTGCACAATCAGCACATGCAGAATTATTACCATCACATACACCACATTCATCATAAACTGAACTACCGCCCCATGTACCCGCACAATCCTGCACACAGTCATTAGAACTATCTGAATCACATGTCCCACATTCATCTACTTCTGCAGAACCTCCACATTCACTAGCACAATCAAACTCATTTCCTGCACAATCAGGATATTCATCTGTACAATCTGCTACTAAATCTGGATCCTCTCCAGGAACATAATACACAATGGGGATTTGACCTCCTATTGAATCAGAAAAAACTAAATTACTTAAACCTGTTGCCTCACCAACTAAATCTAAATTCACAAAAGTACCACAGCCTGCGGAAACAGGAGTGCCTGTTAAACTAAAAGCAATCACCATAGAAGAACTATTTGAAATCATTAAACCTGCTGAAGCTGCATCTCCACCGCTTGCTCCAGTAATTGTTGTTCCATCTATATTAAATTGAAAATCCACCTATCTCTGAAGAAGAATTATAATATACTTCTCCATTTTCACCTAATAAACATTCATGTCAGGAAGGTCACAACCATTGGTAATCTCATCTCTTCCACCTTCAATGCATTCTAAAGTCTCTGTGCCTGGATTACCAAGGCCATCTCCATCAGTATCTTCACATACAATAATCTCATATGCATCTCCACCACATACACCTGCACAATCTATTTCAACAGTACAATTACCATCACAATCATAATTCTCTTCTGCTGCTGCTTCACCACAACCACAACCTAAATCAACGTTGCCATCACAGTCACATTCACCATCTGCCATGCCAGAACCACCACATACACCGCATTCATCAAATTCTAAAGTAGAACCACATGCCTCATCACAACCTGATGGACCAGCTTCTCCACATCCACAACCTAAATCTACATTACCATCACAATCACATTCGCCATCAGCGATACCATCACCACCACATTCACCACATTCATCTATAGTAGCATCTCCACCGCAGATACCAGCACAATCAGGAGTTTCACCCTCAGGACTTAGACCATCCGAACAACAATTGCTATTTGGACTTGCTCCAGGACCATCACATATGCCACATTCATCAATCAAGCCATCGTCAAGGTCTGGGCATTGATCTAAATCATCACAAACCCCATCATCATCCAAGTCATTATCTAGAATAGTACCTGAACCATCTGTTTCACCAGAACAAGTATCACATATACCATCAACAGACTGACACCCTTGCTCTTCTACACATGAAGCAACAGCACTTTCTCCTGATGAA
>ASPJ01000011.1 GCA_000405805.1 Fidelibacterota bacterium SCGC AAA003-L08
TCAGCTTTCAATGATATTTCTGTATCTGGAGATTTAGAAAAATTAAAAACTATTACTCTGGAAAAAAATTTTTGGGAGAATAGAAGTAAAGCACAGAAAATATTAAAGAAAATAAGTTCTATTGAAAATCAACTAAATAGCTGGAAACAGCTAGATGATAGTTATGAAGAACTTTCAATATTTATTTCTATTGTTGAAGAAGAGCCTGAATTAGATAGGGAAATTGAAAATTCACTTGGAAAATTTAGAAGTTTAATTAAGAAAATGGAATTTTTAAATTTACTTAATTTACCAGAAGATAAACAGGATGCAATTTTAACGATACACTCTGGGGCAGGTGGGACTGATTCTCAAGATTGGGCAAACATGCTTTATAGAATGTATAGCAGGTGGTGCGAAATGCATGATTATTCATTTTCAGTTCTTAGTTTTCAAGAAGGAGATGAGGCTGGAGTTAAGGAGGTGTCTATTGAAATTAAAGGTCGATACTCTTATGGATATTTAAAATCAGAAATTGGTATTCATAGATTAGTAAGAATTTCTCCATTTAATAGCAATTCTAAAAGACATACATCTTTTGCCTCTATATTTCTGTCTCCTTTATCAGATGATAAAGTTGTGATTGAGGTAAATGACAAGGATCTTAAAATAGATACTTATCGTGCTAGTGGTGCTGGTGGTCAACATGTTAATAAAACGGATTCAGCTGTTAGACTTACGCATATTCCAACAGGAATAATAGTTCAATGTCAGAATCAAAGAAGTCAGCTAAATAATAAAAATAATGCATTAAAAATGCTTAGGTCAAAATTATATCAACGTCATTTAGAAGAACTGAAAGATAAAAAAGACAAGATGTCTTCAGGAAAGAAAGATATATCTTGGGGTAGTCAAATAAGATCGTATGTTTTTCATCCATATAATATGGTTAAAGATCATAGAACTAAATATGAAACTGCAGATATAGATAAAGTTATGGATGGTAGTATTGATATGTTTATAAGGTCCTATCTATTACATCAAATGGAGAATAATAATGAGTGAAAATAATAGTTTAAAAGAAATGATTAAATTTAGAATGGATAAAATTAAAACGTTAAAAGAGCATGGCGTAGAATTATATCCCCATAAATATAAATATTCTCATAAAACTATTGAGATTCACAATAATCAGGATACTTTGTTATTAGAACAGGCTGAAGACAATTCTGTTTCTATAGCTGGAAGAATCATTTCTTTAAGGGATATGGGCAAAAGCACTTTTTTACATATTCAGGATGATAGTGGAAAAATTCAAATTTATTTAAATAATAATAATATTAACAGCGAATTAGAAAAAATTGTTTGTAATAATCTAGATTTAGGAGATATAGTTGGATGTAGTGGTGAAGTTTTTTTAACAAAAACTAAAGAACTATCAGTTAGAGCTAAAAACATTATGCTACTTGCAAAAAATATAAGGCCGCTACCTAACTTAAAAGAAAAAGATGGAGAAGCATTTAATGCCTTTACTGATAAAGAATCAAGATATAGATATAGGCATTTAGATTTAATTGCAAACCCATCAAGAAAAGATATATTTAAAAAAAGAAATGATATCATCAATCATTTAAGGGGATACTTAAATTCAAATGATTATCTTGAAGTTGAAACTCCTGTTCTTCAACCCTTATATGGAGGAGCAACAGCTAGGCCATTTAAAACATTTCATAATTCTCTTAATAGGGAATTATTTTTAAGAATAGCAGATGAATTGTATCTAAAAAGACTTGTTATAGGCGGTTATGAAAAAGTTTTCGAGATTGCTAAAGATTTTAGAAATGAGGGAGTAGATAAGAGTCATAATCCAGAATTTACGATGTGTGAATTCTATCAAGCATATTCAGATGTATATGATATGATGAATATGACTGAAAGTCTCATTAAATATATAGCAGAAAAAATTGATATTAATAAAATAACTTTTAATTCTCATTTGATTAATTTTAATAATGAGTTTAAAAAAGTGAGTTTTATCGATGAGTTAAACAATGCTTTAGGTGATGATTTTTTAAGTTTAAGTAAAGATGAATTAGTGAAGATTTCAGATAAAAATAATATTTCTCTAGATGACAATTTAAGCTATGGTAAAATAATAGATAAATTATTTGGAGAATTAGTTGAACCTAAGTTGATCGACCCTACATTTGTTTTAGATTATCCAAAATTAATATCTCCTTTAGCAAAACAGAAAAGAGATTCAAGCATAGAAGTTGTTGAAAGGTTTGAACTCTTTATTGGGGGGATGGAATTTGCAAATTCATTTAGTGAATTGAATGATCCTGTAGAACAACGAAATAGATTAGAGGAAATAATTGACTCCTCGAGTAAAATAGACAAAGAAATCCAAGTTATTGATGAAGATTTTATAGCAGCCATGGAAGCAGGAATGCCTCCGATGGGAGGTGTTGGAATAGGCGTAGATAGGTTAGTGATGCTGTTTACAGGTCAAGAATCAATAAGAGATGTTATACTTTTTCCAGTTTTAAGATCTTAAGAATTGATTCAATTATTCAAAATATCAATTAAGCAGATATTTTCAAATTCATTAAAACGATATAATAAATTTATTATATTTTTTACTATTACATCTATATCTATATGTTTTTCTGGATTAATGATAATTTTATCATTATCTAATGGTTTTAATTATGAAATTAAAAAAATATTAGCCTCTGCGAGAGGCCATTATAGAATTGATAATAAACATCAATCTCTGCAGTCAATAAATAATATTAAAAAGCAATTGTCTGACAATCCAGATTTTTTAACGTACTCTGATTATACTGAAGATTACGGGATTATTAAGAAGGGAAATAAAGTAGAAGGTGTTACAATTGTAGGTTTAGAAGATCATAAAATATTTGATATTTTCAATACTTCTTTTTCTAAAAAGGATTTATTAGCTAAGGGTAGCACAGATATCATTATAGGTGGAAAAATTGCAGATAATATGAATCTTCAAATAGGAGATTCTTTGATGCTCTTAATTACAAATAATCAATCTTTTGAAAACAATCGTTTTGCGGCTAAACATATTGTAGTTTCAAATATATTTAATTCTGGTTTTGATTATTATGATCAATTCTTTTGTTTCTTACGATTACCTGATAGCCAGATAATATTTGCTGCTAATCATTTAGAGGAGGGGATAACTGGAATAGTTAAAAATCCAATTGAAATTAACTCTAGTTCCAAAATTTTCAATTCTTTAGATAAAAGATTTAATAACATTACTACATGGGTTGAATGGAGTGCTAGATCGCTAGAATGGCTTGATGCTTACAGAATGCCTATAGTATTCGTAGCAATATTAATATTAATTATAGCTGCTTGTAATATGGCTCTTTCTTTATGGACATTAGTGCAAGGTAGACTTTCAGAAATAGCTATTCTGCTAAGTATGGGATTCACTAGAACAATGATATCTATGATTTTAATAATTCAGAGTTTTGTACTAACATTATTAGGAATTTTTTTAGCCATTATATTTTCCTTTTTTATTCTTTTCATTCAATCTGAATATAAATTTATTGAGATTTCAAAAGAGATATATCATATTAGTTATATCCCTGTTTTGATTAATTATAATGAAATTTTTCTATATAGTATTGGCTTGCTTATTTTGACTTCTATCATTTCTCTTTTTCCAGCCTACAAATTATATTCAGTTAATCCTATGAAACATTTAAACGATGAATAACAAGTTTCTATACATATACCAATTTTTATACAAAACAGCTACTGGGAAATATAGTCTCTCATCATTTTTCCCGCTATTTAGCATAATAGCAGGAACCTTGATTATTCTACTGGTATTAGGGACTATGGATGGGATGGAAAAAACTATCTTTAAAACGATAGAAACTGCCCATTTTACCTATAGAGGAGACTTGATTGACAATAACCATTCTAAATACTCGACTCCATATATTGGAAGAATAAGACAATATATAATTGTTAAAGACAATAGGCCTACAGTAGTAGAGATAATATCTATAGATCAATTCCAAAGATTTAAAAAAAATCATATTAAAGATTATTTACAAGAAGAGAATTCTCCAGATAATTTTCAACCGGAAGTTATTATTGGTAAAGAACTAGCCAATAGATTGAAAATTAAAACTGCTGATTCAATACATATCATGTCTCCTTTGGATGTTAATCTTATGACTTCATATATCCCCGCATCAGATGTTTATGTTTCGGGTATATTTAGTTATGGAGGGGAGTTGCCGTTAGATTATGAGAGTAGTCATATATTTATGTCTGATAATCCAGAATTAAAAATTTTACAGTATTCTAATAACAATAAGCTATTTTTTTCATCTAAAGAGGCTAAAAATATTCCAGAAGACTTTATAAAGAAATATAATTTAGAACATTGGTCAGATACTCATAAAGAATTAGCGGGGGCATTAAAAATTGAAAAATTATTATATTCTTCTTTCGGTTATTTTATTATATTAATTGCAGCATTATCATCAAGTGCCTTAATGTCATTATTTATTATTAGAAAGACTAAGCAGCTAACATTGTTGAGAATA
The DNA here is from genome assembly GCA_000405805.1 of Fidelibacterota bacterium SCGC AAA003-L08. Taxonomy (GTDB): domain Bacteria; phylum Fidelibacterota; class Marinisomatia; order SCGC-AAA003-L08; family D37C17; genus SCGC-AAA003-L08. Next base: position 4,587 of record ASPJ01000011.1, read on the forward strand.
TCAGGGTGTAATGATTCATTTATGATGTTTATCTTTATAATGAACGCAATTACGACTTCTGTCATAGGTGTTTTATGTGGATATTTAATTTATTCAATCATATCATTGTTTGATTCTAAATATTATTGGATTAAAAATACATTTTTTATAAATTTTCCTGAATTTTCAATAAATTTTAATTTTGGATATATCCCCTTAATAATTTTAGTTTCATCAGTATCTATGGTTATTGCGACAACATATCCTATTTTGAAAATAAAAAATTCAAATTTGATGAATTCATTAAATAATAAACTGTAAAATTATACATGATATTTGAAGCAAAAAATATAAGCAAGAATTTCAATGGCATAAACGTGATAAGTAATGTTGATATTAGTATTCAAAGAGGAGAAATTATATCAATACAAGGTTCCTCTGGATCAGGAAAAACTACGTTGCTAAATATTTTAGGGTTAATAGATAAACCTTCGAGTGGAGTGATTAACTACTATAATAATTTACAATATGATAATTTTAATTCGCCTGATAGAGTTAATACAATTGGATATATATTCCAATTCCATCATCTATTGTCTGAATTTAAAGTTATCGATAATTTGATAATCCCTCAATTAATGAGCGGAAGAAGCTATGATGTGTCTTTAAAAAATGCAAAAGAGATGTTGGCCCTGGTTGGTTTAAAGTCTTTGTCAGATAGGTCTCCAAATGCAATATCGGGTGGAGAGAGACAGAGAATTGCAGTGATTAGAGGAATAATAAACAAGCCTGATATTGTTTTTGCAGATGAGCCTACTGGGAATCTAGATGATGATAATTCAATGATTATTATTAAATTACTAAATGATTTAAAAGATAATTTCAATATATCGTTTGTAATTGCAACTCATGATAAGCAAGTCACAAAATTTAGTAAAGAGTCTTTTTATATTGCTAATGGTAAGATTGAAAAAGGAAGATTATAGGTAAAAGATATGAGAGAAAATTTTTCAAAAGGTATACGTAGAATACTAAGGTTGGCCAAGGAAGAGGCCGTTAGGTTATCTCAAAGCTCTATTGGTTCAGAACATTTGCTTTTAGGTGTACTGACAGATACTAAAGGTAATGCTTGTTTAATATTAAAATCAATGGGGGTTGATATTGAGCAAATGAAACTATCAGTTGAAGAATTGATGAAATCAAGCAACCCTAATACAGGCACCTTTACTTTAGGTCACTTGCCACTTACCAGGCGTGCTGATAGAATATTAAGGTTATCATTCAACGAATCAAAAAAAATGAATCAAGAGAAGGCTAGACAGATCCATTTATTATTGGCTTTAGCTAAAGAAAATGAGGGTCTTGCTGGTCAAACTTTATCATCATATTCAATAGACTACGATATCTTAAAATCTTTTATAGATTCATCTTCAGAAAATATTCAGTCGACTATCAAGTCTGAAAATAAATCTACATCTACCTTAGATATGTTTAGTAGAGATATAAGCAAAATGGCTAAAGAAGGAAAATTGGATCCTGTGATAGGCAGAGAACTTGAGATTGAAAGAGTAGCTCAAATATTGTCTAGGCGTAAAAAAAACAATCCTGCTTTAATAGGTGAACCTGGTGTAGGGAAAACGGCTATAGTAGAAGGTCTTGCTCTAAGAATTGTTGATAAAAAAGTTCCTAGAATAATATGGGGACAAAAAGTTGTTGCTCTTGATTTGGCTGGATTAATTGCAGGGACTAAATACAGAGGACAATTTGAAGAAAGAATGAGAGCACTGATGTTAGAACTGGAATCTGTTAGTGATGTAATTGTTTTTATAGATGAATTACACACTATTGTTGGAGCAGGAGGTGCTTCTGGGTCTCTAGATGCTGCAAATATGTTTAAACCTGCATTAGCTAGAGGAAATATTCAGATTATAGGGGCAACAACATTAAATGAGTATAGGAAACATATAGAAACAGATGGAGCGCTCGAAAGAAGATTTCAAAAAATAATTGTTAATCCACCTTCAATCAGCGATACCGTTGATATTTTAAATGGTATTAAAATAAAATATGAAGAGCACCATCGAGTCCATATTACTGATCAAGCTATTAAAGCATGCGTAGAACTCAGTGATCGATATATAACAGATAAATATTTACCTGATAAAGCAATCGATGTAATGGATGAAGTCGGTTCTAGAACGCGCATCAGTAATATTAATGTTCCTGATAAGATAATAAGACTGGAAAAAGATATTACCAGTATTAAAAAAAATAAAGAAAAAGTCATTTCTCAGCAAAAATTTGAAAAAGCTGCAGAATATCGCGATAGAGAGCGAAAATTATTGGAAAAGCTAAAAATATTTCAAGATGAATGGAATTTAGATGAACAAGATAATAGACCGTTTATCACAGAGAATGATGTCGCTGATGTAGTCTCTATGATTACAGGTATTCCGCTTTCCAAATTAGAGAAGAAGGAGAATTTAAATATAATCAACTTAAATAAAACGTTGTCGATCAGAATTGTTGGACAGGGAGAAGCTGTGGATAGCATTGTCAAATCAATCCAAAGATCTCGAACAGGATTAAAAAATCCAAATCATCCGATAGGTTCTTTTATGTTTCTAGGCCCAACAGGAGTGGGTAAAACAGAGCTGGCTAAAGTTTTAGCTGACGAATTATTTACAAACTTAGATTCTATGATAAAAATTGATATGTCTGAATATATGGAGAGATATAATGTGTCAAGACTTATAGGAGCTCCTCCAGGATATGTTGGTTATGAAGAAGGAGGACAACTAACTGAAAAGGTTAGAAGAAATCCTTATTCAGTAGTTTTGTTTGATGAAATTGAAAAAGCTCATCCCGATGTATTTAATATATTATTACAGATTCTAGATGAAGGAAAACTCACGGATAGCCTAGGAAGAGTTATAGATTTCAGTAATGTTATTATTATTATGACTTCTAATATTGGGACGAGACATATTAGTTCTTCCCAGTTTGGATTTGGGAAAAAAGAACCTAATGCAGATAATGAGTTAGATGTATTGAAAGAAGTAAAAAAATTCTTCAAGCCTGAATTTCTAAATAGAATAGATAATGTGGTTGTATTTAATTCATTAACTAAAGATGATTTGTATAAAATTATTGATTTACAGATAAAGGATTTAAAAAATAATTTAATGAATAAAAATAATAAATTAAATTTAACTAAAACAGCAAAAGATGTATTGCTCCAAGAAGGTGTGCATAGAGAATGGGGAGCAAGACCTCTAAGAAGAATTATTCAAAATGAAATTGAGAATTATTTATCGCTAAAATTTCTTAAAAATGAATTTTCTGAAAAGAATGGAATCATTACAGTTAAAGGATCTAAAGGTAAATTGATTTTCACACAAAAGATTATCAAAAAAAAGAAAAATCCTGCCGAAAAAGTATGACATTCTATGTCATTATGTCATATATCATGATTATGGCATAATAATTGTACCTTGTAATTATAAACTTAAGGTAGGATTATTATGTCAAAAATTATTGGGATAGATTTAGGAACTACAAATTCATGTGTTTCTGTTACAGAGGGTGGAAAACCTCTAATTATTACTAATGCAGAAGGGGAAAGAACCACTCCTTCAGTTATTGCTTTTACCTCAGAGGATGAAATTCTTATTGGCTCGCCTGCAAAAAGACAGGCTGTTACAAATCCTACTAATACAATTTTTTCGGCTAAGCGTTTTATAGGTAGAACATATGATGAAATTAAGGATGATGTATCGCTTTTACCTTATACAATTAAAAAAGGTAAAAATTCTAAAGTGAAAATTATTGCTAATGATAAAGAATATGCACCAGAACAAATCAGCGCGATGCTACTTCAGAAATTAAAACAAACAGCTGAAGAACATTTAGGGCAAAAAATAACTGATGCAGTAATTACAGTACCAGCATATTTTAATGATTCTCAAAGACAATCTACTAAAGATGCTGGTGTAATAGCAGGGCTGAATGTAAGAAGAATTATAAATGAGCCAACAGCTGCTGCATTAGCTTATGGGTTAGAATCAAAAGAAGAAGATCGTAAAATTGCTGTTTTTGATTTAGGTGGAGGTACTTTTGATATTTCTATTCTTGATATAGGAGATGGTGTTTTTGAAGTTCTTTCAACTAATGGTGATACACGTTTAGGAGGTGATGATTTTGATCAAATTATAGTTGATTGGATTATTAAAGAATTTAAGAAAACTGAATCAATAAATCTTAGAGAAGATGCTATGGCATTACAGAGGCTGAGAGATGCCGCGGAAAAAGCAAAATGTGAATTATCAACATCTAAGCAAACTGATATAAATTTACCATTTATAACAGCAGATAATAATGGTCCTAAACATATGAACTTAAATTTAACAAGGGCTAAATTAGAAAGTTTATCATCTGAATTATTATCAAGAATGAAAAAGCCTTGTCTTACAGCTTTAAAAGATGCAAAAATAGATAAAAAAGATATACGTGATATTATTCTTGTTGGAGGGTCAACAAGAATTCCAAAAGTTCAAGAATTAGTTAAAGAAATTTTTGGAAAAGAACCTAATAAAAGTGTAAATCCAGATGAGGTTGTTGCTCTAGGAGCGGCTATTCAAGGTGGAGTAATGTCTGGAGATGCTGATGAAATAGTTTTATTAGATCTCACTCCATTATCTTTAGGGATTGAAACTTTAGGTGGTGTATCTACGAAGCTAATTGAGGCAAACAGTACTATACCATGTAAGAAAAGCCAAATTTTCTCTACATCAGCCGATAATCAGCCTGCAGTCGATATTAATATTAATCAAGGGGAAAGAGAAATGGCAGCCGATAATAAATCTCTTGGACGATTTATATTGGATGGCATACCTCAAGCGCCAAGAGGAACACCTCAGATTGAAGTTGTTTTTGATATTGATTCTAATGGAATTTTAAATGTTTCTGCTACAGATAAAGCAACAGGGAAAGCCCAGTCGATTGCTATTGAAGCATCAGGGGCTCTTAGTGAAGATGAAGTTCAAAAAATGAAAGATGAAGCCGAAGCTAATGCTGAATCAGATAAAACCAAACGTGATGAAATTGATGCTAGAAACTCTGCTGAACAATTGGTCTATCAAACAGAAACTCAATTAAAAGATTTAGACGAGAAACTATCTAATGATCAGAAAGAAACAATAAATAATAAAAAAGAAGAGTTGGCTTCAATCTTAAAAGATGGTGATATAGGGAGTATTAAGAGTAAAACTGAAGAGTTGAATAAAGTATGCTCTGATATATACCAGAGCATGTCATCTGACCAACAAACATCGCAAAATCCTTCTGATTCTGCTAGTTCTTCACAATCTCAAGGAGATGAAACTGTTGAGGATGCTGACTTTGAAGTAGTGGATGATGAATCAAAAAAATAATCATTTCATTTAACATATATAATGAAACTTTTATAATGTAAATTTGTAACATACTTATGGTTATTTTATCAAGATTCAGTAAATATATTTTTAAATTCATATTATGGCTGGCACTTTTTATATTAGCATTAGTTCTATTATTTTTATATAAACCTTCCTATTTTTTAAATAATATTGAAAGTTATTTTAGTAATTCTTTAGAAGGCTATTTCTTTGACGCCAATGTTCAAATTGATGATATTGAAGGCAACTTCTTTTCTGGATTCAATATTAATAATATTAATATTTCGAATGCATCATCTTCAATCTTAGATTTAAAAAATATATCAATTAAACCAAGCTTAAAAAATATTTTCTATGGGAAACTTGTTTTTAATTCAATAAAGATAGATAAATTAATGGCACAAGATTTATCTAAAATCAAACTTAATTCTAAGTTTAATTCTAAGAAGACATCATTTATTCCTTCGATAACCATTAATAAGATTGCTGTTGAGAATGGGAAAATTCATTATAAAAATAAAGACATTTCATTTACCCTGGCATTGAGCGCATTGATTACAGGGAAAGATATTGAAGCTGATTTTGAAAAAATAGATATAAATGTTGACCACAATAAATATTATTCTAGTAAAGGCTCTATATTGCTATCTAAAGAAAATCTTTTAATTGATAATTTTAAATTTCAGGATGAATATGGCCTAGAAGCTAATATATATATAGATTTAAATTTATTTCCATTAGCAGTTGATGATATCGATATATCATTGACAAAAGCAAATTTAACTATAGATAAAAATATTTCTATTTCAGACATTTATTTATCATTGAATGAAAAAAATAGTAATTATGAATACATTTCACGATTATATACTACTTTTAATAATCAAAAAGAATATATTGATATTAATTTTAATTATATGAATGATACATTCTCTTTTAATTTAGAGAACCAAAATATTGCAAATAATATATTTAGTATAGATGGTTTTTATGATTTACTCAGTAGTAATGGCGAGCTTAATATTATTTCAGATTTTAATAACCTGCTTGCTCTTAATGGAAAAATAGGATTTTTAATTAATACTATTTCCAATATTGATTTGAATCTATCCCTTGAGAGTTGCTACTATAATGATTATAATTTTAATAAAATATTGGGACAATTGACTTATAATGATAAATTGTTAATTAGCTCTAATTTAATATTTAAAGATATCAATCAATCTGAATGGATAATAAATGATTTAAATTTAAGGTCTTTTGATGATTTTTCTTTTTCAGGCACACTGAAATCTCCTAACTATACTTCTAAATATCTACTTGATTGGGATATATTGAATACAAAAGATTTTTATTTTAAAAATTTATTTTTATCATACAAATATAATAGGAGCAAAGGGTTGTCTGATTTTCATATAAATGGAGTTTCTGATAAAATGAAAATTGGAGATTTGATTACATTTAACTCATCTTATAGTATATCATACTATAATAAATTGAATCAACTTTTATTCACCTCAGAAAAAGGACAACTTCAGGATCATTTATTCGATTTAATTGATTTGAGTTATGTTAACAATCAATTGGTGTTGATATCAAACAATGATAAGTCAGGTGAATTTTTAGATATTCAGTTAGATTTTATTGATTCGAATATTTTTTTAAATAAATTTAGTGGAAAAATTAATAATACAAGAATTGATATCAAGAAGGTTCTTATAGATAGAACAGATGATTATTATATAGCTTCAAATGTAGATATACTTTTAGATAAGGGTATAATTGTTGGAGACTTTAAGTATAAAAATATATATGATTATTCAATGAATTTAATGTTAAATGATATTGATTTATATAAAATTGATAAACTTATGTTTTTAAATAATTATTACTCAGGTATTGCAAGTGGTGACTTATACTTTTCTAATATTGATTCCGATCCTCTCTTTATGACTGATTTAATTATTGATAATTTTAAATTTGATAATTTTCAATATGAGGAAGCTAAATTGTCAGCATCTTTTAAAAATAATGTTTTATCTTTTAATCATTTTGAAGCTTTTTCAGATAGTTCATCATTTAATATAGCAGGTTTTATTGAGCTCAGGGAGGAATCTAGAGATGGGCAGCTGTCTAAGAATAATAATATAGAACTTAAGGGGGATGTTAAGAATTTCAATATATCACTGTTAGATAAATATTCCCCTTGGGCAATTAATATGGATGGATTAATGACGTCAGATATATCTATATCCGGAGTACTTAGCAATTTACGCTTTGAAATGTTTCCAACTATATTGAATCCCAAATTTGATAAAGTTATAGGTGATAAGATTACAGGTAAGATTTCATATAAGAATAATAGATTGTATTTTTCTGATGTGATAGGGAAGACAAAATTTGGAGAATATAGTATTAGAGGTTCTTTGCCAGTCAACTTCAATTATTATTTTGTTAAAAATATAGATGAATACCCTGTCTATATTGATGTTGAAGGCACATCAACCTCTGCAGAATTAATTGTTCCTTATTTTCCATTCATTAAGAAATTATCTGGAATATTCAATTATACACTAAACATACATGGCAATTATCAAAATATAATACGTGATGGAGAAATTGTTATCAATGATGCTGAACTAAATATTTTACAATTAGACAATACTATTAAAAATATTAATGCTTATGCCTTAATTGATAATAATCGATTGATACTCAACCATTTTTCGGCTAGTTTATTTCAAGAAGGAGATGGTATGAATTTAATTGATGAACTTGCTACATCTATGCGAGACATCCTTGGTTCTAAGAATATTTCAAAGAATAATATCAATTTATCAGGAAGCATTAACCTAGAATCTTTTTTTAATCCAGATTTATCAATTAGTATAATTGGTAATAATAATTATTTATCAAGTTCCTATGGACAGTTCGAAGGTTTTGCGTCTTCTAATATTACTATCACAGGACAAGATACAATGTTAATCTCAGGGGAATTTGAGCCAAAGTTTAATCAATTTACACTATTTGATGTTGAAAACAGGAAATTGTCGAATCAAGATATTGGAATGATCACTAATAATCATTTTATTGCATATGATATATTTATTCCTTTCCCAAATGGAATAAAAATTAAATCTGATAATATTAATCTATTCCTTGAAGGCGAAATGAATCTTGCATCTTTTTCAAATAACAATGTTTCGATATCAGGAAAAGCAAATATTATTGATGGAAGTTTCTTTTATAATGGAAATGAATTTTATAATACTCAAGGAACTATTTTGATAGACCCAGTTATTAAAAGTCCATATATCGAGTTGCATTCAATGACTGACATATATGAAGATAATATCAATGTTTCGTTCATTGGATATACGGATAATCCTAATTTAATTTTAGAATCGACTATGCCAAATTATAGCCAAAGTGATATTTTGCAGTTGTTAACATTTAGAGATAAAAATATGAACAACTCTATTACAGAACCATTTGGGAATGTCATAGGAAGCTATTTGGAAACTCAATTAGAAAAAAATATCACCCTGTATACTAATCTAGATGAATTTAGAGTCCAACACTCAGGATCATTGATGGAAGGGTTTAACGACTCTGATATTAATGTTTTGCTTGGTAAAAGGATTTCTAATAAGCTCTACTTGAATACGAGGATTAATCTAAATAATAATAACTTGAATGAGTATGAAATGTCTTATAGAGTTAGCGACAAATCATCAGTTGTAGCTAAAGTCGATGATAATAAATACTGGCAGTTAAATTATAGATTTAAATATAAATATTAAATAGCATGAAGCAGATAAAGTTTCTACTCCTTATATTTGTATTTTTTAATCTCTGTTTTTCAATTAATAAAGTTTATGTTTTTGATATAACATTTAAAGGCAATGCTAATATTAAAAGTATTGAGTTGGCAGATTTGCTTAGACTACAGAAAAAAACTCTATTTACAACAACAGAGTTTAAAAGCAATAAATTAAATTTAGATTTAATCACATTACAATCATACTATAAGTCAAATGGTTATTTAGATATCAATATAGACTATTCATACAATCATATTGATGATTATAATATATCCATACTATTTATTATATCTGAAGGTGTCCAGTATCAAATAAACAATATATCGATTACGGGAAATAAGTCGTTTGATGATAATTATATATTAGATTTAATTAATGTCAATTCAAGAAATTACAATCCAATAGATATAAGAAATAAATTAATGGATTTAAAAGATGAGTATTTAAAGATTGGAAAAATTAATATTTCTATTAATGAAAGTATTACTAAATATGATTCATTGATAGATTTGCAGATCGATATTTCTGAGGGAAGAAGATTTTATATTGATAATATTCTGATTTCTGGACTGGAAGATATTGACACAGAACTAGTTTTGAGAGAATTAACATTTAATAGGGGGGATATATATAATGTAACTAGAATTAATCAATCTAAAACTCATTTATTTGAATCTCAGTTATTTAGTTCTATTGAAATTTTTCCATACATAGAATCTGATACTACTATTATTTTAGATATACGATTGAGAGAATTAGAAAAAAGAGAGTTGGAATTTCAAGCAGGTATTGGCCAACTTCCTTCGAATAAAGGTGATTTGCCTATTTCTGCGATTAATGTTTCAGGAAGCATTGATAGAGGTAATTTATTTAATAGTGCAGCAAAAGCATCTTTTAAGGCTGAATTTGGCCTAAGTTATATTAATAATAATACATTTTATAGGTCTTATTATGAATTGGGTCTATATAGCCCTTGGTTTATCAATATTCGTATTCCATTTAGACTAAAGGTTTATAGCCAGAATATATTATTTGATAAATTTGCGCTGGGAGATAAAAGATTAGGTTTTATTGCTTATGTGGAAAATTATAGATCATCAAATCCATACTTGTCATTAGGCTTAGTCACTGAATTCTTTGAATCTGAGAATAATAGAAGTATATATGTATCATATATAAAACATAACATAGATGATTTCATTAATCCTAAAGGAGGATATTATATATCAATAAACCCTAGGTTGAACGGAACTTTTCTGGGAGGGGAATATAATTATTTGAAAACTGATATAGAATTCAAAAGTTTTAGAAGTATTTTTAATAATGCAGTTTATGCTTTTAGATTTAAAAGTGGTTTTATTTATGCTATTAATTACATAGATAATCAATCAGAAATCCCAGATTTTGATAAATTTTTTTTAGGTGGTTCATCATCTCTTAGAGGATGGGTTAGTCCATTAGATTATAATGGTGAGGAAGGAGGACTGTCAAGAATATTGGTAAATTCGGAAATCAGAATTCCATTATATAAAATGATAGGAGTGGAATTCTTTTATGATGCAGGATTAATTGATTTTCCAGATTCGGAAAGTAATTTTAACTGGAATATTGGCTGGGGGATTACTGTTATATCAAGTTTAGGGCCTCTACGTTTAGACTTTGCATTTAAAGAAGGAGTGGGGCGAAGCACTGTGCAATTATCACTTTTAAATATGTTCTGATATTGATTTGATATTAACTTATAATTATATATGAATAGAAAAATATATATTAATAGAACTCTTAGCAACTATTTAGTATTAATAACTACTTTAATATGTTTTGTGTTTTCACAAGAATCTATATCTATTGATTCAGACGATTTATTCGAATATAAAATTCAGCCAGGTGATAATTTATGGAATATTGCAAAAGAGTATAATTCTAGTGTCCAACATATAAAAATACTGAATAATCTAAAATCAGAGACAATACAAGCTGATTGGCTAATACAAATTCCAGGCAAAGAATATATTAGAGTTATGGACCTGAATAAATTATGGATAAAGGGCATTGAATTGAGGAAAGATGCTAAATTGATGGAGTCAATCACATCATTCAAAAGAATAGTTAATGAAGACTTGGATGATAATCTTTCAAGCCAATCTCAGTTTCAAATAGCAGATATATATTTAAATGATATAAACAATTATACTTTTGCAATACAGAACTTCAAAAAAGTTCTGAAAAACTATCCCAGTTCAGAAGAAACAAAGAAATCAATATTTATGCTAGGCTATATTCACTCAAATTATATAGAGTCTTATAGTGATGCTATTTTCTATTACACTATGTTTTTGGAAAAATATCCTAATGATGATTTATCTCATTCAGTTAATTATGAATTAGATTTATTAGATTCCTTGAATATTTTAAATCAGTTAAAAAAATAACGAATTAAGAATAAATCTATTATTCAAATATATGTAAATTCATCTTATTGATATGTAAATTATTTATCAATTTTAAATTAACTTTGTAGCATGAAAGGTTGTATGCTTATGGCAGATACTTCAAATTTTAAAAATGGCCTAATAATGAATCGAAAAAACGCTCTTTGGAAAATTGTTGAATTTCTACATGTAAAGCCAGGAAAAGGTCCGGCATTTGTAAGGACAAAGTTAAAAAATATTAAAACTGGTCGAGTAGTTGATGAAACATTTAGGGCGGGTGAAAAAATTCAAGAGGTGCGTATTGAAGCAAGAAATTATAACTATTTATATAAAGATGGTGAAAACTATGTTTTTATGGATAATGAAACATTCGAACAAATTGAACTAACTCATAAACATACTAAAGGTGTAAATGAATTTTTAATAGAAAATACTACTGTTACAATTGCATTTAATGATACTGAGCCAATTGAAGTTAGAATTCCTCAGCATATGAATCTCAAAATTGTCGAAACAGATCCAGGAGAAAAAGGAAATACTGCTCAAGGAGGAACAAAACCTGCAACATTAGAAACCGGTACAATTATACAAGTTCCTTTATTTGTTCAGATAGGGGAAATTGTACGGATTGATACAAAAGATAAAAAATATATTGAAAGAATTAAGTCTTAAAGATGTTAAAAGATAGAATTAAAAAATTAATAAGTTTAATAGAAAATACAGAAATAGAAGAAATAGAAGTCTCATCTTTTTGGGGAGCTCAAAAAATCCGATTGTCAAAAACTAATTCATCGCAAAAGACTATAATAGCTAACCAACCTCCTAATATTCCGCAAAATAATAATATTGTAGTTGAAAATGATAAATCTGAGATACTTGCCGACTCTAAATCGTCTAGTGTTACTACGCCAACTGTTCCACTCACTCATTCTGGAGAAGAAGACTATTCTGATAAGTCTAAGTTTAAAATAATTGTAGCTCCTCTGGTTGGAACATTTTATTCGTGTCCAAAACCAGGCAATCCAGCATATATCAATATAGGTGATCAAGTTGACAAAGGAATGACTGTATGTATTATTGAAGCGATGAAGATTTTTAATGATATAGAGTGTGAATTTTCAGGAAAGTTAGTAGAAGTATATGTAGATGATGGAAGTCCCGTAGAATACGGTCAAGAACTTTTTGTTCTTAAAATTGAGAATGTTTAAGAAAGTTTTAATTGCCAACAGAGGGGAAATTGCTCTTCGTATTATTCGTGCATGTAAAGAGCTGAATATACAAACCGTCGCCGTATACTCAGAGTGTGATGATTTGTCCTTACATGCTACTTTTGCAGATGAAGCTATATGTATAGGCCCAGCAGATAGCAGGAAGAGTTATTTAAATATTCCTGCAATTATATCTGCTGCAGAACTGACTAATGCAGATGCAATACACCCAGGGTACGGTTTTCTATCAGAAAGCGCTGAATTTGCATCTATATGTATTGACCAAAATATTGCATTTATTGGTCCTAATACAAAAATAATATCTACAATGGGCAATAAATCGATTGCAAAAGAGACGGTAAGGAATGCAGGTGTACCTGTAATTCCAGGATCGAAAGATATTGTTGATTTAGAAAATATACATAGTATAGCTAATGAGATTGGTTACCCTGTAATCCTTAAAGCAAGCGCAGGTGGTGGGGGAAAAGGAATGCGCATTGTTTATTCTCAGGAAGAAATAAATAAGGCTTACGAAGATGCAAAGTTAGAATCCGAGTTATCTTTTAATAATGGCGATATTTACTTGGAAAAATATATTCATAAGCCAAGACATATTGAAATTCAGATTCTAGCAGATACTCATGGAAATATTATTGGTTTAGGTGAAAGAGAATGCACTATTCAAAGGAGACATCAGAAAATACTTGAAGAATCTCCCTCTGTCGCTATCAACGATGCTTTAAGAAAACAAATGAATGACTCTGCTGTCGATGTAGCAAGAACATGTAATTATGTTGGAGCTGGAACTGTTGAATTTTTATTAGATTCTAATAACAATTACTATTTTATGGAGATGAATACAAGAATTCAAGTAGAACACCCTGTTACAGAAATGGTTTTAGGAATTGATTTAATTAAACATCAAATAATGTGTCATGCTAATCACAAACTTCCTGGATGGATGGTTAACCTTAAACCAAGAGGGCATGCCATTGAATGTAGAATTAATGCAGAGGATCCAGGCAATAATTTTATGCCTTCACCCGGTTTGATTAGCAGCTTTCATATGCCGGGAGGTATGAATATTCGAGTTGATACTCATGTGTATTCAGGATACAAAGTCCCTTCGAATTACGATTCTATGATTGCTAAATTAATTGTTCATGGTTTAGATAGAGAGGATGCTATCAATAAAATGTTATCAGCATTAGATGAATTTGTAATTGAGGGGATTAATACTATAATACCATATCATAAACAAATACTAAATGATAAGAATTTTAAAACTGGAAGCTTTGATACAAGTTTTATTGAAAATTTTAATTATATAATAGGGAATGAGAATGAAAGTAATTGAAGATTTTAAATATACAAAAGAACATGAATGGATTAATATAAGTGATAATTCTGCAACCATAGGAATAACTGATTTTGCGCAAGGAGAATTAGGAGATGTTGTGTTTGTAGAACTTCCAAATAGAGAAGATTCATTTTCAAAAAATGATGTGTTCGGTACAGTAGAAGCTATTAAAACAGTTGCAGATTTATATATTCCTGTATCAGGGAAAGTTATTGCCATCAATGAAGAATTGGAATCAAACCCAGAATTAATTAATTCTAATCCTTACGATAAGGGTTGGGTTATTAAAATTGAATTAAATAATCCTTCTGAACTTGATACATTATTGGATAATAATCAATATAAGAAATTAATTAGTTAATGCCATACATACCTATTACAGATAGTCAAGAAAAAGAGATGCTTAATTTTCTAGGCTTTAAAAATTATGATGAATTATTAAACATTATACCTAAAGGATTAAGGATTAATGGTGATATGGGGCTCGAAGAAGGATTATCTGAATTTGATATAGAGAAAAATATTGAAAATTTAATGAGTAAAAATAACCCAGCTTCAAAGGGGCTATGCTTTCTAGGCGCTGGTTCTTACGATCATTATATTCCAAAAATAGTAGATTTCATAGCATCAAGGTCTGAGTTTTATACTGCATATACCCCTTATCAATCTGAAGTAAGTCAGGGTACTTTACAGTATTTATTTGAATTTCAATCAATGATTTGCGAATTAAGCGGAATGGATGTAGCAAATGCTTCATTGTATGATGGCGCTTCTGCAGTTGCTGAAGCATGTTCTCTTGCAATTAATACTACGAGAAAAAATAAATTAGCAATCTCTAGCTCAATTAATCCAAGGTATCTAGAGGTTGTACAAACATATATGCAGAATAGAGATGTATTAATTGACATTTTACCATCTAAAAATGGAATTACTGATATTGATAGGATTAAATCATTTAAAGATGAATATGCGGCAATAGTAATTCAAACACCTAATTACTGGGGTTTATTAGAGGATATATCGAAATTTAAAATTAACGATAATACTCTATTAGTTTCAGTTAGTGATCCTATTTCGTTATCTATAATGGATTCCCCAAGAAATATGGGAGCAGATATTTATGTTGGAGAAGGACAAGTTCTAGGGAATTACATGTCTTATGGAGGACCATACCTAGGGTTATTTGCTACAACTCAAAAATATATACGAAAACTCCCAGGACGAATTGTAGGAAAAACATTAGATAGAGATGGGAAAGAAGGGTTTACATTAACATTACAAACAAGAGAACAGCATATACGTAGAGAAAGTGCCACCTCAAATATTTGTACTAATCAGGGATTATTAGCCCTACGCGCTACAATCTACATGTCAATTGTAGGAAAAAGAATGTCAGATTTGGCTAAAATATGTTATAACAAATCTCAATATGCAGCTGATTTAATAGATAAATTAAATGGTTTTTCAGTTCCTTATGGTCGACAATTTATAAAAGAATTTCTTGTAAAAACTCCAGTTTCATCAAAAGATATTGTTCGAGATGCATTAGATAATAATATTTTTCTTCAATCTATAGATAAAAATAATAAATCATTCCTTCTTGTCAGTGTGACTGAAAAACGAACCAAATCAGATATTAAACAATTAGTTAAGTTTCTAAAAAATTATGAAGAATAATATTTATCAATTCTTGAGTAATTTAAAATATAGAACTGGGGCTTTAGCCTTAATAGACCCTGATTCCAAAAATGATAAAAAACTTGATGATATTATCGAAAAAGCTAATTTACCAGAGTTTGATGCAATTCTAGTTGGAGGCAGTTCTCTGGATGATAATAAATATCATCATAGAATAAAGAAAATTAAAAATTCAACTTCAAAACCTGTAATATTATTCCCAGGATCTTCTAATCAAATAAATAAAAATGTAGATGCAATTTTCTATTTAAGTCTCATAAGCGGAAGAAATCCTAAATATCTGATTGAGGAACATATTAAATCATCAAAATCAATCCATAAACTAGATATCGAAACTATCCCTGTTGGATATATCCTTATTGATGGGGATAAAATATCTGCTGTTGAAAAAATAAGCAATACAATCCCTATTAATTCATCAGAGGTTGATAAAATTGTCTCTCACGCTCTTGCAGGTCAATATCTAGGTCATAAATTTATATTCTTAGAATCAGGAAGTGGAGCTAAAAAATCAGCAGGTTCTAATTTAATCAAAATATTAAAAAATTATCTAGATATACCCTTGATTGTTGGAGGAGGTATTAAAACTTTTGATGATGTCAAAAATATTAAGGACTCTAGCCCAAATTTTATAGTAATTGGGAATCTTCTTGAGTCAGATGAAAGTATCATTAATATTAAAGAGATGTTACAGTTAATACATGAATAAAGATATAGAAAAAGAGCACCACCCTTTACTTCAAGTTGTTAAAAAATATATTATTTACTTGCAATTTGAAAGGCGTTTAAGTAGTAATACAACGGGCTCATATTACAATGATTTAAAGAGGTATTCTGATTTTCTGTTTTATAATTTCAATATTAAAAAACCTGAAAAAATTTACAAAACACATATTGACAAATATTTAGATAAATGTTTAAAGTATTTACCTGATAATAATAAAGTAAAGTACAAAGGTTCTTCGCTATCAAGAAATTTATCATCAATAAAAGGATTCCATGATTATCTGCTATTAAATAACTTGGTTAAAATAAATCCAATTGAAGATATTGATTTCCCTAAAATAAATAAACAACTTCCCTCAGTACTATCTATTGAAGAAATGAATAATTTGCTTGAGACTATTAAAAATTCAGAAAAATCCTCTCTAAGGGATTATTGTATTGTTTTGGTTTTGTATGCTACGGGTATAAGAGTATCTGAATTAATAAATTTATCATTGATTAATTTTATTAAAGATGAAAACATTGTTAGAATTATAGGTAAGGGTGATAAAGAAAGGATTGTTCCTATGAGTTCTAAAGATATAGATTCTCTTAATAAATATATTTTTAAAGAGAGATCAGTCCTATGCAAGAAATCTAGAAGTAATGGGTATCTTTTTTTAAATAATAGAGGATCTAAAATTTCGAGAGTATCTATATGGAAAATATTAAAAAAATATTCTATTCAATCTGAAATAAATAAAAATATTAGTCCTCATACTTTACGGCATACTTTTGCTACTCATCTATTGCAGGGAGGAGCAGATTTGAGAATAGTCCAAGAGTTGTTAGGGCATGCAGATATAGCGACTACTCAAATATATACTCATTTAGATAAAAACAATTTAATTGATATTTATAATAAATATCACCCAAGGAGTTAACTGTAGTATGCAATTAGGTTTAATTCAATATATCTTATCTGAACCACCTCAATATGATATGTTCATTATATTAGTGGCGACTATTACCTTCTCATTATGTTTCCATGAATTTGCCCATGGCTATGTGGCGTATCGATTAGGAGATAATACTGCAGCCTATTCAGGAAGATTAACTTTAAATCCGATCGCCCATCTTGACCCAATAGGCTCATTAATGATGTTATTTATTGGTTTTGGTTATGCAAAGCCAGTACCGGTAAACCCTATGAATTTAAAAAATCCAAGACAAGATATGATAAAGATTGCATTTGCAGGTCCTGCATCGAACCTAATTTTATGTTTTTCTGGCTGTATGGCAATAAGGGTTTTTTATGATTTTATTGCTTATAATTCTATGGGGCCAGCACTCCTTATTTTCTCTATGATTAACATGATGTTAGCTATATTTAACCTAATTCCTATACACCCGCTTGATGGAGGACAGATTTTTGGGTCAATACTATCAAAAAAAAATACAGAACTTGCATGGAAATTACAGACATATGGTCCCCAGGTATTGTTTGGAATTATAATTTTCAGCATGTTTAGTGGATTTTCAATCATAGGTTTAATAATGAAACCATTTATGCATTTAGTTTTTTTATTAGCAGGTATCCCTTTTTAAATATGAGCAAGTTAAGAGACCAATCATTCAGGAGAGAATCAAGTACTCGAAAAATCATTAAAAATGTATTAATCTTAGCATTGATAATAGTAATACTTATTTATTTAAAGGATATTCTATGATAAAAATAATAGAATGTGTTCCAAATTTCAGTGAAGGCAATGACGAAGCTGTTTTAAACTCTATTACAGCTGCTATTACATCAGTAGATGGAATTACTTTATTAGATGTTGACCCCGGAAAAGATACCAACAGAACCGTTGTAACTTTTGTGGGAGACCCAGACAATGTAATTGAGGCTGCATTTCAGGCTATCAAGACAGCTTCACAGCTTATTGATATGACTAAACACAAAGGTACACATCCCAGAATGGGGGCAACAGATGTATGCCCATTAATACCAATTAAAAATACTACAATGGAAGAATGTATTGAATATTCAAAAATTCTAGCGAAAAAAGTTGCTAAAGAATTAAATATTCCTGTCTATCTGTATGAAAATTCTGCAACTAAGAACGATAGAGTTAATCTTTCCAATATTAGATCAGGTGAATTTGAAGGCATGTGTGATAAAATTAAAGATAAAAAATGGAAACCAGACTATGGTCCCGTACTCATGCCTAATAATGCAGGAGTTACAGCTATAGGGGCTAGGGAATTTTTATTAGCTTATAATATCAACTTAAATACATGTGATAAAAAATTAGCATCTCATATAGCGCTTAATATAAGAGAAGCAGGCAGAGCAAAAAGAGATAAAAATGGCAAAATTATTCGTGATAAAAATGGAGTAATAGTTAAAGTCCTAGGTTCATTAAAATCAACAAAAGCTGTAGGATGGTATCTAGAAGAATATGGAATAGCACAAGTTTCTATGAATTTAATAAATTATAATATTACTTCATTGCATGATGCTTTTGAGGAGGTTAGAAAAGAAGCAAACTCAATAGGATTAAGAGTCACGGGCAGTGAAATAGTAGGATTAGTCCCTCTTGAACCATTAATAATAGCAGGCAATTATTATTTAAAAAAGCAAAAATCATCTTTAGCAATTTCTGAAAAAAATATTGTTCAATTTGCTATTAGGTCCCTTGGATTATCAGAAATATCCAGGTTTAATCCAAATAAAAAAATAATTAATTACATGCTTGAATCAGATAAGGAAAATTTGGTTAATTTATCTATTAATGATTTTGCAGATGAAGTCTCATCTAGTAGCCCTGCTCCAGGAGGAGGTAGTGTTAGCGCATTATCAGGTTCGTTGGGAGCTGCCTTAATGTCGATGGTATCTAATCTTACTTATAATAAAAAAGGATATGAAACAAATAATCAATTAGTTTCAGATATTGGGGTGTCAGCACAAGGATTGAAAAAAGATTTATTAATATTGATTGATAAAGACACAGAAGCGTTTGATGGAATAATGCTAGCATTTAGATTGCCTAAGAAAACAAAAAATGAACAAAAGGATAGAGATAAAGCGATTTTAGCTGCTACGAAGAATGCTATAGATGTACCGTTATTAATAATGAAAAAGAGTAGTGAACTATTATATTTAATGAATGACTTAATTAAGTATGGTAACAAAAACTCCTTGTCTGATGGAGCTGTTTCGATTGAATTGTTAATGACCTCAATACGCGGTGCTTACTATAATGTAAAAATTAATTTAAAAGATATCCAAGATTCTAAATATATAAAATCTATTACCAAAGAAGCTGATTTAATATTAAACAAAGCATCTAATTGCTATAAAAAATTATTAAGAATTATTAATAAAGAGTTATAATGAATATTGTAAAAACATTACCGTCAATTATAGTTGACCAGATTGCTGCAGGAGAAGTGGTTGAAGGTCCTTTCTCTGTTGTTAAGGAGTTGATTGAAAATTCAATCGACGCAGAATCAACTTCAATATCAATTGCAATAGATGATGGTGGTATAGAAAAAATTCATATCACAGATAATGGTCATGGTATGACATCTGATGATTTAAGAAATGCTTTTAAACGACATGCAACTAGTAAAATCATTAATATTGATGATTTAAATAATATTTCCACTTTAGGTTTTAGAGGAGAAGCTCTTCCTAGCATAGCTTCAGTTGCCCAAGTGAAAGCATTTTCTGTATATAAAGAGAGCAAAAAAGAAGGTTTAGAGATTATAATTCATGGAGGAGAACTGCTTAAGGAAAGAAATAAAGCTGGAAATCAGGGAACAAGTATAGAGATTTTAAATCTTTTTTATAATATTCCTGCTAGAAAGAAATTTCTAAAAACAGTTAACACGGAAAAAAGAAAGATTATTAAACTTATCAAAGAATATTCAATAGGAAATCCAGGAATATCATTTGAGTTGCATTCAGATGGAAAAGAAGTTCTTAAACTAAAAGGGACTGATTTAAAATCAAGAATTAGAGATATTTATGGATCCAGAATTTCCGAGAATATTCTCAATATTCAGAATGCTAAAGATTCTTATGAAATACATGGTTTTATTGGCAATCTTAATACGATTAAAAAAAACAAGGGTAATCAATATATTTACATAAACAATAGATCTATTAATAGTAGACTTCTCTCTTCAGCAGCATTTAGTGCATATGATTCGTTGATTAAAAGAGGAGAATTTCCATTTTTTTCAATCTTTATTAATATGCCAAATGAATTAGTTGATGTTAATGTACATCCTGCAAAGTATGAAGTTAGATTCTCTAATGAATGGCAGCTGTATCATTTAATCAAAAGTTCTTTTGCAAATACTTTAAAAGATATTTTAAATGTTATTCCTTCTATGTATAAAGAATCAAAATCAATTCAAAATCCTAATTATACTGAAAATATTACATTACCATTTCCAAATACAAATTCTAGCAGTATTCATGGTATGGTGCAAAACACAGATATTTATAGAGCAACAGAGCGATTAGATAAAATACATGATATGGATACTACTAAAGTAGTAGATAAAACTATATGGCAAATACATAATAAATATTTAATTACTGAAATAAATAGTGGTATTATTATTATAGATCAGCATGTTGCGCATGAAAGAGTTCTTTATGAACAAGCAAAATCTGCGATAGATGGCAAGGGCTTACCTTCTCAAGCATTGCTGTTTCCTGAAACGATGAAGTTTGAGCATGAAGAATACTTAAGTTTTCCAGATATATTGCCGTATTTAATTAAAATTGGCTTTGATATTAGGGAATTTGGAGAGAATATGATTATTATTGAAGGGATTCCATCTGATATGCAAGTTGGAAAAGAAACAGTAGTTATCAGAGAAATAATTGAAAAATATAACGAAACCAGAGAGATTAATTCTTCTTTTATTGAATATATGACATCAACATATGCATGTAAGGCTTCAGTTAAAGCAGGAGACCTGCTTTCAATAAATGAAAGAAGATTCCTTGTAGATAAATTGTTTTCCACGGAACATCCATATTTTTGTCCTCATGGTAGGCCTATTATTATTAACTTATCTATAGATGAATTAGATAAAAGATTTGAGAGAAAATAATTATGAATAATAACAAGAAATATATTATAGCTGGATTTTTATCAGTCATTCCTATCTATTTAACCTTCAAAATAGCAGAGCTTTTATTTAATATTGTATCAGGTCCAGGCTCAAATATTCTTAATAAATTTTTTCCACAGCTTCCAAATTATTCAACTGGAATCATTGGATTCTTAGGGGTGTTAATCTCAATTTACTTAATAGGCATGTTAGTATCTAATGTTTTGGTTAAAAATATGCTCTCTAGTATTGAAACTGTCATATCTGGTATTCCTGTGGTCAATATAATTTATAAGACAATTAAACAGATTACTTCAAGCTTAGGGGACCCTGAAAAAGAATCATTTAAAAAAGTTGTATTAATTCAATACCCTCGCAAAGGGATTTGGACGCTCGCAATGGTAACGGGAGAGTCTAAAGATAAAGACTCAAATGAATATTACAATATATACATTCCTACAACTCCAAATCCCACATCTGGGATTATGCTATATACTCTAAAATCTGATGTGCTAGAAACTGGTATGTCAGTAGAGGAAGGATTAAAAATCATTATATCAGGAGGTGTTATTGGCCCTGAAATCAATAATATTATACGAAAATGAAGTCCTCAATTTTTACCAGAACATACTTTATTATAGATTGTAACCAAAGTGATAAAATAATCAAATATTTTGCGCAACCAAATGAAGTATTACTTCCTTCTAATTGGGTAGGGCAAGATATTTCTACAGTTATTATTAAAAGAAAAGATACCAATCAAAATGTGAATTTTTATGAAATATCAGGCGTAAAAGATAAGATATTTAATATAGACTCATTTAAAAGATCTAAAGGAATAACAATATATGTAGCAAAAGAAATTAATTCATCTGAAGGTTTATATTTTAAAGCTAATTATGATATGTTAACTAAACTCCCTAATCGAAATCTATTAAATGATAGATTTAATTTATTATTATCTCAATCAAAAAGAACAAATACTAAGTTAGCAGTTCTATTTATTGATTTAGATGGTTTTAAGAAAATTAATGATAACTATGGTCATAATGCAGGCGACTTATTATTAAAAGAAATTTCTCAAAGATTAAAGCAATCAATAAGGGACTCAGATACCATTGCAAGATGGGGGGGGGGATGAGTTTATTATTCTTTTGAATAATGTTGGTGATAAAGAAAATATCAATATTTTTGTTAATAGAATGATTAATGATTGCTCAAAACCTATAATGCTAGACAATAATATCGAAGTATCTGTATCTTCAAGTATTGGAGTTAGCATTTACCCAAATAATGCAGATAATAAAATTGAATTATTAGAGCTTGCTGATTCAGCAATGTATAAAGCTAAAAACAATAAAGATATTGATTATCTCTATTCTGAATAATAATTATTCCTATCAATCATCATTTAGATTATCAAGCAAGCACAAAAAATATAATTGCTATTGGAATTATAAAGATAAATGCAATAACGATTTGAACTCCAATCATTTGCAAAGTAAGTTTAAATAATGATGCAAATGGTAAATTAATATCAGTAAGTACGATTTTATTTGTTTCTCCCATAAGATTCCTTTCATAACTATTTATTCATGCATATTTCGAAGTATGATGTAATTTGTTCAACTTTAAAAATAATTAATAATTATTAATCAAATTCTTTTGAACAATATTGAATCAGTCCTTCAAGTAAACTTTCAACCTCTTCTATAGTCTTGGATTGCATAAATTTAACGCGCCATTCAGAAGCTTTTTTAAACCCTTTAAGATAATATCCAAAATGTTTTTTTGTTAGATTCACACATTGAATTTCATTTTTATCTTCTTTCAAAAGGTTAAAATGCTTTTTACATAAAAGAGCTTTATCTATAATAGTGGGATCAGTATATTGCTTATTTTCTAACCCTGCAATAATATTTTGGAATACCCACGGGTTTCCCATTGCGGCCCTTCCAATCATTACTCCATCACAACCTGTATAATCAATCATTTTAATATAATCTTCATAACCTTTTACATCTCCATTACCTATTACAGGTATTTTCACTGCATCTTTTAACTCTTTAATNTGAGATNCCAGTTTGATAATCCCTTAAACTGCTGTTTTGTTGTTCTTGGATGCAAGGTAATTGCTTTAACTCCAATTTTCTCAAGCATTTCCCCAGCTTTAGTAGCTACCAATTCTTCTTCGCTCCATCCAGAGCGCATTTTAACTGTAACAGGAGTATCTGCAACTGATTTCACTACGGCGTCAGTAATTTCTTCCATTCTACATAAATCCTTCATTGCAGCCGACCCAGCACCTTTTTTCGTAATTTTAGGAACAGGGCATCCATAGTTAATATCAATTATATCTGGATTATATTTTTTTTTGATAAATAAAGCGCTTTGAGCAACTACCTCAGGGTCCTCCCCAAAAATCTGGACACCTATAGGACGTTCTTTCTCTGTGAATTTAATTAAGTTTAAAGTTTTATTATGTTCTCTGATAATACCATTAGAGCTAACAAATTCAGTATAAACCATAGATGCGCCAAAGCTTTTGCAAATAACTCTGAACGGATGATCTGTTATGCCAGCCATTGGAGCTAGAAGAAGAGGCGTTTCTAGATTGACATTTCCAATTTTCATAATATAATCAAGTTTGGTAGGTATTTAAAACACATTCTAGATTAGCATTTCGAATTTGCTTACTATAGATACATGGTATGTCAATAGAGTCTAGGTATTCATTATTAATTGTAAAAATATGGATAGTACAATTTTTGCATTGATTTTTTAATTTTTCACTTAGTTTCGCATAGTACTCATCTAGATTTTTATTAATACTTATCCTTATATCATAAGGAGGATTGAATATAATTACAGAGTTTTCTTTTGGGATAAAATCAAAAATATTTCTATTTCGCAAGGTAAACTTTTCTTCAATGCCTAATTTTTTAATAGAACCTTTTAACATCTCAATACAGTTATCATCATTATCAGAACCGTAGATATCAATACAATCAGTTTTAACTTCATTTTTTAATTTAGTTCGTATTTTTTTATATAATTCACTATCA
This sequence comes from Fidelibacterota bacterium SCGC AAA003-L08, assembly GCA_000405805.1. GTDB lineage: Bacteria > Fidelibacterota > Marinisomatia > SCGC-AAA003-L08 > D37C17 > SCGC-AAA003-L08. Next base: position 29,429 of record ASPJ01000011.1, read on the forward strand.
TAATTGAACCAATTTTTAAATACAAAATCTTTTCGACAGGCTTGTGAAGGAATATTTAAGTCTTTCATAGCAGCTTCAATTAATAAAGTCCCAGATCCACACATAGGATCATATAAATTTTTATCTTTATAATCTATGCTTGCAATAAGGTTGGCAGCTAAAACTTCGTTTAAAGGTGCTTGATGGATAAAATCCGTTCTATATCCTCTCTTGTAAAGTGGGTCTCCGGTAGTGTCTATATATAGCTTTAATTCACCACCATCCACATACATATATATAGGAATATCAGGAGTTTTCCTATCAACATTAGGTCGTTTATTATATTTTTTATTAAAATAGTCAACAATAGCATCTTTTATAACTAATGCTGTATACTGTTCATTTATATGTCGTCTTTTAGATTTAACTTTTACAGAAAATGAATGAATAATATTAAAATATTTATTCCAATTAATATTATACATATCTTTATAAAGATTATCTTTATCAAATGGAAGTCTGGCAATTTCCCAGTATAGATGCATACCGTATCTTGATGTTTGATTCATTTTGTAGATATCTTCCAGATATCCTTCAAATTCAATTCCACCATCATATTTATTGTATTTCCTAATTCCAACTCGCTCTAAATCACGTATGCAATTATGTTCAAATCCATTTATGCATGATAAAAATAATGTATATTTCATATTATAGTTTACATATTAAATTCAGTTATACGATAATCAAATAATATTAAGGAGAACTATGGATATTCTTTTTGCAAATGCTGATGAAAACAGTGTTCCACTACTTATATCTCTTATGCCATTACTTTTAATGTTTTTAATATTTTATTTTATAGTAATACGGCCTCAGTCTAAACAGAGAAAAAATCATCAAAATGAATTAGATTCATTAAATAAAGGAGATAGGGTATTATCTCAAGGGGGTATTATTGGTAAAATAGTTGAATTTCAAGGCAAGGATAATCAAATAGTTGTTCTAGATACAGAGCTTGATAGTAAGGTGAAAATTCAAAAGTCTTTTGTTTTGAAAAAAATTATTGTTGACAAATCTGCTTCGAATCAATGAAAATAGTTTTTTTTGGAACTCCAAATTTTTCTATACCTGCTTTGCAAGCAATTATTGATTCTAAATACACATTATTATCAGTGGTTACCAATCCAGACAAAAAATCTGGGAGAGGACTAACCAAATCCTCCTCTGCTATTAAAACTTTTTGTAAACAGGAAAATATTCCATGTGTATCTTTTGATAATTTCAATGATAATCAAGCATCTGATTACTTGAAGGAATTAAATCTAGATTTAATTGTCGTAGTAGCATTTAAAATATTGCCTGAAAAAATAATAAATATTCCTAAATATGGAGCAATCAATCTACATCCATCGCTACTACCTAAATACAGAGGATCTTCACCTATACAACAAACAATTCTAAACGGGGACTCAAAGACAGGAGTGACTATTTTTAAACTTGACAAGAAGGTTGATTCAGGAGACATTATTATCCAAGAAGAATATAATGTAAAAGATAATGTTATTTTTTCTGAATTATATTCTGAATTATCAGATTTTGGTGCTAAAGTATTGCTTAAGGGAATAGATTTATTAGATGAGAAGAATATTGTTTTTATAAAGCAGGAAGAGGGTGATATTTCTTATGCTTTTAAAATACAAGGAAAAGATTGTCAAATTAACTGGAGTGATTCAGCAGAATCAATCAATAATAAAATTAGAGCATTTACGTATACCCCAGGTGCATTTACATTCTTGGATGATAAAAAAATTAAATTTTTTAATTCTAATATAATTAAAGCATATGATGAAAAATTAAAACCTGGAGAATGCAGCTTTATTAATGAAACTTTACTTATAGGAACAAACACAGATTTAGTATCTATAAAAAATGTTCAGGTTGAAGGGAAAAAAATAATATCAGCAAAAGATTTTAGCAATTCTATGTTCTTCCATAATAATAAAATTATAAATTTTGAATAAAAGCGGCGTCGCTAGTAGAATCATTGCTATTAAGATTCTAAGAGATTCTATGGTATCTTTGATTCCTTTAAATTTAATATACTCTAAATATTTCAAAAACTCAGATATATCCCCTGTAGATAAGCGTTTTATCACTGAAGTAACCAAAGGAACAATTCGAATGTCAAAGCGAATTGATCATGAAATTGCTTATTACTGTAAGTCTAATATCCGAAAATTAGAAAAGTTATATTTAATTATTTTACGAATTGGTGTTTATCAGATTAATTATATGGATAAAATCCCTGACTATGCAATAGTATCAACGTCAGTAGACATAACAAAGCGCTATTTCCCTAAATATTCAAAACTAACCAATGCGCTTTTGAGAAATGTGGCTAGACGAGGATATGAAATAGAAAAACCCGGAGAAGATAGTTCTACTAAGGATTTCTCCATTTATTATAGTCATCCAGAATGGCTGATTGATAAATGGATGAATAAGTACAGATATTCATCGCTAATTAAACTTTTGAACTTTAATAATAAAACACCAAAAATATGGTTTCGGTATAATAAAAATAAGATTAAACTATCAATGATTGAACAGTATTTAGAAGAATACAAAAATAATATTCAAAGACATGAATATTTAGATAATTTTTTTACTATTAATCAACCTTCTGTTTTGCTAAATCATGGAATATTTTTGAATGGGCATATTTCAGTACAGAGTCCTACTAATGGGCTAATAGTTAACCTTCTAGATATTCATGAGAATGAAATGGTACTTGATTTATGTGCTGCTCCTGGATCTAAAACTTTAAATATATCAGAAACATTGAATGGTACGGGTAGTATTATATCTTATGATATTAATTCTCAAAGAATTAATTTAATTAAAGAAAATTTGGCTAAAAATAAAATTAAAAATGTAAAAGTACTAGAATGTGATGTTAGCAAAGATAAATTAGAAAAATGCTCTAAGATGATCATTGATGTTCCATGTTCAGGTACTGGTACTATAGCTAAAAATGCTGATTTAAGATGGAAAAAAAATATTGCTGATATAAAGAGTTTAGTTATTTTACAAGAATCAATATTATGTAATTGCTCAAAATATTTAAAAGCTAATGGAGCTCTTATTTATAGCACATGCTCAATTGAAGAAGAAGAAAATTGGATGATTATTGATAAATTTTTAAAAGAAAATTCAAATTATCGTATTGATAATGCATCTAAATATGTAGATGCTAAGTTTACTGATTCTAGAGGTGCAATTAATATAAACCCATACAAGCATAGTATTGATGGTGGATTTGCAGTGAGACTTATAAAATATGATACTTAAATTTATAAAAAAATATTTAATTCCCTATGGGGTTGCATTAGCTATATTGACCGTTTTGGGATTATTATTTTTAGAGCATGTAGCTCTTCCTTTTTATGTTGGATATAATGATGAAATATATTTACCTGATGTAAGAGGTGAGTTTTTACATGCTGGTAAGAAAACATTAAATAATAAAGATTTTAATGTAGATATCATTCTTGTTCCATACAATGAAAATAATCAGCCTGGGAAAATCATAAAAATGTTTCCCCGAGCATTCACAAAAATCAAAAACAATAGAAGGATTACATTAACTGTTGCAGGACATGAAGAAGATATAGCTACGCCAGACTTTAAAGGATTAACCTTAAGAAATGCCAAAATAAAAATTACGAAATTTAATTTAAAATTAGATACTATTTTGTATGAATTTAATTCTGAATATGATAATAATTTTGTAAGTTTTCAAATTCCTAGAGATGGCCGTATTATAAAGACAGGACACAAAGTGACCATAGGTGTTAGTAAAGGAAGTCCTCCGAATTATTATATGGTCCCAGATTTAAGGGGGAAGAGTCTACATACTGCTAAATTATTAATATCAAATAGTGGTTTAAGACTAGGGAAGATTAAATATGAGTATTATCCAGATTTTATGATTAATACAGTAATAGAACAGAGTTTAACAGAAGGAATGTCTATTTCATTTCCATCTAGAATTGATTTAATTTTATCTACAGACAAGGAGCCTTAATGACAAGAAATATATCGCCATCTATTTTATCTGCTGATTTCACAAATATAAGAGAACAAATTGATGCTGTTCAAAATGCTGGTGCAACTAGACTGCACATTGATGTTATGGATGGTCATTTTGTTCCCAATTTAACGTTTGGTCCATTTATTATTAAACAAATCAGAGAAATAATTGAAAAATATAACGAAACCAGAGAGATTAATTCTTCTTTTATTGAATATATGACATCAACATATGCATGTAAGGCTTCAGTTAAAGCAGGAGACCTGCTTTCAATAAATGAAAGAAGATTCCTTGTAGATAAATTGTTTTCCACGGAACATCCATATTTTTGTCCTCATGGTAGGCCTATTATTATTAACTTATCTATAGATGAATTAGATAAAAGATTTAGAGAAGAAAATAATTAT
>ASPJ01000012.1 GCA_000405805.1 Fidelibacterota bacterium SCGC AAA003-L08
GCTGTGCCACAGAATTAAATGAGCAATATGAAAATTTTATTCCAAATCATCCATTTATTAATATTAATAAAAATAATATGTATGACAAACTATCAAACCTTGTAAATGATTCGACTATGATTAAAAATATTAAAGAAAAATCTCGTAACTGGGTTCAATCAACTCATGATATTAAGATTGTAGGGAAGTCGCTTTATGACTATTATGACAAACTCTGATATATTAATTTCATGGATAATAATAGGCAGAGATTGGACAGATAATTTAATTGATTCCTTAAATGAACAGTCATTTAATCCAGATATTATTGAGCTCATTATTATTGATGACGCTTCATCCAATCATTCAACAGATCATTTAGAGAATATACAATTTAAGAATAAGAAAATTATCAAATTAGATCAGCAGTCTGGACGTTGTGTTGCACGTAATGCCGGAATTAAGATAGCTACTGGTAAATATTGTTTATTTACAAACAGTAATACAATGCCTAAGGGGAATTTTATTAAAAAGTATATTGATGTTTTATCAGATTCAGATAGAGACGGATTTGCAGGAGTAATTCATTATGATTCAGAAGATGTAACATTTGAAAAGTATTTAAATAATAATAAAAGAGGGTTGAAAAAATATTGTTTAAATGATGTTCTCCCTATTGCGTATGTTTTATTTGGCAATTGTGCAATTAAAACCAGCTTAATTAATAAAGTAGGCGGATTTAATGAAAAGTTATATGGATATGGTGGTGAAGAAATAGATTTGTTATATAGAATAAATCACAAACATAATCTCAAAATACATAAGATTAATACAGAAGTTTTACGTTATGGTCATCCTGATTTTAATACTCATTGTCAAAGGCTGATTAAATTTGGATCAACTAATTTTAAATCATTACCATTTAAGATACAGAAAAATATTATACCAGGAAGTCTATTGAAAATATGTATCATTTTACCTGTATCAGCTCTATTTTATATTGGATTATATATAAAAGATAATATTTTAGGGGATAGTTTTTTTATAATGAAGGCTGTAATGGGTTTATCGATTTTAAAAGGGTATAAAAGCTAGTCTAACTTTCTAATTCAAATTCTCCAGAGTGCAAATCATCTATGCTGGCAGGTTCCCATCTATCATCTTCAACTATTTTAGAATCAACAGCAGTTTCTTTTTTTGATTCTGTGTTTTTTTGTTTTCCATCAGATGATTTAGTATCTTTATAATACAATATTAACAATGGCAATGTAGAGAACATTGCGATAGCACATGCAGAAGCTGCAAGAATACCATTAAAACGAAACCAATCTGTTTTCTGGTCAACTCCAAAATAACAAAATACAGTAATAGCAAATATATATCCTGAAATTGAAAGTACCCATGAGAATTGTTTTATATTAAATGAACCCATAATAATCTGGGCACAAGTCCATACAAAAAGCGTTATCATCAAGGTAAATGAGGATTGCACAAAATTAGTCACCCCTTGACTTGGAGTATGGCTATCATTCATAGCAAGGATAAGATATATAATAAATCCAGCAGCTAAGATTATCCATGATAGTGGTTTTAAATTTAGTTTCACAAAGTACCTTTATTTAAAAATAAGAATCTCCAAGGGCTTAATTTCTGAATTTATTTTATAAATATCAAGAAGATATATCATTATCTATTTTCATTATAATTAATTTGTAAATTTATATATGTCTAATTCAAAAACAATTAAAACTGGAGTAATTGGTGCTGGATATCTAGGGGAGTTTCACATTCAACAATTACAAACAATCAGTGATGTTGAGTTCGTTGGATTTGTTGAGTCTAATCCAGAAAGGGCATCTGCCATTGGAGAAAAATATAATGTTCAACTATATCAAAAACAATCTGACTTAATTGGATTATGTGATGCAGTTATTATTGCGACTCCAACTGTTACACATCATACAATTGCCAACGATGCATTAAATAATGGGTGCCATGTTTTTATTGAAAAGCCAATTGCAACTACAATCAGTGAGGCACATGAACTCATTGCGGTATCAGAAAAAAATAACTTAATGATACAAGTTGGCCATATTGAACGATTTAACCCTGCATTCCTATTGTTAAAAGAAAAAAATATTAATCCACAATTTGTAGAAGTACATCGGCTGGCTTCATTTAAATCAAGAGGCCATGATACTAGTGTTGTGTTAGATTTAATGATTCACGATATTGATATTATCTTAGATATTATTCAGGCCCCTGTTCAGGATATCCAGGCTAATGGAGTCAAGGTTATTACAAATGAAACAGATATTGCCAATGCACGTATTACATTTGAAAATGGATGTATTGTTAATTTAACATCTAGTCGGATTTCATTAAAAGAAATGCGGAAAATGAGAATTTTTCAGGAAAAATCATATATGAATATTGATTTTCTAAATAAATCACTGGAAGAATATTCATTAACTGATAATCAGAATAATACAGATGATAATTCGCAATTATTCCCTTATGATGAGTCTAATAATCAATTTATTATGTATAAAAAAAATGATAGCAACCCTACCAATGCATTACAGGAAGAATTAAAACATTTTATTTCATGTATTCAGAAAGCGACTACTCCTACTATTAATGGAAATGTAGCAACAGAGGCATTAAACATTGCATTAATTATTCAGGGAAAGATTAATGAGAACAAATAAAAACTTCTTTATCTTGGCAGGTGAAAGATCCGGAGATATACATGGAGGCATGTTGATGGAATCTATACATAAAATAGATTCTACAATACAGTTCTCAGGCATTGGTGGTTCTAATATGGAAAGTCAGGGGTTACAATCTCTAGTTCCTATTAATAAAATGGCAGTTATTGGTTTTGTAGAAGTTATTAAGCATCTTAGTTTTTTCAAGCAAGTTGAATCAGATGTATTATCAGCAATTGATAATAACAATCCAGATAGAATTATATTGATTGATTTCCCGGGTTTTAATCTTCGTATTGCTCAAAAAATTAAATCAAAATACAATATTCCAATCACTTATTATATTAGCCCGCAACTATGGGCTTGGAAAGAAAAAAGAATTAATATAGTAAAAAAATACATTGATCAGATGTTAGTTATTTTGCCATTTGAAAAAGGTTGGTATGCAAAGCGGGGTGTTGATGTTGATTGGATTGGGCATCCATACTTAGATTACCAGAAATCTGATTTATCCAAAGATGAATTAAAGACAGAGTACGGGGTAGATAAAAACAATTTGTTAATTACTTTATTCCCAGGAAGTCGTCAGCAGGAACTTGACAAACATATTGATTTATTTATCTGTGTATCTAAAAATCTATTACGTAATAATAGTAATTTAAATATTGCTATTGGATTAGCACCTGGAGTTGAATTGAAAGAAAAATATAAAGAGATATCTATTATAGAAAATAAAGATTCTCATCGATTACTTGGGGCATCAGATATATTACTTACCGCATCTGGGACTGCTACTTTAGAAGCTGCAATTTTAGGGATTCCAATGGCAGTAGTATATCAACTAAATATACTTACCTGGGTATTATCAAAACTACTTGTGAAAATTCAATATATCGCACTGCCTAATATTATTTTAAATAAACCGATAGTCCCTGAGTTTATTCAATCTAATGCAAAATCAGAGGGCATTATAAAATATATTCAAACAATAATTGATGATCCTGAAATTAGAAAATCTACGGGTATGGAATTATCTAATATACAGAATTTACTAGGAGAGCCAGGGGCAAGCGATAGAGCAGCAGAAAAAATTTTAAATCATGAAAAATAGTATTTTATCATATTTTGTACAGATCATTCTTAATTTTGTTTTTAAAACCAGCAAATTTAATGTCCATGGAGAACAGTATTTAAAAGATTCCATTGCATCCGATTGTCCAACGATGGTATGTGTATGGCATAGTCGTTTTTTATATTCAGTCTATTTTCTCCAGGATAATAATTATGATATTTGGGCATTATCTAGTACTCATAAAGACTCAGAAATCTTAGCTAAAGCACTAATAAGATGGAAGGTTAATCTTATACGGGGATCAAGTACCAGGGGCTGGAAAAATGCTATTATCGAAATGAAGAAAAAGCTGGAAGATAGCAATACTATTATTGCTATTACCAATGATGGGCCTAAAGGCCCTCCTAAAATCGCAAAGCCAGGATCTGTAAAAATTAGCAATTAAGCAAAATGCCAATATGATTACGATGACTGCTACAGCATCTAAATTTTTTGAACTTAAAAGTTGGGACAAGCTCAGAATTCCCAAGCCATTTGGGACTATTGATCTCCATATTAGCGCTCCACTCCCACTTGATGAAGATAAAATTAATGAGGTTGGTGATGTAGAGTATTTATCTAATTTTATGAATGAATTTGAGCAGAAGGTTGATAGGGAGTATGCAGGTGGGTAATATATTTCTATGTCCATTGAAGTTAATTTTTTATACAGGCATTGCGCTTAAGAACTGGTGCTATAATGCAGGCGTATGCAGTAAGCACACATTAGATATCCCTGTGATTTCAATTGGAAATATTGCTTTTGGAGGTACTGGCAAAACGCCAATGGTTATTCATCTTTGTGCAAGATTAAAAGAAGATGGATATAAGCCAGCTATTATAAGTAGAGGCTATAAACGCGAGTCACAAGATTTAGTTGTAGTTAATGATGGATCTAATATAATAGCAGATGTAAATAGCGCAGGTGATGAGCCGTATCTAATTGCAACAAAATTAATGGATGTGCCAGTAGTGGTATCTAATGAAAAAGTACAAGCAGCAAAATATGTGGTAGAAAATTTTAAAGATGTGAATGTCATAGTAATGGATGATGGTTTTCAGTATCGCAAGCTTGATAGAACATTGGATATTGTTCTATTAAATGGCTCTGAATGTTCTGGATTACTTCGAGAGCCTAAAAGGTCATTAAAACGCGCAGATATTGTATTAACATTAGATAAGAAATATTCAATATTAGAGCTATCAGATAATAATTTTGATACGGCAACACCAAATGAATCAGTCTATGCCTTCTGCGGTATTGCAAACCCAGACTCATTTTTTAATTTCGTACAGTCAAATAATATTGATATTAAAGGTCAATCAGTATTCCAAGATCATCATCAATATTCAAAAGAGTCCATTCAAAATTTAGAAAGTTCAATTAATAAGTCAGGCGTAAATTCTATTATTACAACTGAAAAAGATTTAGTAAAATTATCAGAGGATTTTTTAAAACGGTATAAAGTCTATATTGTTAAAGTAAATATTATCTTTGCAGATGATACCTTTTATAAAAATGTTATAAATTCTATTACTAATTAATATTAACCAGGAGGAGGTTATGAAGAAATTATTATTACTATTTACATTTGGAATAATATTTGGACAAGAGTGTGTATCCCCTGATTATACTTATGATGAATGTATAGCAGACCCTAGTCATTCATGTATAGATGATTGTGATTGCAATGCAGGGCGTTGTTGTAGCCCATTTGGCTGGTGCCAGGATGCAAATAGCGAGTGGTGTCTTGCCACTTCATGTGGAGCTGGAGAGTCAGAATGTTGGGATGGTTCTTGTGTAAATAATTTCGAAGATTGTTTAGAAACTGAAAATTGTTCAGACCCAGATACATGTCCATCAGCGGGTACAGGAGATATTAATGGAGATGGAGATCTTAATGTGGTAGATATTATCCAAATCATCAATATTATTATTGGAGAATCATTTGCAGATGAATGTGAAATAGAAACGGCAGATGTTAATGGTGATGGCAGTCTTGATATACTTGATATCGTACAGATAGTCAATGCTATCATTGGAGAGTTTATATCTACACAAAAATTAATGTTAGTTAAGTAAGGAGAGAGAAATGAAGAAATTATTAATAATGCTTACACTTGGTTTAAGAGTAATATTGAAGCCTGTTTTAACTATGAGTGTGTAGAGAACCAGTAGTGGCATTAGATATTTCAAATATCGAATCATTCCCTAATGGCCTTGCTATCGCATGGAATGATAATAAGGATTCATTTATAGAATATAAAAATCTTCGAGACCGATGTCCCTGTGCAAATTGTTCGGGAGAATCTGATGTGTTTGGGAATTTATATAAAGGTCCTGAAATCAAACTTGTTGAAAACGCATATAAACTAATTAATGTAATTAAAGTTGGTAATTATGCGATACGTATTACCTGGGGTGATATGCATAGTGATGGTATTTATACATTTGAATACTTGCGTAATTTGGATTTATCTGAATGAAATATAAACATGTTGTGTGGGATTGGAATGGTACCTTAGTTGATGATACATGGCTATTTGTAGATATTATGAATGGGGTATTAAAAGAGAGAAATTTAAAAGGAATCACACTAGATGATTATAGATCTGTTTTTGATTTTCCAGTTGAAAATTATTATTCCAAATTAGGATTTAATTTTTCAGAAGAAGCATTTGAAACTGCAGGGCTTGATTTTATCAAAGTATATGATAGCAGAAAATTTGAGCCCAAGTTATTTGATGATACTGTCCCTACATTAAATACTCTTAAGCAATTAGGCTGTAGCCATTCTGTATTATCTGCTCAAAATGTAGTGACACTCAAAAAATCAATATCACATTATCAATTAGATGGGATGTTTGAATATATCAGTGGTCTGAAGGATCATTATGCCATTGGCAAAGTAGAACAGGGAAAAAATTTAATTAAGCATATGGATTATGATTCCGGGCAAGTTGCGATGATTGGTGATACAGAACATGATTATGAAGTAGCAGAGGCTATGGGAATAAAATGTTTTTTAATGAATCGTGGACATAATAGTAGCAAGCGTTTACTCTCTAGACAAACCGAAGTTTTCAGTTCATTTTCTAAATTATTAGAAGCATTGTCTTAAACTTTAATTTCAGTCCATTTATTTGTACTAATTCGCCAGGTTGTTAAAATCGCAAACAAGACAATGTGAATACCAAAAGCAAACCAAGGCCCCCAAAAATGCATGCCATATTTTACTCCAGTAATATATGCTATAGGTAAAAACACCAGCCATATACTCACTATATCTGCAATACCAGGGAATTTCACATCCCCAGCGGCAGTAAGTGCAAAAAACATCATAATACCAAATGCATCAAAAAATTGTAGTACCCCTACAAATTGTAATGCGGGGATTCCAAGATCATATAATTCAGCAGGAACATTAAATGCCGATATTATTGATGCGGGGAATAAAATAAATAATGCTCCCATAGTACCCATAGAAAAAAACACAATATAGACACTCTGAATAATAACTTCTTTTGCTTTATCAATTTTTTTCTCACCTAAATAATTTCCGATTAAAGTTGATGAGGCTTGTCCAATACCAACTCCTGGCATAAATGATGCATGTGCGATTCTAAATGTTACATTGGTAGCAGCAAGTTCTATAGCCCCTCCAAGTTCAATGATTTTAAAAAAGAAGAAAAAACCTAATGATGAAAATAATTCTTGAATTGATAGTGGATATGTAAGAATAGCATGTTTCTTTAAAATTGTTTTATCAATTTGCATTGAAAAACATTGAAATTTATTACGTATTTCAGCTTTGAATAAAAATAAGAAATACATCAAAAACATTGCGATACTTGCAATCATAGTAGCAAGTCCAGCTCCTTTTACATGCATCGCTGGAAATTCAATAATATTCCACAAAAATGATAGCCAACCTAAATGATATTCATTCAAAAATATTACAACATTATCTGAACCATAAATCAGTCCAGCATTTAAATACACATTAAGGAGATTTGCCATTACCATCACTTTCATATGTATCTTTGTCATTTTTATTCCATTATAAAAACCCTGGAATACAAATGATCCATACATAAAACAAATTGATGGAACTATAAAATATGAATAATCTTTTGCATATGTTAAGAGGTAATTATTTTTTTGAGATATGGCAAAGTTTAAAATATCAGAGAAATAACAATAAAGCAATATGGTAATAGGGACTCCCAATATAAATGCAATTACATTCCCATGTTGGAGCGCCTGGCTACAACCATTATATTTTTCTTCTCCAAGTCTTCTAGAGGTTATTGTTTGAGTAGATGTGCGTAAACTAATACCCATGCTAAATACAATCCATAATAGCATTGCGCTAAATCCAATTGCAGCCAGGGCATCATTACTATTTGCGCCAATTTCATCAATTCCCCCAATCATTGCCATGTCAGCAAGCTCCATGAATACTCTACTTAGGTTGCTTATTATAATAGGTATTGCCAGTAGAATTATATTTTTAATATGTTTAAAATTAATTGAATACATTAGTTTTTAATAGTGGGATTATCAGTAAAAACTCCATTTAAACCATATTGTTTTGCTTTTTTTAATTCTTCGGGGATATTAATAGTATAGGCATACATTTTCAGGTTCCTCTTTTTTACCCATTGGATCATATCTTTGTTGACATCATTGATATTCACATGAAATGCATCAGGTTTTGAATAATATAAACTGAGTTTGTATGCATAATAAGATTTAGAACTCCATATAAATGCAGTCGCGATTGAAGTATTTAATGCTTTTATTTTTTTAATTATAAATGGATTAAAGCTAGAGATTATTATTTTATCTTCAATAGAATGTTTAGCAATTAATTCCATGAGTATTTTTTCAAGATTATTAAATACATTATTATCATATGATTTAATTTCAATATTTAATATCATTTCATCAGGCAATATTTTAATTACATCCTCAAGCAAGGGAATATTATGAAAAGACCGATTTTCAAATTTATTTTGCACATCAATAGTATTAATTTGATTCAGGCTCAAAGTATTAATTTTTGTTAATTTATTTTTATATTTAACAGCTTGGTCATGGTATACGACTAAATAATCATCTTTAGTTAGCTGTACGTCAAGTTCAATGCCATCCATATTATTATCAATAGCTGCCTGGAAGGAGGTGATAGTATTTTCAGGAGCAATCAAAGGAGCGCCTCGATGTCCATAGTAAAAAAAAGTAGATTCTTCTAATTTTGAAGGTAATAAGGGATTCCATATGATAAAAAATAATTGACAAATTATTAGAATAATAATTATGAGTAATAGTATAATCAAAACCTGCATATATAAAATTACGTAAACTATGATTATATTATATATAAAATTAATTATAAATTAATGTTCATAACTTGTTGATAATATAGAGATAATAATGAATAAAGATGAATTTTGGAGCGCATGTCTCAATCACATAAAATCAAATATTTCAGATCAGGCTTATTCTACCTGGTTTGATGGTTTAATATTAACCTCATTGACGAGCGAAGAGCTCACTATACAGGTCCCTAATAAGTTTCATTTTGAATGGCTCGAGAGCAAATATAGACATATGATTGATGAGGCCATCCAAAAAGTAGGAAGTCATCCTTTAGTTGTTAATTACAGCATTGTAATTAGCAGTAAATCCAGTAGTGATATACCCTCCCTAGTTGATAAGGAACAAACATCATTTCAGCAGACATTCAACAAACAATCTAAATTACATAATCGGTATATATTTGATAATTTTATTGAAGGCAGTGGAAATCAATTTGCAAAAGCAGCCGCTATGTCTGTTGCAGAAATCCTGGACAAACACCATTTAATCCATTGTTGATATACAGTAACCCAGGGCTAGGTAAAACTCATTTAATCCAAGCAATAGGCAATAAAATAATGCAGACCAAACCATCAGCGAGAGTTGTTTATATTACTAGTGAACAATTTATGCATTATTTTATACGATCCATTCAACAAAACAAATCATCAGAATTTGCGAATACTTATAGGAATGTTGATATGCTTCTACTCGATGATGCTCAGTTTTTTCAAACCAGAGAGCAAACTCAAGAACAATTTTTTCATTTATTCAATGATTTATATCAACAAGGGAAACAGATTGTATTGACAACAGATAAACATCCAACGGAGCTCATTGGTTTAAAAGATAGATTGATTTCAAGATTTCAATCAGGATTGATTGTAGATATACAGGTATCTGATTTAGAGACTAGAATTGCAATTTTATTAAAAGAAGCTGAAGAAGGAGGACTAGAAATTCCATATAGTATTGTTGAATTTATTGCTACAAGTATTACTAATGATATCAGAGCAATGAAAGGAGCTTTAATTAGGCTCCTTGCAATATCATCTCTTAAAAAAGTTGATATTAATATGGAATTAGCAAAAAAAGTATTAAAAGATATTCTTGGAAAATCAACATTTAATAATGTTACTATTAATCACGTAATTAAATATATTTCAAGAGAATTAAAAATATCAGAGCGGCAATTAGTTGGCAAAGGGAGAACGATGGAAGTTGCAATTGCTAGGCAGATTGCAATGTATTTATGTAGAGAGTATACAAGTTCTTCATTAACTAATATAGGGTTATATTTCGGGAAAAGAGATCATTCTACGGTTATCCATGCATGTAGAAATGTAGAAACCAAAATTAATAATGATAATGAATTCAAAAATAAAATTCATAATATGAAAAATCATTTTTCAGGTTAAACATAAATATTAACAATAAAGGGAAATTATGGAAAAAATATTAGTAATAGATGATGATGTGCAATTATCCAAGCTTATTGAAGAATTTTTAGGTACGTTTAATTATGAAGTTAAAATTATTCATGAGCCCGAACCTGCATTACAATTTTTAGAAAAAAATAAAATGGATTTAGTTATTCTAGATATTATGCTCCCAGGTATAGATGGCTTTCAGGCCCTTAGAAAAATTAGAGGATATTCTCAAATACCGGTTATAATGTTAACTGCAAGAGGAGAAGTGACAGATAGAATTGTGGGGTTGGAATTGGGAGCAGATGATTATTTAGCAAAACCATTTGAACCAAGAGAATTACTTGCAAGAATTCAATCTATTTTGCGTCGAAGTTCATCTCCCGGGGCAATGGTGGATATTTTAGATTTTGACCACCTCAATATAAATAAATTAAAACAAGAAGTTTTATTAGATGGAGAGATATTACATCTATCGACATCTGAATATGAAGCATTACTACTATTTGCAGAAAACCCAGGCAAAGTTATGGATAGAGAGATAATGGTTGAGAGCCTTCGTGGAATTACATGGCAATCATATGATAGATCTGTAGATGTATTGGTAAGTCGACTTAGAAATAAACTGGGGGATACAACAGATCAAATTCGATTCATTAAAACTATACATGGAATAGGGTATAAATTCATTGCAACTCCAAAATAAAAAAGCACCCTTTACGAAGAATTTTAGCAATAGTTTACTTTTTAAGTTAACAGCTTATATGGTTGGGTTTACTATTATATTAATAATCATTTTATTTAACTATTTAAATCAACCATATGGTGGTGAAGGAGAAATAGAGGCTCAAGAAGCTTATTTATATGCGAATATGGTTGAAGGCTGGGGGAGTATTCCTGACACGATAAAAGTTAGAGAAGATATTGAGAATATATCATTAAATTGTGCAATTTTTTATATAGATCAAGATTGGAATGATACCCTAGGGTATGGCAAACCATATTGGGCCTCATCACAGGAGTTCCCTGATAGTCTTTTTTCTCCATGGACAGTAAAAGAAGATTTTGAAGAATGGGTAACCTTCCCTGAAAATGATAATGGAGATACAACGGTTGTTCAAATGGGATTAATTAACGAATCAAATGCAACATCCGTAGTTTATAATGATTATGTGTATTATTTTGGAAGTGATACTACTCCTCGAGGAGTTGAGTGGGATTTACTAATATCAGTCATTGCGATCATAATATTAGTTACCATATTATATGTATCATTGAGAAATTTTTTATCACCTGTATTTTTAATGAAACAACGCGTACAGGAATTTGAGAGTGGCGATTTAGATTCAACAATCCCAGTTGCAGGGGAAGATGAATTAGCTAGTTTAGCTAAATCAGTAAATAAAATGACTCAAAATATTAAAATTTTACTAAATCAGAAACAGATGCTTCTACTGGATGTAAGTCATGAATTGCGCACTCCTCTGGCCAGGATGCAGTTATTAGTTGAAATGATTCCTGAGCATAAAAATATATATAAATTAAAAGAAGAGATTGTGCTATTAGAAGGAATTATCTCTAATTTATTATTGTCTGATAAATTATCTACTCCATATACTGATTTACAATTAGAGGATATTTCAATTCATAGATTAATGGATGAAGTGAAAAAAATGTTCCCTGACAATGATAATAAAATTAAGATAATTGGAGAAATTCCAAATGGTACTGTTAAAGTAGATGAATTAAAGATGGTTTTAGCAATTAGAAATTTATTAGATAATGCAATTAAATATTCGGTGTCATCAAATAAATCATGTGAAATTATGTTCCAGATTAACGATGGCCTTTTGAATATTTCTGTAATAGATTATGGACAAGGCATTAAAGCAGATGAGATTTCAAAATTAACGGAGCCTTTTTATAGATCAGATTCAAAAAATAATATTAAAGGTTTCGGGATAGGACTTACAATTGTTAAAAAAGTAGTAGAATCTCATGATGGAGAATTGATAATTATCTCAGAAGAGGGTAAAGGCTCAACATTCACATTAAAGGTTCCATATATTAAAAAGGATCATTTATAATTGTGCATACAAAAAGTGTAAATAAAGTAATTTTAATAGGTAATATAGGCAATGCTCCAGAATGTCGATATACATCATCAGGAGCACCTGTTACTTCATTCTCATTGGCGACTAATGAAACGTGGCTAGATTCCGAAAATAAAAAAGTTAATAATACTGAGTGGCATAATATAGTTGTTTGGAATAAATTAGCAGAATTTGCTAATGAATATTTATCTAAAGGCCAATCCATATACTTAGAAGGGAAAATTCACACCTCTTCTTGGTCAGATAAAGAGGGGAATAAAAAAAATAAAATTGAAATAATATGCTCAAATATTGTTCCGCTGGAATGGAAATCAGATGATAAAAGTGATAAAAATCACAAATAATTACTGTTGTTACAATATTTAACATTTTATTCTTTACCTATATTGCATTCTTGTTGTATATTCGATGAGGAGACTGTTTAAAAACAGTGATATTTATGAGAGGTATATTTAAAATATTAACATTTACTTTATTCTTAGCAGGATTTATTTTTGCTCGTGGGAATGATATTAGTTCTAAAAAATCTGCTATTAGCATGAAAATCAATCAATATTATTTTGATCTTGGTGATGATGATGATTCGTTATATAAAAAACGTTCACATAAAAGAAGAAAAATTAAAAGAAAGCCTCGAAGAGGAAGAGATAACAGATAATTATCTGCAGTAATTATAAATTATTATTAAATTTAAAGGCGTCATTATAGACGCCTTTTTTTATTTCTAAAATATTTTGAGGTATAAACAATGTTCAATAACATAAAAATCATATTATTATTATTATTATTATTTGGATGTTCTTCAACAAGTATGGAATTCAGATCAGCAAAAAGTGCTGCCCGAGCTGAAAGAGATTTAGAAAGAGGAGAAAAATTTGCACTACAAGCATTAAATATGGATATAGAAAAGGATAATGCATTAATTCCTTATTTTCTTGCAACTGAAATTTATAAGCCTCAGGAAAGATGGGAAGAAATGGCAGAGATGCTTGATGAAGCTATAAGGAGAAACCCCGAACAAAAATTAGAAAAACCAAAATTATTAGTCCCTCCAGAGGATTTAACAAAAGAGAACTATGATAAGATGGTTGTAGAAACCATTGGAGAAGGAGTAGAGGTATATAGAGAAGAAACATGGACTAATATATTTAATCAGGCCATAGAAAATATTAATGCTGGAGCTAATGATCTCGCGCTCGAAAAATTAAATTTATGTATAAAAATTGACTCTGCAAGAGCTGAAACCTATACTACATTAGCTGTATATTATGCTTCAAACAATGATTATGATTCAGCGAGGCAATATGTTAGTAAAGGGCTAGATATAAATCCATCATCAGTATTATATGAAATGAATGCTTCTTTATTGTATCAAGAATTTCAAGCATCAAATAACAATGCAGAATCAAGTAATGTAGAATTATTATATCAGGCAGAGCAAGAATACTTGAAGGCAATTGAATTAGCTGACGACACCACATCAATAAAGAAAAAATTAATTTTTGTATATATAGATATGGGTAAAAATCAACAAGCTATAGATCTTTCTACTGAATTATTAGAAATTTATTACGATGATCCTGATTTATATTTTAATGTAGGTGTATTATACCAGCGTCTTGCTAAACAATTATATGATCCAGCAGTAGATATATATAATAAGATAAATGATAGTTCAGAGTCTATTTCAAATAATATGATTAAAGAAACTTATTCTAGTTTTATTCAATGTAAAACATATGCAGAACAGTCAAAAAATTATTTTTTAGATGCAAATGATTTAGAGATAGAAGAAACAGGGAGTAGTGCAGCTTCACAGGAAATGAGAAATCTTATTAAAAGTATAAATGTTTTCTTATCATCAATGAAAAATATTGCCATAGAAAAAGGAATTAATTTAGATTAATTAATTTTTTGTCGTTTTAATAAATAATCAAATAAAGCGATTTCAACAGGAGTATTTGTAGTTAATAGTGTATAGTCCACCTTATTTTTTTTGCAATTCAACTCCAATTTTTTGCAAAAATCTATCATTTTTTTATTATAATCATTTTGAATGTGCCAAGGGTCAGTTGTTATACTTTCTCCAGTTTCTAGATCAATAAATTCAGTTCTTTCATCAAAGCTAAGATTTAATTCTTTAGGATCTAAAACATGGAATACAATGACTTCATTCCCTTTATATCTATAGTGTTTAATACCAGAGACAATTGACTCTACATCATCAAAGAAGTCGGATATAAGAATTACTAACCCTCTTTTTTTTATAGATTCAGCACTGACATGCAATATATCTCCTATTTTGGTGTCAGACCCAGGGGTGGTATTTTCCATGATTGAAAACAAGGATTTAATATGATTAGATTTTGATTTAGGTTCTATTAATGATCGTATTTTAGAATCAAATAAAGTTAAACCAACTCCATCTTGCTGTTTTAGCATAAGGTATGCAAGAGATGCAGATAAAATTTTCGAATATTCTAGTTTTGATATATCATTAGAAGCATATGTCATAGATTTACTTTGGTCCAATATGATATGTGATAATAGATTAGTTTCTTCTTCATATTCTTTTACAAAATATTTATCTGTTTTCCCCCATATTTTCCAATCTATATTTCGTATTTCATCTCCTTTATTATATGATCGATGTTCTGAAAATTCAACAGAAAATCCATGGTAAGGACTTTTATGCATACCAACAATTAATCCCTCAACTAATAATCGAGCTTTTAAGGATAAATTTGAAACTTTAGATATAATATCTGAAGATAAATATTGAGTAGATTTCATTAGAGCAAATTAATTAATTCATCTAGAATAGAGTCTTTTGAAATTCCCTCAGTTTCAGCATTAAAGTTTGGAATGATTCTATGCCTTAGTACAGGCTTAATCATTGCTTGGACATCTGCTATATCTGGAGTGGTTCGATTATCAAGGATTGCTTTAGCTTTAGCTCCTAGAATTAAATATGAACTTGCTCTAGGCCCTGCTCCCCAATCTATCATATTTTTAATTAATTTTTGACTAGTATAATCTGGTCTAGTTTCAGAGACGAAATTAACAGCATATTCAATTACATTATCTGCAACAGGTACTTCCTTAACTATATTTTGATATTGTATGAGAGATTTTTTGTTAATAGAAATTTTGATATCATCTGTATTTAAGTTAGTATTATTTTTAACAATTTGTACTTCTTCATCTTTAGAGGGGTAATCAATTAATAAATTAAACATAAAACGATCTAGCTGTGCTTCTGGTAGAGGATATGTCCCTTCCTGCTCAATAGGATTTTGAGTTGCAAGAACAAAGAAGGGGGCTGATATGTCATAAGTCTTTCCTCCACTGGTAATTTTATATTCTTGCATTGCTTGGAGTAATGCAGACTGTGTTTTGGGGGGAGTTCGATTTATTTCATCAGCTAATATTATATTGGAAAATATTGGTCCTTTATAAAAAGTAAAATTTCTCTTTCCAGATGACGGGTCTTCTTCAATAATTTCTGTTCCTGTAATATCTGAAGGCATTAAATCAGGAGTAAATTGGATTCTATTAAAGTCTAAATCTAAAGTTTCTGAAAGTGTTTTAATTAATAATGTTTTAGCTAGCCCAGGGACTCCTTCAATTAAGATATGACCAGAACAAAGTAATCCGGTAAATAAATAGTCGATTATATTATTCTGCCCTATAATTTTTTTAGATATTTCTAAATTCAGAGTCTTTTTATCATTGACTAATTGTTCTATAATCTCTATATTTTTCATAATTTACTTTTCCATTAAATTTTTTATATTATTGTAAATAAAAAACGAAAGTAAATTTAGCCATAAATAAACATTATGTTTACTATAAATAAATATGTCTAATAGCAATAAAATATTTTTAAAAGGGATGGATCTCCCAGAGCTTGAAGTTTGGTGCAAGCTGAATAATTTCTTACCATTTAGAGCAAAACAACTATATGAATGGTTGTATTGTCATGGGTCTGAAGATGTTAGTGTTATGACCAATATACCCAATAATTGTATTGAAATAATTCAAGAACAATGTATTTTATCTACATTAGAGTTGATTTCTAAAACAGTTGCCCAAAATAAAAAAACAATTAAATTTTTATTCAAAACAATTAATGGTAATTTTATTGAGTCAGTGAGCATGGTAGATGAAGCTGATAGACATACTGTTTGTATATCATCACAATCTGGATGCAATTTGGGCTGTGATTTCTGTGCAACTGCCAAGATGGGGTTACTACAAAACTTATCTACTGGTGAAATTTTAGATCAATTAATTATTATAAGAAGGTTATCCGGGTTAGCAATTAATAATGTTGTTTATATGGGTATGGGCGAACCTTTTTTAAATTATGATAATGTTATTAAATCGGCAAACATATTAAACAATAAAAAAGGGTTTAATATTAGTGCACAAAAGATAACTATTTCAACAGTAGGCATTGTGCCTAAAATAAAACGTTTCATTGAAGAAAAAAATAAATTTGGATTAGCAATATCATTAAATGCTTCAAATGATTTAACAAGAAATAATATAATGCCCATTAATAAAAAATGGCCAATTGCTGATTTAATTAATATGAATAAAATGTATGTCAAAAACAATAAAAGAGGAAAGATAACCTTTGAATATGTTATTATGGATGGAATTAACAGTTCAGTGTCGGATGCGACAGAACTATCTAGAATTTTAAATTCTGCTAAATGCAAAGTAAATATTATCCCATATAATGAGACTGATGGGAAATATAAGAGACCCTCTGATACTACTATTAAGGAATTTATAGATACATTATATTTATATAATAAAAATTTTCAGATATTAGTTCGCTGGAGTAATGGACTTGACATAGATGCAGGCTGTGGGCAGCTTGCAGTAGTACAATAATAATTTAAAGGAGATTTAAAATGATTTCATTTAGAAGCGGTAATCCCGCATTAGGATCAAAAACATTTCAAATGAATCAAGACACAGCTAAAGGTGTTATGACTTTGCAAGGCACAGTGAATAAAACAACAATCAGTCTCTTTATATTGTTAGTGACAGCTTTTTATAGTTATACAAATACTATAAATAGTTTAACTACACTAGGGGTAGCCAATAAAGGCTATATGCTAGGAGGGTTTATTGGAGGGTTTATTGTAGCTCTTGCAACTATATTTAAGAAAGAATGGTCACCATATACAGTCCCGCTTTATGCAGCATTAGAAGGATTAGCGCTTGGAGGTGTATCAGCAGTATTTAATGAACGGTATTATGATGGAATCGCAGGACAGGCAATTCTATTGACAGTAGGTATCTTTGTAGCGCTTTTATTTGCTTATAAAAGTCGCATAATTCAACCTAATGAAAACTTTAAATTAGGAATTTTTGCGGCAACTGCCGGAATAGGCATCGCATATTTAATTAATTTTATAATGAGTTTTTGGGGTTCAGGGTTATCAGTAATGAATATTGATAATGCGTCTCCTATGAGCATTGGATTTAGTGTAGTAGTTATTATAATTGCTTCTTTGAACTTAGTCCTTGATTTTGATTTTATTGAGCAGGGATCAGAAGCTGGAATCCCTAAATATATGGAGTGGTATGGAGCATTTGGTTTATTAGTTACACTCATATGGTTATACCTCGAAATCCTTCGATTACTTGCAAAATTACAATCCAGACGTTAAAGTACTACTTTAAATAATACTTGCCTTAGATTACTTTTATGTTATAGATTGTAGGCTGTAAGGCGAAATCAAAGGAAACTTTTAGGTTTTTTGGTATTTTTCTTACAGTTTTTTTTAATATTACAGTTTTTACTTAAAGTTTATAAAAATTGTTCTTAGGGCATGCAATCGCTATAGGAACAGTCAATCGTAAATAAAAACAACAAAAGGAGAAAACAACTATGAAGAATGTTGCAGCTAATATTAATGGCGTTGCAGGTGCTATAGTTGGAGTCATCAAAGGTCTTGTCGTTGCGTTCGTATTTGCTAATATCTTATTTGATACTGGTTATGATCCAATTGCCGGTATTGGAAATTTAGTAGATTCGTTCTTTAGTGGTGGACTGGCAGGGTTGCTTGCTCTGATGGTATTCGCTTCATTTATGGACTAATATCTATTGAGTATTTGAGCAGCAGATGTATGTCTGCTGCTCAATATATACAATAGTATAAAACGGAGTATACATGAAAAATGCAATAACAACTATTAATGGCTGGATTGGTGTCTTTACAGGCTTATTACAGCAGTTAATTGTACTAGGCATAGTCGTCGGCATATTATTTGAAGACTACTTTGGTACAATTGAAGGCGTAGGTAATCTTATGGGCCAATTTGGAGAACGTGGTTTAGCTGGTCTTGTAGCACTTGTTATTGTCGCTACATGGTCCGGGTATAAGAAATAACTATACCTGATATCGTCGGTTTAAAAAGGGGATTTTTATTTTAATCCCCTTTTTTTATTATATTAATTAATATAATTAATATTTTTTGCATACATTTTTATTAATCCAGATTGGAATATACATTCTACGATTTCATTATTATTATAATTAATGGTTATATATTTTTCGGATTCTTTTTTAAATAATGCCCAGGTAAATATGTCAGTATATTTAATAAGGGGATGATCTCCGGCATTATAATTTTCTTCCAGGTAAAGCTTATATGTTATAGTATTTTTTTCATCAGATATATCTACTGGTATTATTGTTCCCTTGTATTTCAATCCTTCTCTTTCAATATTAAATTTTTCTAATTCTTGTAATTTATTTCTAGATATAAAACATAATAATGAAAAAATATTAAATGTATCTTGAGGAATTTCTATTGAAGAATTATTATAGATAACTTTATTAGCTATTATGGATGTTTGAATATTATTTATAACATTAGGCTGATAGGTGTATTTCTTAAAGGAGAATATATTTTTCATATTATTTGATGTAATAGTATTATAATTATTATCAATATTAAAAATATATTTTGTCAAGTTAATTGCATTCGTAGAAAATGTAATTGATGTTGCTGGCTGATTATTAAATACAATAGATTCTGTTGTCAATATTACTTTAGCTGCAGGGATACCTAAAAATTGTATTTCAAAATTTTGAATTGTTATTGAATAAGCTAACGATAAAAATAGTAGTAATCTAATGAATATCATTGCTTTTCCATTTGAAGCCAATAAATGGGGATAATATGCCTAGTGATGTTATATATATTGGATGGATAATAGATAATACAATAAATGCTTTAATATTTATTTTTTCTGATATTTTCCCAATAAAACTACTACATAGCCAATAATCAGCAACTATTTTGATTAATATTGGGGCTAAATATATTATTGCTATTTTTTCTACAAACATAATGAAGCCAACTAGTGAAATAAGATTGATAATATATAAAAATGGCAATAATATTTTAAATTCCTTGGTTGTATTTAATTTATAATATTCAAATGCTTTTGATCCATATCTAATACGTTGATTTAAAAATTCATCCATTGATTTTGGAGGAGGAGATGGAACTATTGCTTCAGCATTAAAATTAAATGCTATTTTCCCATTAGACATCGTTGCAAATTTTTGTAATAATAAATCATCATCTCCTGATATATAGTGTTCTATATTTTCATAACCATTGATATCTTTAA
Organism: Fidelibacterota bacterium SCGC AAA003-L08; assembly: GCA_000405805.1. GTDB lineage: Bacteria > Fidelibacterota > Marinisomatia > SCGC-AAA003-L08 > D37C17 > SCGC-AAA003-L08. The sequence continues at coordinate 20,374 of ASPJ01000012.1, forward strand.
ATTTTTTTTTCAAGAATCCCATATTCCTTCCTGTACATGAAAATGATAAATTATGACTCATCCCCCCAGCAGACAGGGCATCTTGTGCTAAACTATCTAATTTATAAAATTCAGATAATTTATTGTGATTACTCATTAATGGAGAGGGTGCAGATATAAATACTACATTAGGATTATCAAATTGTTGGGCCATTGATTCAATCCATCCAGATCCGGGGATACAATCTGCATCAGTTTGAATGATAATATTATATTGAGATTTATTAATACACTGATGTAGGGCCCACTTTTTATTTCCCCATCCAATAGCAGTTTCCGTAATATCAATTAAATCAATATAATTATATTTTTTTATATAATCAGTAATGATTTGTTTGGTTAAATCATTAGATCGATCATTTGCAATAATAATTTCATATTCCCCTAGATAGGTTTGATTTATTAAAGAGCCTAATAATATTTTGATATTTTTTTCTTCATTATGAGCAGATATAATAACGGATACCCCCGGTAGAAATCCTAAAGTTTTAGTTGTAGAATAGTTGAGTATACCAGAAGCTAGCCATAGAAGTATCATTAGATAGAATATAGTCATTATTATTCCTATATATATCATTTGATAGATTCTCCCTTCCATCTTATATGAAAGAAACTAGCAAAACCCATAGTGATTGTATATATAGGAACAATTAAACTCCAACATATAAAATCTATATAGTTTTTATTTTGATGCTGTAATTTTTTTGTTCCAGATGTATACATTATCATTTCAAATAATATTTTCAAGGATAATATTAGTAATCCAATTTTAAAATATGATGTAAAACCCAATGTGATAATTAATACATTTATGCTAAAAGTTGCAAGTGCTGCTAAATAAAAATACAAATTAAACTTCCACATAACATTTGCATCCCCAGACCATCGAGCACGTTGTAATAATAAGTTGCTCCAATTAATTTCAGTTCGTGATATTACATACGAGTAAGGATTATTATTAAATATAATTTTTGCACCATGTTTCAGGGCTAATTGTAAAAATAAAGTATCATCTCCTTGTAAATATTGAGATAAAGGCTCAAAGCCTCCAATATTATTATATAATTTTTTTGTATAGGCTTGGTTCTGCCCACTACATGCCCAGGGAGCATTAATCACAGTTGATCCGTAAGATGCAAAAAGTAACATTTTCAAATCAATACATTGAAATTTATTTAATAGTGAATGATTGTTATCAATATAAGTATAACCAATAATATAATCAATATTTTGGGCAAAGTATTTAGCCATCGATTCCACCCATTTAGATTGTATTATACAATCAATATCAGTAAATAGCAAGTATTCATATTGAGCAATTTGAATTCCAGCGTCAAGAGCCCTTTTTTTATGATTTAAAGAATTTAATCCATCTTTTGATTGAACATACTTAAAGCGAGTATCTTTTTCTGAATAATTATTAATAATTTTTTTAGTATCATCAGTAGAATTATCATCAACAATGAGAAATTCCATATTACCAGAATATTCTTGTTTTAATAAATTATCAAACATCCTTGCTGCATTATCTGAACCATTTTTAACAGGTATTATAATAGAGATTGATATTTCTTCATTATTTATTAATAGCTCATAAGGCTTATTGATCCCTATAATAAAACGTAAAATATTAAATAAATAGATTGTTACAGATATTATAATAATATATAATAGAATAGGTTCCATAATAGTTGCATTATAAAATTAAATTTTAAAGATTTTCGCTAATCCAGTCATCATCAACAAATTTTGATAAATAATTTCTTATTGAGTCGGGAAGTATTATTAAACATTTATCATTTTTATTTAAATTTTTAGCTGCAGATAATGCTGCCCAAACAGCAGAACCAGATGATCCGCCACACAATAGTCCCTCTTCTTTTATAAGTCTTCGAGCCATAGTAAAGGAGTCTTTATCATTAGATTTAATATATTGATCAATCAATGAATTATCTAATACATCAGGAAAAAAATCATATCCAATACCTTCTACATGATATGGAAATATCTCATCTCCACCTCCAAGTATTGAGCCTTTAGGATCTACTCCAACAATTTGTATATCATGGTTATATTCTTTGATTCGTTTAGCAATCCCTGATATTGTTCCCCCAGTTCCAACCCCAGCAACAATCATTTTTAAATTTTCTCCTAAATCATTTAGTATTTCATTTGCTGTATATTTATAATGTGCATTAGGGTTGTCCATATTAGAATATTGATCTAATATATGAGAATTTGGTATTTCTTGATTTAATTTTTTTGCAAGGCTAATATGACTATCTGGATCATCCCATGCAGCTTCAGTAGGAGTTCTGTATATTTTAGCACCCAATGCTTTAAGTACTACTTCCTTTTCTTTACTCATTTTTTCAGGCATTGTTATAATCATTTTATAGCCTTTGACAGCTGCTGCCAACGCCAATCCTATCCCCGTATTCCCAGATGTTGGCTCAATAAGTACATCCCCAGGTTTTATTCTGCCTATCTTTTCAGCCTGCTCAATCATATTGACTGCAATACGATCTTTTACAGATCCTCCAGCATTAAAAAACTCACATTTGGCATATAGCTGGCAATCTAAGTCTGCACCAATCTTATTTAATTTTACTATAGGAGTGTTCCCAACAGCCTTTAGAATATCACTTATAACCATCCATTAATCCTTTATATTACGTTTTACATGAGAGAGGAAAATACCTCCCGCCATAGCAACATTTAAACTTTCAATATTTCCATCTTTAGGAATTGTTATATTATAATCAATAAATTTACGGACTTTATCAGATATTCCATGAGCTTCATTGCCTAGAATAACTGCCCATTTATCTGGCACATCCCAATTATATAAATTTTTTCCTATTATATCAGCTCCTATAATATCAAAATTATTTTTTTTTAGTATTTCCATATGTTGAGCTATATCAATTGAAATTATATTGATGTAAAAATGAGCACCCATTGCAGATCTAATTACTTTTGAATTATATGGATCAATTGAATTTCCAGATAAATATATGTTTTTTAATCCAAACCAATCTGCTGTACGTATAATATTCCCTAAATTACCTGGGTCGGATATAGAATCTAATATTAATTGATGATTATATTCATAATCCTCAGTTTTTTTAGGCATATTAATAACAGCAATTACACCTTGATTATTCATAGAATCTGATAATTGATTTATATCTTTTTCAGAGGCTTCTATTAATTTTATATTTTGGTTTTCACATGCATTAATAAGATGATGATTATTGTTATTATTTACAAATTTTTTAGAATAATAAATTGATTCAATCAATACATGTGCTTTTATGGATTCATTAATCAACCTATAACCTTCAATTAATAATAAGTTCTCTTTTAATCTGTATTTTTTTATTTTTAAAGAACTTAAATATTTTAATTTATTTTTTGATATCATATATTTATTTCCAATACAACTGGGGCATGGTCTGACCCCATGATTTTATTAAAAATTACTGAAGATATTAATTGGTCCTTTAAAATATTTGATATACAAAAATAATCTATTCTCCACCCAATATTACGTTCTCTTGCTTGTCTCATATAACTCCACCAGGTATAATGTCCTTCTTCTTGATTTAAAAAACGGAAAGTATCTATTAATTGAGAATTAGCTATATTATCAAATCGTTCTCGTTCCTTATCAGTGAATCCAGCATTACCAGGGAAACTATTTTTTGTTTTATTAGTAGAGGGGTTGGCTAAATCAATTTCTTGATAGGCAACATTTAAGTCTCCACAAAAAATTACAGGTTTATGCTTTTCTAAGTTTTTAATATATTTTAAGAATGCAGGGTCCCATTCATTATATCTATAATCTAATCTTGATAAATCTCGCTTGGAATTTGGAGTATATACAGTGACTAAATAATAATTATTAAATTCTAAAGTTATAACGCGTCCTTCACTATCTTGGATGTACTTTTCTATACCATATGTAATATTTAAAGGTTCTATTCTTGAAAAGATTGCAGTTCCTGAGTAACCTTTTTTTTCAGCAGAATTCCAATATTTATATTTATATTCAGGTAATATTTCATCTACTTGTTCTTGGTGTGCTTTGGTTTCCTGCAAACAAATTATATTAGGCTCAATGGATTCCATTGAATCCACGAACCCTTTTTTAATGCAAGCTCTAATCCCATTTACATTCCAGGATAATATTTTAATTTTATTCATAAAATGAAATACTCTCTACGGTTACATTTGAAATTAATTGATGATATAAATCATCTAGATTAAGTGTTTTTTCTATTTTCCTAATAGTTTCTACATTAGCACTAGTTGAAGGATGTGGAGGAACAAAAAACGAACAGCAATCTTCGTAAGGCTCAATTGATATATCATATGTCTCAATTTCAATTGCAATATTAACTATTTCTTCTTTATTCATACCAGCCAGTGGTCGTAAAACAGGGATATCAATAGAATCAGATGCGGCACGAATATTTGAAATTGTTTGTGAAGCTACTTGGCCTATATTTTCTCCTGTAATTAATGCATTTATACCTAACTTATCTGCAAGTAGTTTTGATATTGCATACATTGCTTTTCTAAATAAGATAACCCAGTATTTATCTATACTGTTTTCCATAATTTTTTGTTGAATTTCTAATAAAGGAATATTGTAAAGATTACATTCGATTTGATATTTTGATAGTTGTGATAATATTTTTCGAACATTATTTATAGATTGTTTCGATGTTGATGGAACACTGTGAAAATGTACATAATCAATTTTTACACCTCTTTTAAGCAATAAAAATGATGCGACAGGGGAATCTATTCCAGAAGAGATTAAACTCAGAGCTTTTTCACCAGTTCCAATAGGCAAACCTCCATAACCAGATATTTTCTTATATCCTATATATGCTTCTCCATTTACTAATTCAATAATAATATTTAAATCAGGATTTCCTAGATTAACATTCTTGGCAGTAGTTTCAACAACATTAGCCCCAATTAATTGATTAAGCTCAGGAGATGTTAAATGGAAATTTTTATCTTGTCTTTTTGTGGAGATTCTAAATGTTTTAAAATTTAGATTAGATATTTGTTTTTGAACTTCTTTATTTATGTCATTTTCATTTAATTTTACAATTGACATTAAGTAGGCATGTTTTAATCCCATTACATTTTTTAATCTTTCCTGATATTGCACGTATTGGTTAGAATCAATTCCAAACACTAATATTCGAGCGGCCTTAAGTTGCACTTTTGTATATGGAAGATTAACAAGCTGAGTTTCAATATTATTAATAAATTTTTTTTCAAACCAAGATCGATTATCACCTTTGAGGCCTATTTCATGATAATGGATTAAAATACATTGAGGGTTCATCCTTTAATAAAATAATTTATTATTTTATCCATATCCATATTGATTTGCTCTCCATTCTGCATATTTTTAATAATAGCAGTATTAGATTTAATCTCATCTTCACCTATAATAATAGAATAATTTGCATTTAGTCGATTTGCTTCACGCATTTGTGAGCGCATACTTCTTCGCAATGTTTCAGTAATAACAGATAGGTTACATTTATTTCTAATATTATTAGCTAAATTCATCCCAGGGCTTAAAGCATCACTACTTATAAGAATCATAAATATATCGATTGATTTATGGCTTCGTTGGATTTGATTTTCCAGAGTCATTATTATTCTTTCAATGCCTGCTGCAAATCCAACGGCAGGAGTTGAAGTTCCGCCCAATTGCTCAACTAATTCATCATAACGACCTCCACCACATAATGCATCTTGAGAACCAAGAGAGGACGATTTGATTTCAAATGTAGTACGCGTATAATAATCTAATCCCCGAACTAATTTTTGATTATGAGTATATTGTATTCCAGAATCATTAAGTATTGAGCATACATTGTCAAAATGTAATCTATCTTCTTTACTGATATAATCATAAATAGTAGGAGCAGTTTCATTAACAATTTCTCTGCATTTTAAATCTTTTGAATCAAATAAACGAAGAGGATTTTTATCTAATCTTTGTTTATCAATAGCAGAAAAATCCTGGCGATATTTATTTAATAAATCTTGCAGGATAGTTATATATGCTCCTCTTATAGACTTGCTTCCTATTGTATTAATTTCCAAACTAATATCATCCAGTCCCAGTGACTGTAGAAATGTAAATGCCATAATAATTATTTCAGCATCTTGTTCTGGGAATTTAGAACCAAATACCTCTACTCCAAATTGATGGAATTGTCGCTGTCTTCCTTTTTGAGGTCTTTCTCTTCTAAATAATGCATCAATATAATATAGTTTATTAATGGGATTAGATTTGCCTAATTCATGTTGTATATATGCTCTAGTAACAGGTGCTGTTAACTCAGGTTTTAAAGTTAAATTATTTCCACCTTGATCTATCCAAGAGTACATTTCTTTATTAACAATATCAGTCTCAGATCCAACACTCCTTTTAAATAAATCAGATTCTTCAAATGCCGGCGTGCGAATTTCTTTATATCCAAATTGCTGATTAAAATGATGTATTTTTTCTTCTAATTCTTGCCAAATAAAAGTTGTATCAGGCAATAAATCTTTAGTTCCTTTTATGTTGCGGATTTTATTCATTACTCTAAATCATCCATTAATAAATATTGATCTTCCCAATTACTTATTATATTTGAAATTTTAGTAGAATTATCAGCTTCAAGCATCAATGTCCTAATATTTGAATTCACAATCATCGATCTAAACAGTGTAATGAATTTCCGATGTTTATCAGGTTCATCCTTAGAACTTAATGATAATAGAATTATATGAGATAATTGACTATCAGGAGAATTAAAATCAAGTCCCACTTTTGATATTCCTAAAACACATGTTAATTTTTTTACCTCAATCGAAGTACTGTGAGGATATGCAACGCCTTTTCCCGCAGCTGTAGAATGGTTATTTTCTAATTCTTCAATATATGAGTATAACTTAATTGTAGCTGAAATATAGCCAAGATTTTGAACATGATTAAGCAGTTCTTGTATTGCACCATTTCTAGTATTAGACACTAAAGGGCAACATACTGTTGTTTCATTTAATAAATCAGATAAATTCATTATATTAAAATTTGATTCTTTAAAGCTATTAAATCAAAGAAAAATTATTAATTAAATTAAAAGTATTTGTTTTGATCTCTTTTAGAACGTGATTCTAATTTAACATCTCTGAGATCAGGTTTTTTAACATATATATGCAAGAAATAACTTCTTCCAGGAATCCATTTAAAGCTAAACTCCCAACAATGTAGATTCCTTGTAAATACAAAGGATTGCCAACCCATTGTTTGTTTCATTAAATCAAAACCAACTCTATAACTTAATTTCCACTTTTGACTAAACCGCAAGGTAGTGTTTGTATTCAACTGAAATGTTTCTTGCCATTTCATTTCATTAGTAGTATAATCCAATTCTTTCTGTTTTTTATAAGATATACTAAAATTAGTAGACCAAAGATTTTCTGTATGTATTATAGGATTATTATGATTAGAACTATCAGCTTGAAAACCAATTAATCTCTTCCCTGAAAGGGAAATGGAGGTTGTCGCATTTAGTCTGGTTAGATAAGGGGCAGGAATACCATAGAATTCATTTCTATATTTATCAATACGCATTCCATTTTTTAGTTCATATATATCATGTGTCAAATCAATATTAATACTTGATAAACCGGGGATTTTAGATTTAATTCTAGATGTTATTGAAGACCAATTTAAACTATCTGCAAAGGCATTATAACTAGTATTAATTCCCCAATCTAAAATATTATTTTTTTGTGGCCCATCATCATAGTTATGTTTCGTCTGAAATAAATTTTGAATTTTAAATTTATAAATCAGTTGTTCTCTCTCAGATGTAGGGGCTACTGCACTACCGTAAAAAGGGTCAAGAAGTTTTCCATCTGATGAGAATTGAAATTCTCCCCCATTCGTAAATATGGAATTCAAATTGTAACCTAAAATAGGCTTAGTAATATTCGGGATATAGGATAATGAAAATGTTGGAGTAATAGTATGGCGGACTGCTTCTAGAGAACCAATATTTAATGGGAAAACTCCATAAACCTTTGTATTTAATGTTGCAGACAATCCAATTGTCATTCTTCTTTTAAAACCATCTTTGATGGTATATTCTTCATTTTCATCATAATCATTATATTTAAAAATCCAATCCTCTTTTAATCCAATTCTTGTAGCAATATTTAACCATTGGAATATTTTATTAGGATATGCTAATTCTAGGTGAGTAGTAACACCATTTTTATAATCCGTTGTATCTTGCCAAGTAAAATTATTATCAGCATAAACACCTTTTTTATAATATCCAGTATGCTGGCTAGACAGAGACCATTTTAATGCTTGGTACCATTTATCTCCATTCCCAAATAAATTGCTCGTAGAATGATAAAAATTAATCCCCGGAAAATTATTACGTATAACAGGGAAAATTACAGACGTAGTATCTAGGGGGCTATAAGCTATTAACTCTTGTTTTTTTAAATCAGTAATATCAGATATACTAAATGACATTGAATTTCCCCAGTCTGACCATGATTTTGAATAAATCAAAGATGATTTTGATAGTTGCTTATCAATATTCTCCAATGGGTCTGATCCTGTATTATTATGAAAATCATAATTTGAAACATAATTATAATTTATATTTAACTTTTGAGAGGGACTTATGGTATGGCTATGTTTAATATTTATTTCATATTGTTGAGTTGTTGAATCTGTTATAATAGATTCAATATATTTGGTATCAGCAAGCTTCCTCACAAGTTTAATATCAATTTTTCCATCAATTTTATACCTCAATTTGTAGTTTATTGTATTACGAACCCAAAAACCAATTCTATCTGCAAAATTAACTATTAGTTTTGAGTCCATATAGTCATTGGGAGCCCAATAATATCCAAGCCCATTCATTGTTGAACCATTTGTATTATCAAATCCAAAACTAGGCATAATCCAACCACTATGTCTATCTCCCCCCTTATTAGGTAGTATGGCGAACGGGATTCCCATAATTGGGAAATCCAAAATTTTTAATATTAATGGTCTAGCGATAATCCGATCTCCGGGGATCATTTTCATATTATTGCTAAAAAATGAGTAATGGGGATGGTCTAAGTCACAAGATGTATATTGGCTTGATATTACATGATATAAATTAGGATCGTCTCGATAGATTTGTTCACCATGATAATAGGCATTGTCTACTTTAGTTTTACCTTTATATATTGTCCCATGTTTATCTAATAAATTGTATTTTAATGAGTCTCCCTCCATTGGTTCACCATCAGCAGTAATCACAGATGGAAGTTTGTCTGACTTTTTAATAGCATTAAGCATATTTTTATCCCAGTCAACGTGAATATAATTAGCATCTAATATCATATTTTGATATTTAATCTCTCCAGATTTATACAGATAGCTTTCCTGGGTATTAATAAAATAATCTATTTCATCAGATTTATATATAATAGTAGAATCAATTTTAGAATTTTCTGCCTCTGGTGTAAATTCTCCTCTAGCATCCCCTCTAACATTAATTGAATTTAATTCATCATTATCAAATTTTAAATTAATCAATTCACCATTGACTGAATTAGTTCCAATTAATAATGTGCTATCAATTGCATGATACATAGTAGATGCCATTCGGTCTAAAATTATATTTTTTACTTGATCACCTTCAAACTCAACGTCAATATTATCTCCAAGCATAATATCAACAAGCCTTTTCTGCTCTAAATTTGATTTTTTAATTTTTGCATAGATAATATTATGTGCTTTTGCATTTCCATTTATATTTATATGTGAAATTAAAGAATCATTAAATTTAATATTGATATTATCCCCAAAAAGTTCTCTATTATCTGATGAAATAGTTGCATTATCAGCTAAGATCATTTTTTGACTTATATCATCATATTGAATATTTTTTGCTTGAATAGTTTTATTAGATCCAATAATAGTCACATCATCATTTGCAATAAATGAAGACCCTCTGTAACCAGTAGTTTCCCAAAAATGTAAATTAGTGGCATCTAATGTTTGATTAATTTGTCTTAATGTTACATTCCCAAATGCAAATAGAGAATCTTTATCCATCCAATAGATCATTGAGTCACATTTAAGAGTATCAGCATTGGAAATCATCTCTGTATTTCCATATAAATATAGTGTGCCCAGAGCCTTATAATGATATGCTTGATCTGTTTTTAGATATAAACTATCATTGAAAACTTCAACATTTTCAGTAAGCTTATTTACTATAATATTATTTTCTGTATATTCTAATAATTCTCCATCAGCTTGGAATTGGAATTGACTGCTAAACAAGAAAGTTACAAGTAAATGTATTAATATTATAAATTTGGTATTCATTCTGTCCTAAATTATAAAGAGAAAATTATGAAAAATACGACTATAATTATACTATTTTATTTTGTTTTAGTTTCTAATTTATTTGGGCAATGAGCACTCTGAAGTAATCCTACACTCCCAGTTGGGAGTTCTGATAAAGGAGTTGGCCTTTGGTCTGGGCAAATAATGGGAAGTCTAGATTGTTCTTATGAATATCTTGATTGGCAACATGGCGATATTGGTGAAGGATATCCACATTCTGGTTTATTGAATTCTTATATTATGAATCCAGCATTAACAATTGGATTATCAGATTATTTTAATTTTACTATTTCTAAAGCTATTGGCATCCGCATCATGGATTATAATGAAGTCCCCGGTGAGAACCAAACTCCACACCATAGAGATGAAGGAACTCATGAGCCATTTTCAAATGTAAATGAAGGTATTTTTGGGGATGCAAGATTATTGTTGCGTTATCTAATATTAAATGATGGTATGCAGGGGAATCGACTATTTATTGGCACTGGTTTAGCTATTCCTTCTAAAAACAGATTAACTAAAAGTCCATTTTTATATGATACCGTACTTAATGATGAGGGTCAAGAGGAAAAAATATATCCAGAACATCGTCATTTTGCAATGAGCGAAGGGACTTATCAGTGGATTGGAGAATTACAATTTTTTAGGAAGTTAACCCCTCCCATTATTTTTTGGGGAGTATCTACTTCAATAGCATATCCTATATCAGAAAGTAAAGAGGGGTTTTTATCCCCAATTCGATTGGATTTCTCAGGTACATTATTAACCCAAAAAATAAAATTTATTAATGCTGCATTAGGCGTATATATGCAGTACAAATATTCAGGAGCAGCACAATGGAATGGTCTTGAAACTAAGAACTCAAAAGGGTCAGTTATCACTCCGGGGTTTGGATTTATATGGACGACACAAAACAAATTAGGTATTGCTCTGAATATATTATTCCCTCAACTTTTATCAGGGAATTTAGCAATGATTGAATCAGAGCCAGATCAGAATTTAAATGCTGTTCAATTATCATTAGGAGTTCGAAAAACATTTGATTATATAATCCCATTTTTAGAGTAGTCCTCTGTTACATTCTGTTATAATCTTGGCTTTGTTATTTATTGCATCGTGTCTTAATATTAGAATAGTTTAAAATAATCAATTTTATTGAAGGTAAAATTATGAATCAGATTAAATTTATAGCCATTATGTTTTTTGTTTTTGGAATTTCCTATGCACAAGAAAATATTGGAGGCAGACCATATAGTTTTGATAATACTAACCTTAGATTAGATATCCCCCTGTTTGCAACGATAGGTATTGATGTAGATGAATTACTAAATGAAGATGCTAACCGACCTAGTCCTGCACCGTTTAGATATGGTTATCGATATGATACAAATATCAATATAAATACTCACGGTTCATGGGAAGTTTTAGATAATGGAGATTCAATTTGGAGATTATCTATTCACTCTGAAGGTGCATACTCTATAGGGTTTGTGTATGATAATTTTATCCTCCCTGAGGGTGCTACATTATATATTTATAATGCAGACGATATTATACTTGGAGGATATACTTCAGCGAATAATGCAGATGCATTTTCTACTCCACAATTGCCAGGGGATATATGTACGCTCGAATATTATGAACCAGTAGGAACTGAAGAACTAGCTAATATTAGTATTAATAGAATAATCCATGATTATAAAGATTTTTATAATATGATGAATAATCGCGATGAATGTGGGACTAATGTAGTATGTCCAGAGGCTGATCCATATGAAGATGAAATAAACTCAGCAGCTCATTTAGATATGAATGGATGGATGTGTTCTGGAGGCATGTTAAATAATACATCCAATGATTTAACACCATATTTTTTAACAGCTAATCATTGTACTCAAGGAGAGAATTTTAATACATTTAGATTTTATTTTAATTATGCAACTACATCCTGCAGTGGTTCTTGGGCAAGTATGGGAAGTTATGCATATGGTTCTCAAAATAAATGGTCTTCTAATGATTTTTCAGGTAGTAGTAATATCACTGGACCTGATATTTCTTTAGTAGAGATTACTGGGAATGTACTTGATTCATGGAATGTATTTTATGCGGGATGGAATGTTAATACTGGATCTACTCAATCAGCTGAAGTTGGAGTTCATCACCCTGGTGGTGAGCCCAAACAAATCAGTTTTGCAACAGGGACAGCATATACGAATGG